>CAKARX010000063.1:0-7416 GCA_916720745.1 uncultured Atopobium sp.
CTCAGCGCCACGTTGTTCGTGCAATTGCTGTTGGTGCTACTGAGCTGCGCAGTAAAGACGTTAATGCTACACGCTTGAGCGCAGACGAGCTTAAAAAGCTTGTAGTAGAAAATCTTGGAGAGGGTGCAGAAAACGTTTCTGAGGTTGCTCACTCTTCTGAGCTCTTTGCTTATACTGCAACCACAACAGAAAAGAAGCTCTTTGGTCTTCTCACCAAGAAACGCACAGCTCTTCGTCTTATTGATTCCGAGGGTGTTATTAGACTTCAGCGTCCAAATGCTGAGGTTTTGCAAGAGTCCATTAGTTCTTGGCGCAAGGGCGTAACAGCCCTGGTAGAAGACTTGACCGTATATAACGACGGTGGGGCAAATTTGCCAAACGTCTATGTTGTGGTAGGCAAGCGTATTATCGATCTGTCTGGAATGACTTCTCTTGAACAGATTTTGAGCCTTGCCTCAGTTGAGCTGGGCGGTTATCCATCTGACGAGCCCGTTATCATTGCCGCTACACTTCGTTTAGGTGACTAAACTTATATGCAGAGCGCAGAACACACTTTGGCGAGAAAACCGGAGAACCTTGAAGCGGAGTTTATCTCTGACTCTGCTTCACGGTTTCCGTTTCCAACTAAAGAGCTTGCTCGTAAAGAGCTCTTGTGGGATCGCTTTGCTGCTCGAATTCCTGAAGAGGATAAAGAGCGCGTGATTGATTTGGCTTGGTCAAAGGGTGAGCGCGCTGCACACATGGTATTTGAAGAGTCACATAGTCAAAGTGACTTCTTTCAAATCTGCAAAGATGAAGGCCTGACCATTATCAAAAAAGATATTGATTGCGTATATGGAAACCAGCGCTATTTTAGTGATTACGTTTCTGGTACAAAAGAAATCACACTCTATGAGCAATCATGTGCGCTGTGGGCAAAGCAAAATCAACTTGAGGTTCATGAAGCCCAAAATCTTATTTTGATGCACGAGTTTTTTCATGTTTTGGAGACAACACAGCTTGGACTAACCAGTAAAGAATACCTTGTTCCACTGTTTACTATTGGCCCTTTTAAACTGGGAAAAACAGGTATTCACGCACTGTCTGAAATTGCAGCACATGCATTTACTAACACCTATTATGGTTTACTACATAACGTTTCTGACACAGGAGGAAACAATGAATCATAAAGAAATTACCTGGAATAACCTGCAGATTCCTGTTGTTGGAAGTTTTGATGTAGTTATCATTGGAGGCGGTGTTTCTGGCTCTGCCTGCGGAATCCGTTGTGTTAATGAGGGTCTCTCCACACTTATTGTGGATAAATCAAATTTGCTTGGAGGCTCTGCTACACGAGCGCTTGTATGCCCTATGATGCCGTCGTATGTCCGTCATCTACCTGTTCTTTCTACCATTGAACAGCAGCTTTTGGCCTCAGGTGATGCAACACGCGATGACTACACTACGATGATTTGGTTTGCTCCCGAGCGTTTGGGAGAGGTATACGAGCAGCTCTACACTACAAAGGGCGGTCAAATCCTCTACGATACATCTCTTGTAGCTGCTGTTTTGTCAGATGCAGATGACGAGAAAACCATTACACACGCAATTCTTGCCTCAACTGAAGGATTGATTGCAGTAACAGCTCAAACATGGATTGATGCTTCAGGCGATGCTGTTTTGTCTAGAGCTTCCGGTGTGCCAGTTGCGGCTGGTGATGAGGACGGCATCAATCAGGTTTGCAGTCTGCGTTTTACCATGGGTGGCATTGATGTGGAGCGCTATAGAGACTATGTACTCTCACTTGATGATCACTTCTCGCCATTGGTTGAGGGATATTTCTTTGAGTCCGCAATGGTTGCGGGGAAGAATTTTAAGTTGGAGCCAAAGTTCCGTGAAGGAATTCAAGCAGGCATTCTTGAAGAAGAGGACTTGCGCTATTACCAGATCTTCTCGCTTCCTGGAAAGCCTGGTTGCATGGCGCTAAATTGTCCACACATTGCAAGCATGCAAAAAAATACTTCAGGAGCCGCACGTTCTAACGCAACAGTTGAGGCGCACGCTCGTATTCGCCGTCTTGTTACGTTTTTGCAGCGTATGATGCCTGGATTTGAGCAAAGCTATCTTATGGAGCAGGCTTCACTTTTGGGTGTTCGTGAGAGCTGGCGTGTTGAAGGTCAGACAATGCTTACCGAGGAAGATTACGTTAATCAGGCTCGGTTTGATGACGGCCTTGTTCGTGGTGATTGGTATATTGACGTTCACTCCAATAAGGGTGGTCTTTTCCACAAAAACACCTACAAGCAGGGTGATTATTACGAGATTCCATTCCGCTCGATGGTCACCAAGCACATCAATAACCTGGGTGTTATTGGCCGTTGCATCTCTACAACGTTTTTGATGCAGGCTAGTGTTCGCATTATTCCAACAGTTACCGATATGGGCGACGCTATGGGTAGTGCATGTGCTCTGGCAAAACGGACGGAAACACCACTTGCCAAGCTGGATGGCGTGGCAGTGCGTGCAGAAGTTGAGCAAATGAAACCGTTGAATTCGTAATTGCCGCCGAAGAATTGTAGAAGCTGTGATAAACTTCTACAGTCACGGGCGATTGGCGCAGCGGCTAGCGCAGGTGCTTTACACGCACAAGGCCGGGAGTTCAAATCTCTCATCGCCCACCATGGAACCTCACGCGGCGCCTTCGGGTGTCGCGTTTTTTATCGGCTGCTCTTTTTCTTATAAGATCGTCACCTTTTTGTAAGTTAGTTCGATGGTATCAATTAGGTATGTGGCGCATTATAAAAATGCAGATAAATATAAAGACGATGTTGTTAAAGCCAATAGAGTAAGGGCAATATACTATGAATTTGTTAATAAAAATTGTAGTTGGAAATGTACGCCGTAATCTTAGCGACTTTGGGGTTTATTTTGCTGCATTGGCAACGGGTGCCTGCCTCATGTATTCATATGCAGCATCTGGAGATTATTTATTTGCCTTAGTGAATGACGAATCGGTCCGTTCACTTTTTGTTTCGGAGGCAAATTACAGCCTAGCATTTGGTATTTTGCCTTTTTTGGTGTTTTTGAATGTTACGTCATACGCAAATAAATTTTTGATTCGTCGACGTCTTCCCGAATTTGCTTTATATGAGTTTGCGGGTCTTGAAAAGAAAGATGTCATTAGCATATTGCGATATGAAACTATTCTGGTTTCAGGAAGTGCGCTTATTGGTGGAATTGTAGTAGGTATTGCTATTTCGCCGTTTGTAGAAATGATTGTAAGCTGGTCATACGCCCTACCAATGAAATTTGTTGTTGTTGCTTCTCCATTGGGTGCCATTGTGACAACAATAATATTTTTTATAACGATGTTCGTGCTCTCCTGGGGTAGTAAGCGCATTTTAAAGAAGTCTACGTTATTGCAGATGATGTCTGCAAAAAAAGAAAATGATTCATCAAAACCACTTTCAATTTTACGAGCAATCTTTGATGCATGTATAGGTGTTTTGTTGCTGGCAATTGTTTATGTTGTGTGCGCTCAGGTTCCGTTTGCCTTTATTGGTTTCATGATTCCTTTTGGTGCCTGTGCCATTTTTGGATCATTTTTTGTGTTCCGTTCAACACTTGTGTTACTTCCACGCGTTCTTAAGAAAATTCCAGGTATATGGTATCGAGGATTAAACGCATTTTCTGTGCGTCAAGCTGAAGGTGTGGCACGCAACGCTTCCAAAGCCATGACGTGTTCAGCAGCCCTATCTTCTGTAGGTATGTGCATGTTTGTCTTTGCTGTTGTTCTTCGCACTCAAATTTTTGAGGTAATTTCTTCACAGGATATGAGTGCTTCGGATGTTTCTGGACCTTTTGGCGTTATTGTATTCACCTGTTCTTTTTATGCGGTTGTGTTACTTGTATTTTCTTCCGTCATTTTGGCAGTTCAACAGCTTTCGCTTGCTGCAGACAATAAAGAGAGGTATTACAAGCTGTATGAATTAGGGGCTTCTCGAGAAATACTTTCAAAAAGTTTGCTTACTGGCGTACTGTGTAATTTTTTGTTTCCGGGTATTTTTACCGTGATTCATGCAATTTTTGGACTTAATGTTATTCGTTTTATGAGCGTAGAAATGTTCCAAACTGCCATCGAGCCAAGCATTTGGCCTGTTGCATTACTCACACTTTTTGGTTTTGTAGTGTATTTCTTTATTACGTATATCGGAGCTAAAAAGAACGCATTATCAATGCATATTTAGTCATTACGTTAAAGGCAGTGGCAACAAATAGCAATAAATAGCAACAAAGTAATACCAACAAGAGCAACAATAAAGTGTTTCAGAGGGCGGTGTACAGACAGGTATACTAGAGTCGTTTCAAAAAGAATTAACTGCTTTTCTATGCAGATGTGAAAAGGAACGCTATGAAATCTGACTCTACGCTGCAATCTAACGCTTCTTTGCAAGTTTTACGTTCGTATAACCGCGCGTGGGACCAGATGCGTCCCGTCACCCTTGAGCGCAACGTTATGAAGAACGCTGATGGATCGTGTCTTGTCACTTTTGGCGACACGCGCGTGCTGTGCACCGCAACCGTCGAGGAGGGCGTTCCCGCATGGCGTCGTAGTTCTCGCGCGGGCTGGGTCACGGCGGAATACGCCATGCTACCTGCATCAACTAATCGCCGCACCAAGCGAGAGCGCGCTAACCGCAAGGGTCGCTCTATGGAGATTGAGCGTCTGATTGGCCGCTCGCTGCGCTCCGTTGTTGACCTCAATCGCCTGGGCGAGTACACCATCACGCTGGACTGTGACGTTCTTCAGGCAGACGGCGGTACCAGAACCGCAAGTATCACCGGCGCTTGGGTGGCACTCCACGACGCACTCTACTCACTTGTCGAGAAGGATCTCTTGCCTAGACTTCCTCTTACAGGACAGGTAGCTGCGATTTCTATGGGATATGTGAATGGCAAGCCGCTGCTGGACCTTGACTATCCCGAGGATTCTCATGCGGACATTGACATGAACCTTGTCGGAACAGAAACTGGACAGATAATTGAAGTACAAGGAACAGGCGAGGGCGGTCCGTTTGATCGAGAGCAACTAAACCAGCTGCTCGACCTTGGTCAAGCTGGCATCGCTCACCTTGTTGACCTGCAAAATCAAGTGACTGGATTTAGGGAGTAACCATGAGTCAAAACAGTGAAAATCAGGGTTCTAACGCTGTGACCTTTGATCCAAATACAACCGTGGTAGTTGCAACAGGCAACGCTCACAAACTTGTTGAGATTGAGGCTATCCTCTCTAAGGTAATGCCTGGTATGAGCTTTGTAGCTCTTGGCCAGCTGGGCGATTTTCCTGATCCAGAAGAGAACGGTCAAACGTTCCGCGATAACGCTCTTATCAAGGCAATGGCTGCACTTGACGAGGTAGATTGCGTAGCGGCTATTGCAGACGATTCCGGCATTTGCGTTGACGCTCTGGATGGAGCTCCTGGAATTTATTCTGCTCGTTATGCTGGCGAGCATGGCAATGATGTTGCAAACAATCAGAAGCTCTTGGCTGAGCTTGCCAACGTTGCTGATGAGGACCGCACTGCTCGCTTCCACTCCACCGTTGCTCTGGTCTATAGAGACGGATCTGTGCTGGTAGGAGAGGGCGACTGCGAGGGCGTTATTGGCCACGAGCCAAAGGGTCACAACGGCTTCGGCTACGATCCACTCTTCTGGCCAGAGGATGCTCCAGGCAAGACCATGGCAGAGCTTGAGCCTGACGAGAAGAACGCCATTTCTCACCGCTTCCACGCTCTGCAAGATCTTTCCAAGCAGCTTCTGAGCTAGACAACGGAGGCCCTGCGTCAGTTTCGCGTCAGATTCTCGTCAGGTTTGCGTCAGCTTCCGGACAGATAACCGCCACTATGTCAGACTCACGTCAGAATCGCGACAGATTCCTGACAGATTCCAGACAGAAAACTACCGTCGCGTCAGATTTGCGTTAGCTTCACGTCAGAATCGCGACAGAATAGCGACAGAAACACGCCATATAACAGGTCAAAACCGGTCAGTGAGATATTTGTTCTTCTCGCCGACCGGTTACTTTTTTGTTTGCTTCAAATGTTAAACTAAATGTAACTGTGACTTCTGTCTTGGAGGTAGACATGAGGATTGTTCGTACCCGCGATTACGAGGACATGAGCAGAAAAGCTGCAAATGTCATTTCTGCACAAATTATACTGAAGCCAAATTGCGTCCTTGGCCTGGCAACTGGTTCAACGCCAATTGGCACCTATGCTCAGCTCGCTGATTGGTGCAAGAGGGGAGACCTGGACTTCTCGCAGGTTTCTACGTATAACCTTGACGAGTACCGCGGTCTTTCTCACGACGATCCTCAAAGCTATCACTATTTCATGCGCAAAAACCTCTTTGACCTGGTAAATATTGATCTTGAGAACACTCATGTGCCCGACGGCTCTAATCCTGACGTCGAGGCAGCTTGCACCGAGTACGATAAGCTTGTTGCTAAGGCTGGCTATCCTGACCTGCAGCTTCTTGGTATTGGTCACAATGGTCACATTGGCTTCAACGAGCCTGACGACCATTTCTCCAAGGGTACGCACTGCGTTGACCTTACCGAGAGCACCATTCAGGCAAACAGCCGCCTGTTTGAGCGCATGGAGGACGTCCCTCGTCAGGCTTACACTATGGGCACGCAGACCATCATGTTCGCGCGCAGCATTCTGATTGTGGCTAGCGGCGAGGACAAGGCTAAGGCTGTTTACGACATGTGCTTCGGCAACGTTTCGCCTCAGTGCCCAGCCTCCATCCTGCAGCTTCACACCAACTGCACCGTTATTGCCGACGAGGCCGCCCTCTCGCTTTGCCCAGCTGAGTAAGGTCAAACCGGTTCAAAAAGTTTCAGAACATCATCTGTCGAGAAAAATAAAAAACTCCCATTCACGAGAATGGGAGTTTTTTGTTGCAGTTTATGATGCGCAAGCGTTGTACGTGCACGTTTAGTAACGCTTTGTCGTTTGCGAGCTTAACGACGCTACGAAAATTACTTATAATCCTTGAAGTAACTATTGAGAGCTAAAAGGATCTGGTAGTTAAGGCCAAGCACATAGTCGCCGTTATTGGTATGAACCGTGCGAAGCGTAAACTCAAGATTGTCACCAATCGTGATTTTATCGCCATCTTTTTTGCCAGTACGAGACATATCACCAGTTGAAAGTGGGAAAACTCTACCGGCTGGATTGACCGAAGTAACAAAGAATATAAAAGGCTCGACGGCGTTTTCACCAGGGTTAATGTGCAACTGTTTGAAAATCTGACTGTTTGTTGACACATAGACTACTTCGTTTTTGTCGAGCAGCTTCTTCAGTTCGGGAAGAGTCGCTGCTACCCAAGGTAGATCATGGTGAACAAAGGGATTGTCGCTCGCGAGCGACTGCG
>CAKARX010000064.1:0-7290 GCA_916720745.1 uncultured Atopobium sp.
GCCGCTATTATGCGAGAGATTTCTGCCACAGAGCAGGAAGCTCGTATTGCGCTTGCAGCAACAGGAACCCCTGGTAGAGCTGTGGAGTTTTTGCAGTCTTCTACGCGCAAAAACATTCGCAGACAGCTCATTGATGTTTTTGGCAATCTGCTCAGAAATGACTCGTGGGATGTACTCACTTCCGCAAAAGAGCTGATAGAAGCTGCAAAAATTCCTCTTGGTGACGTACGACGTGCCCAAGAAGAGGCGCTTGCTCAAAATGAAGACTTTCTTACCAGCGCTGCGTTAAAGCAGGTTGAGGCGGCAAATAAGCGAGAACTCACAGCGCGCGAGCGTTCGGGTATCATAGAAATGTTGGCAATTCTGGAATCGCTTCTTCGCGACGTACTTTTATGTTGCGAAGCGGTTGATGAAGAGATAGTAAATACGGATGCAGCAGGCATTATTGATCGCGTTGCATCTCAAACTCATACCCAGGGTGTTTTGGGGGCTCTTGCTGCGGTGCAAGAGGCTCAATACAACCTGGATCGCTCTGTTTCTCCCCAGCTAACCCTTGAGGTTATGCTGCTGCATATCAAGGAGGCACTTACATGCCCACCGTTGTCCCGGTGAAATTTGAATACGCCGCGCGCGACCTTTGGTTTGATCCAAAGGAGTCCGGCGTTCTTGAAGGTGACCACGTTATTTGTCAGACCGAGCGCGGTCTAGAGATTGGTCTTGCTGTTGCTGATCCTCGTGAGATTTCTCAGGAGGAGTTTGAGTACAAGACAAACAAAGCCGAGCTCAAAGACGTTGTTCGTGTAGCAACTGAAGAGGATCTATCTCGCGCAGAAGAGCTTGCCGCTAAGGGCGAGGCTGCGCTTCCCGTATTCAGGAAGTTTGCTGTTCAAGAAGAACTTGAGATGAAGCCTATTGGCGTCGAGTACCTTTTTGATGGCGAGAAGGTCGTGTGTTACTTCTCGGCTGATGATCGCGTGGACTTTAGGCAGCTTGTTCGTGAGCTTTCTCATGAGCTTCATGAGCGTATTGATATGCGTCAGATTGGCGTCAGGGAAGAAGCAGCGGTTATTGGTGGCTACGGTCACTGTGGACAAGAGCTCTGCTGTAGAAGGTTTGGTCTCTCTTTTGAGCCAGTTTCTATCCGCATGGCAAAAGAGCAGGATTTGCCTCTGAACTCCACTAAGATTTCTGGTGCGTGTGGCCGCTTAATGTGCTGCTTGCGCTATGAGTTTGAAGCCTATCGCGATTTTAAGAACCGTGCTCCAAAGCGCAACGCTGTCATTGAGACTCCTCTGGGTATGGCAAAAATTGTTGAGTACAACACGCCAAAAGAGGAGATTGCGCTTCGTCTTGAGAGTGGCAAGGTAGTTCGTATTCCTCTTGCTGACATGGACACATCTCCTGCTGCTCAGCAGAAGTCGGAAGACCTTGGCTGTTCTTGCAGGCCAGACAGCGTTTCTCGCACTGCACTTGAGCGCCTTGAATCTGTTGAGGTCCAGATGGCACTAGCAGAGCTGGATAGAGCAAACGGTCTCATTGTTGATGAAGAGCCAGAGATTAACCCTGACCTCTTTGTCACAGAGACTCCAAGGCGCAAGCGTGATCGCTCCGAGCAGAACCCTGCTACTAGGCAGGAAAGCGCCAAGAATTCTGGGTCAAGAAATGTCCGAGAAGAGCAGGATGCTCCAAGTTCTTCTCGCACCCGTCGTGTAAGAACTTCAAAGAATGCTCAGGTCAACCCTGGTTCCAGTACTTTTGATGCTGCGACAGATACGCTTCGTCGTACCCGACGCCGTCATCACGCAACAGAAGAGAGTACTGCAAATACTCAGGCTCCTCAGAAGAATGAGCAGGGTACAGCTCCTGCGCAGAAGCAGCCTCAGGGTAAGCGTTTTAGAAGGACAGATGCTCCTCAGACGTCACAGAAAGCTGATGAGGCACAGGCACCAGTTCGTGCAAAAAGGACTCGTCGTCCAGGCGATAGGGCAGGCATGAAGACCCAGAACGCCCCACAGAATGCTTCTGGTTCTAACGGTGCATCTAACGCTACATCTAGAGATGCTCAGCCACAAAACGCTGCACGTCGTAGGCACAGAAGAGCTGGACGCGATGATCGCGGTCGCGGTTCAAAGGACAACGAGTAATGTATACGCTTAAGACTGAATATGCCTTTGACTCAGCGCATTTTCTTACCAACTACTACGGCAAGTGTGAGAATCTGCATGGCCATCGTTGGCACGTAACCGCTTGTATTTCAACTGCAGAGCTTGGTGAGTCTGGTACAGAAAAAGATATGGTTATGGACTTTGGTGTCTTTAAGCGCAAGGTCCGCGCGCTATGTGATTCCCTTGATCATACGTTTTTGATTGAGGAGGGTTCTCTTTCTGAAAAGACGTTGGCCTGTCTTCAAGAAGAGGGTTTCTCGCTCACCATTTTGCCGTTTAGAACAACAGCAGAAAACTTGGCAAAGTATCTGTTTGAGCAACTTGAGGCAGAAGGTTTGCCTGTCTCTTCTGTTGAGGTTGATGAGACCCCTAACAATTGCGCCATATATTCAAAAAATATGAAGTAACCTGTTGTTTTTTAAAGCTCGCGCGAGCAACGCAACCTCGATGGGTATACTCTACGTATGTAGAGGTTTTATCTTTTGGCGAGGTGGAATTTCATGGCTCACGGAGCGTTGCGGGGTGTCAATTTAACTGGTTGGCTTACGCTTGAACCGTGGGTAACTCCTGAGCCGTTTGCGCGCACAGGCTGCGTTGATGAGGCTCAGCTCATTAAAGCGCTGGGCGCTGAGGACTACCACAATCTTGTTAAAACGCATCGTTCTTCATTTATCCAGAGTTCTGACTTTGTCAGTATTGCTGCACGTGGTTTTAATGCGGTAAGAATTTCTGTACCTTGGTATGTTTTTGATGAAGAAGCTGCTGGTACACCATATGTAAGCTGTATCACTGAGCTTGATAGAGCTCTTGAATGGGCAGAAGAACTTGGCCTGCACGTTATTTTTGTACTGGCAGTAAATCCAGGTTTGCCTGATGGTTTGAATGACCAGCCAGGTGGTGCTCCGCGCACTAGAATTTCTGGGGAGAAGTCGCTTTCTATTCTGCATAAACTTGCCCTTCACTACGCTCACCGCAGCGGTTTTTATGGCATTGAGGTAGCCGATGAGGTTAAGCCTCGTGTGCGCAAGGGTTTTAAGCTCACAGATGGTATTCCTGGTCACTCGCTTAGAAACTATTATCGCCGTGCTTATGAGACCATTAGATCTGTGGCAGGAGAAGAGCCTGTGGTCATTCTTCCAGATGGTGGTTGGCCTCAGGGATTTAGGCGTTTTATGAGCCAGCAGGCCTATCAAAACGTTTGGCTTGATGCACACCTTGATAAACCCTGCGAGGGAATTGATTGCTCAGGTCCTAGGGGTGTACAGCAGCTTATTGATAAAAACGAAGCGTATTTGAAGACTTCTGCTTCAGGCGGTCTGCCGGTCATGGTGGGCAAGTGGTCTGCATCACTGCCAAGTATTGACGGTGCTATGACGGCAGAGGGAAGAATTGCGCTTGAGCGCATTTACACTTCCGGCCAGCTCAAAGTGTACAATACGTGTCCTGCATGGTTCTTCCAGACCTGGAAGACCTCCGCATTTTTGGCTGCATGGGACGCACGCGTTGCGCTTGCAACGTTTGAGAGGGGAATGCTCGAGTAATGACAGAATCTACTCTTTTAGCAGGTAAACTGTCTATTGTGGGCACGCCTATTGGTAACCTTTCGGACGCGTCACCACGCGTTAAAGAAACGCTTGCAGCAGCGGATGTCATTTTATGTGAGGACACACGCGTGACCTCAAAGCTCCTCTCGGCATTTGACATTCATGTGCCGCTGCAGCGCTGTGATCAAAATATTATTGAGTCGCAAATTGAGCCAACGCTTGAGAGGATTCGCGCTGGTCAGCATGTTGCGTTTGTGTCAGATGCCGGCATGCCAGGCATCTCTGACCCGGGTCAGCATTTGGTTGATGCGGCGCTTTCAGAAGGCCTTGCTACGGAGGTTATTCCGGGTCCTTCTGCGGTGACCTGCGCACTTGTTGCATCGGGCCTGGCAAGTGATCATTTCTTCTTTGAAGGATTCTTGCCCAGAAAGCATGGACAGATTGTTCAGCGCTTACAGCAGCTTGCATCAATTCCGGGCACTATTGTGCTGTATGAGTCTCCGTTTAGAGTGCTTGCAACGGTCGAGGCCATAGCCGAGGTGTTTCCAACCAGGCAGGTGGCTCTTGTCAGAGAGCTTACTAAGCTGCACGAAGAAGTGGTGCGTGACGTGGCGCCTTGCCTTGTTGAGACACTTGCTGCAAAAGAGAACCTTAAAGGCGAGTGTGTTCTGGTTATCGCGGCTCCCACAGAAGAAGAGCTTGTCGCAACATCATCGCAGGCAGAAGGAGAGTCTCAGCTCTCGCTTGAAGATGCAATAGAGGCTGGTCTTGCTGCTGGCACGAGAAAATCAGCTCTGGCCAAGGAGCTTGCTCAGAAGTTTGGTATTGCGCGCGATGAGGCATACCAGGCAATTCTTGCTCACGAGGCATAATCACTATACCAACACAAAGAACGCCCAGCATTTGCTCTATACTGGATAAGTTATTGCAACTTACACAGAGGGAGTCATTATGCCCGAGGCCAAGCCGTCATACTTTATTACCACCCCAATTTATTACGTCAACGCAAAGCCACACCTGGGAACTGCGTACTGCACCCTGCTTTGCGATATCCAGGCTCGCTTTAGACGCGCTGCTGGTTACGATGTGTTTTTCCTCACCGGTATGGACGAGCATGGCGAGAAGGTCGCTCTTGCTGCAGCCGACCACGGTTTGTCTCCACAAGCATGGTGTGACTCGCAGGTTCCTTTCTTCAAGGGACTCTACGAAGAACTCAACATCTCATACGACGACTTCATCCGTACTACCGATGAGCGCCACGTAAAAGCTGTCCAGTATCTGTGGGAGCGCATGCGTGAGGCTGGCTTCATCTATAAGGGATCCTACGATGGTTGGTATTGCATTCACGAGGAGACCTTCTTCACCGAGACTCAGGTAGAGAAGGCAGATGAAGAGGCTGGTTGCAAGGGCGCCCACCTCTGCCCAGATTGCCATCGTGAGCTTGAGCGTGTCTCTGAGGAGTCTTGGTTCTTCAAGCTCTCTGCATTCCAAGATAAACTGCTTGAGCTCTATACTGAGCACCCAGATTTCATTGAGCCAGACTTCCGTGCAAACGAGGTCCGCAGCTTTGTTGAGTCTGGCCTCCAGGATATTTCTGTATCCCGTACCAGCTTTGACTGGGGCGTTCCGGTTCCTTTTGATGAGTCTCACGTAACCTACGTCTGGTTTGATGCTCTTCTTAACTACTACACCGCTGTTGGCTATGGCGATGACAGTCCAGAGGCTGCTGCCATGAGAAAGCGCTTTTGGCCAGCTCAAATGCACGTTGTTGGCAAGGACATCATTCGCTTCCACTGTGTCATTTGGCCTGCAATGCTTATGGCTCTTGGTGAGGCTGTGCCTGAGCACATCTTTGCTCACGGTTTCTTGAATGTTCGTAACTCTGAGACTGGCGTTGTTGAGAAGATGAGTAAGTCTCGTGGAAACGCCATTGCACCTAAGGATGTTTTGGAGCTGCTGGGTGTTGAGGGCTACCGCTATTACTTCATGACCGATGTCACCCCTGGTGAGGACTCGGGCATTTCCTTCGAGCGCATGGAGCAGGTCTATAACGCTGACCTAGCAAATAGCTGGGGTAACTTGGTTTCTCGCGCTCTTAACATGAGCGATAAGTACTTTGAGGGCGTCACTCCAACCTTTGATGGCTCTTCTGTTGCTGCAGATCATCCGCTGCGTAAGCTGGCCGAGGGTATCTATGACCGCTACGCCGCATGCATGGAAAATATGGACTATGTAGGCGCTAAGAACATCATCATGGAGCTTGTCCACGCAGCTAACCACTACATTGAGGACGCTGCTCCTTGGACAGTGGCAAAAGACCCTGAGCGCGCAGCAGAGCTTGCAGAGATTATCTATACGCTGCTTGAGTCTATCCGCATTTGCGCACATCTCTTTATGCCATTCATGCCTACTACGTCTGCAGAGGTCCTGCGCCGTATGAGCCTTGACGAGGCAGAGATTACCTCTACCGATACCCGCAGCGAGTGCGTATGGGGCAAGCTCCAGGGTGGCCTGGCTGTCTCTAAGGGAGACGCTCTGTTCCCACGTCTTGCAAGCAAGTAATCGTGTCGGAGCACGCATCGCATCAGACATCGTGGCTTGCTAATCAGCGCGCCACTAAAGAAACGCTGGAACGTTTTGGCCTTGCCACCAAATACAGGCTTGGCCAAAACTTCTTGGTGCAAGATCACGTTATCGAGAAGATCGTCCAGCTTGCAGAGGTTCAGCCTACCGACGTAGTTGTTGAGGTTGGACCCGGTCTGGGTACCCTTACAGTGGCCTTGCTCGACAACGCACTCGCAGTGTGCTCGCTTGAGGCGGACTCTGAGCTTGAGCAAGTCTTAGCAGTAACCTGCAAGGAACCTCATCCAGACTCATTTGCGTTGATCATGGGTGACGCGCTGGCAATCACGCCGCAGAAGCTCTCCGAGGCTTACAGCTCGCTTCCTGCCGTTGCTCAGGACGCAGCGCCGAGTGCCCCGTCGAGCGCCCCGATGCCAACAAAGTTTGTATCCAACTTGCCGTATCAGGTGGCAGCTACGTTGATCCTCAAGTTCTTCCAAGAGCTTCCGTCGCTTGAGCGCGCGGTAGTTATGGTGCAAGCTGAGGTTGCCGACAGAATTGCTGCCAAGCCTTCCACCAAGGCATATGGTGCCTATACGGCAAAGCTGTCTTTGTTTGCGCAGGTTACTGGCAGGTTTGAAGTGGGTCCTGGTAACTTTATGCCTCCACCACGCGTCAACTCTGCTGTGGTCCGCCTTGATCGCACCATCGCGAGAAACCCGGTGACCTCCAAGCTTCTTTCTGAAGAAGAGCTCTTGCATACCATGAGGGTTATTGACGCTGCCTTTGCTCAGCGCAGAAAGACTATTCGTAATTCAATGAGCGCCTCTGGCTTTGATAAAGACATGCTAGACCAGGCGTTTCTCGCCACAGGAATTGCACCTACGGTGCGTGCAGAAGTTTTGACCAGCCAAGATTTTATTTGTCTTGCAGCTGCTTTGGAGCCTTTGAGTGAGTAAGAAAAAGCATCATCTACCAGCAGAAGAAGTGGAAGCACTTTCGTTTTCTGACGGTCAACT
>CAKARX010000065.1:0-7269 GCA_916720745.1 uncultured Atopobium sp.
TCAGGCAAATCCACAGAATCTTTGATGCATTTAGGCAAAATCCACAGATTCTTTGCAGAAATCAGGCGCGCTTGATCCAAACCTTGCAGGTCGGTGACTGTTTCGAAGAGATGACCTTCTCGTTGCGTACAGCGACCTTCTCACCAGGCGCCACATGCAGCGTTCTTCTCGCCACGCGCCACACGCACCTTGCTCGACCAAGCGCTCGTCTATTGCCGCGTGACGAGGCCAACAAAACCACCCTCTCACCTGCAATTTTTGAACAATATTTAAATAAAATTTCTCTTGACTTGCAATCAATGTGATATCACAATGATGCCAACAGAAGGCTCATTGTCACAAAGGAGATCTTATGAGCACCGAGAAAATCATCAAATCCAAGAGTGGTTGGCTGTTCCTGCTGATTACCATTGCTCTTTTTGCAGTTGCAGCACTGTTTTTGGTAAGTTTTGTACTCAGCGCTATAGCTGCAGACAGAAATCCTCGCCTAGATCCATCATTCCCAAGCATTATTGGCGCGCTGGTATTCTTCTTTGCAGGCCTGTTTGTTTCGAGCGGACTATTCAGCCTTCAGCCTGGTCAGGCAAAGGTGTGTGTGCTGTTTGGTAAGTATATCGGCACCGTTAAGGACGAGGGTCTTCGCTGGGCAAATCCTTACTACGCTAAGACTCTTTCTACAAACATGGGTGACCTTTCTTCTCTCGCTACAGGCACAGGTACTCCAAGTGTAAACGTGCACACCTCCATCATTTCCACCCGTGCTCGCACGCTAAACGGTGACGTTCTCAAAGTCAACGACCGCATGGGCAACCCAATTGAGATTGCAGAGGTTGTTGTGTGGCGCGTCAGCGATACCGCAAAGGCTCTCTTTGACGTCGACGACTACGACAGCTATGTTGCCATGCAGGCAGAGACCGCGCTCAGGCACGTCGCGAGCATCTACAGCTACGACCACATGGAGGACGAGTCCGAGTCCAATACTGCAATTACTCTGCGTTCCAATATTGAGGAGGTCTCCGAGGCGCTTCAGTCTGAGTTGAGCCGCAACCTTTCCGTCGCTGGTATCACCGTTGACGACGCTCGCCTCACGCATCTCTCCTACGCTCCTGAGATTGCGCAGGCAATGCTCCGCCGCCAGCAGGCAGAGGCAATCATCGCTGCACGTAAAAAGATTGTTGAGGGTGCCGTTTCCATGGTTGACATGGCCCTCACTCAGCTATCCGAGAATGGCGTTGTTGAGTTCGACGAGGACCGCAAGGCCGTCATGGCTTCCAACCTCATGGTTGTTCTCTGCGGCGAGTCCGAGGCTCAGCCTGTGCTTAACACCGGTTCCTTGCAGCAGTAAAGTATGGCGAGAAACCCATGGCATCTCGCAAACAATATCCACTTCGTGTAGCTCCAGAAGTCTGGGAGGCGGTTGAACGCTGGGCGCAAGATGACATGCGTTCAACCAACGCTCAGGTAGAATGGATTTTGCGCGATGCTCTGAGAAGGGCAAAGCGCTCTCCAAAAGTTCAAGACACTCGTGTGAACAAGATAGATAAATTGGAAGAAGGAAACTAACATGGCCGATAACATTCCACAGCCACCCGTTCCTAATGCTCCCGTACCTCCCGCTGCTCCTGCGGCTCCTGCGGCTCCCGCACCAGCTGCTCCCGCCGCTGTTGCGCCTGCTGCTGCACCTGTAGCTGCCGCTACACCGGCCCCAGCCCCAGCTCAAGCGGCTCCTGGCGAGGTTGTTCCCGTGTTGAGCGTCCAGCACTTTACCAAGAAGTATGGCTCCAAGGTAGCTGTTTCTGATCTTTCCCTCGACGTCATGCCTGGCGACATCTACGGTTTTATCGGCCACAACGGCGCAGGTAAAACTACACTTATCAAGTCCATCGTTGGTGCTCAGCCATTTGAGGGCGGTGTCATTTTTGTGGACTCCAAGAACGTGCTGGTTGACCCTGTAGGAACAAAACAGGTCATCGCTTACGTTCCAGATAACCCAGACATTTACGAGTTCATGAGCGGCATTAAGTACCTCAATTACGTCAGTGACATCTTTGGCGTTCCTGCGGAGAATCGCGTCGAGCGCATTACAACGCTGGCCAACCGCCTGGGCATAACCGATTCCCTGGCAAATGCTATTGGCAGCTACTCTCACGGTATGAAGCAGAAGCTGGTTCTGATTTCCGCCCTGCTCCACGAGCCAAAGCTCATCATTTTGGACGAGCCATTTGTTGGCCTGGACCCAGCAGCAAGCTTCGAGTTGAAGAAGATGCTGCACGAGCTTGCCGACCGCGGATCTGCCGTGTTCTTCTCGTCACACGTTCTTGAAGTTGTCGAGAAACTCTGCAATAAAATTGCAATTATTCGTCAGGGTAAGCTTCTTGCCGCAGGTAAAACGGACGAGATTCGCGGCAACGCCTCTCTTGAGGAAGTTTTCCTTGGCCTTGAGGCTGGTGCTCCTGGCGTTTCTGCTGATATTGCTCAGGATATGGCCACCACAAAGGACGGCGCCGCTGTTCAGCCAGTCATTCCTGCCGCTCCAGCTGCGCCTGCCGCACCCGCAGCACCTGCAGCACCTGCAGCACCTGCCGCTCCTGCAGCGCCAGCAGCGCCTGCTGCGCCTGCGACTCCCGCGGCGCCAGCAGCACCTGCGGCACCAGCAGCACCTGCGGCTCCAACCGTGCCTGGCGCGCCTGTACCTCCAGGCGCTCCAGTTCCTCCTTCCTTCCCTAAGGAGAACTAGTCATGGCAAACAACGTTCCACAGGCTCCTCAGCGCCCCGATGTGCCTGAGCAGAACCTGCAACTCTCAGGAGATGTGTTTATTCCAGCTCAAGTAAGCGCTGGTCAAGTTCCTGTTCTCAATCGCTCTGAGCTCAAACTGCCCTCCAATCTCAAAGTGTTCTGGATGCTGCTTAAGGTTCAGATCACCATGATTTGGACTACGCAGGTTATAGGTGCTCGAAAGAATTTTGAGAAAAAGGTTGGCGCAAATGCCCTGCCTATTGTCGGTGGTATTTTTGCCGTTGTTGGCGCGATCTTCATGATGGTTTACATTTACGGCATTGCGACAACTCTAGCCATTGCCGGCTTCACAAGGCTGCTTCCTCTGGCAGGAATTCTTGTTGGCGCTCTACCTGGTGTTATTTTGACGTTTGTAAAGGCCAATGGCGTGCTTTTTGCGTACAAGGATTACGACTTTATCATGTCGCTTCCAATCAAAAAGAGCACCATTATTTATTCTCGCATCGCCGCTTTGTATGCTGCCGAGGGTATCTGGTCCATCACCATTATGCTGCCAGTCTTTTTGGCTTACTTCACCTTTGAGGCTGTTACACTTCCACGCTTGATTGGTGCCTTGTTCGCGCTTCTTCTTGGGCCTAACCTTGCGGTTTCTGCTGCAATTCTCTTGGCTTTTGTGGTTGCTGCTCTTGCCGCAAAGCTGCACTTCAAGTCACTCGGCGTGGTTATCGGCGGAGCGTTCGGTCTTCTGTTTATGGTCGCGTATCTGTTCTTTATCTTTACGGTATCTTTCAATGCAGACAAGTTTGTCCCAGGTGTGGTGGATAACTTCCGGAACACCGTCTTTAGCGTTGCAAGTTCAGTTGGCGTAGTTTATCTTCCATCACTGTGGATTGCGGATTTCTTTAATTCTGGCTCCCTTGTTAGTTTCTTGCTGTTTGTCCTGGTTTCTGTTGGAGCTCCTGCAGCAATTGTGGCAATCATTTCTCGCTTCAACGACCGCATTAATGCGCTGGTAAGCGAGGATAAGGTCCAGAAGAAGTTCACCACCAAACAGATTTCCACCAAGCCCGCGACGCCATTTGTTGCTCTGATCAGAAAAGAGATTCAGACCATCACGGGTTATCCAGCAGTCTTTATAAACATGCTTTTTGGCTGCTTGCTGATGGTTATTCTCGCCTTTATTTCTCTGTTCTTTAGCACGTCGTCTATCGTGGCCTATTTTGTTCCTGCGTCCGAGGTTCCGCGCTATCTACCTTTGGCAAGAACCATCTTTGGCATGATAACCACCTGGTTTGGCACCTCGATGTTCTGCGCTGCCAACTCCGCTGCTATTTCGTACTCGCTGGAGGGCCGCTCAAACTGGCTGATGGCAACCATGCCTGTATCCCCAAAGCAGATCTTTGGCGCAAAGATTGCCGTTAACATGATCTACGTGCTCATCTTTAGCGTGTTGACTCAGATTTTCTTCCTGATTCCTGGTCACATCACCATTGAAACGGCGCTGAGAAACGTCATTCTGCCACTTTGCATTGTGTTCCTGGTGTCTAACGTTGGCCTGGCCATTGATATCCGCCGACCAAACTTTGACTGGACTTCTGTTGTTGACATTACCAAGAGGAGTCTTTCGGTCACGGTGTCTTCTCTTGCGGGCACGTTAGGCTCCATGTTTGTCATTGGCGGCACGTTCATGATGATGATTCTGCCGGTTATCGAGTCATTTAGCTCGTCAACAGGCGTGATTAACGAGACTCTGCCAAACATTATCTTTGTCACGCTGTCACTGGTGAACGCAATTATCGGCTTCCTTATCTTTAACAACACCGTTCACCGAGGAGTCAGAATTTAACTTTTGTGATGCACGCGGGTAGTGCTGAGAAATTCTATGGCATTTACCTGCGATAACAGTAAAAATTCTTCTGGCGAGAAGAAACATTGAGGCACCCACTACATGTCGTTTAGCGAATGGTGGGTGTCTCTTTTTGTGCTTTGCGGTACGGTAGGGGAGCTAGAGGTTTTCTTGTTCGGTAAGTAGCAGGAAGGGCCGAAGCATATCGCGCTAGACTCGGGCGCGACCTATCGGCTGACCTTCTCGGCTGCTTGCCGCAGTCAGAGGAGGCATCATGGCCGAAAAGAATGTATCTAAGGTAAAGAATGTGGTCCTGGTGGGCCAAGGTGGCGTGGGCAAAACCATGCTTGCCGAGGCAATGCTGCATCTGACGGGTGCAACCACTCGTTTAGGCGGCCACGCAGGCACAAAGCCCACGCTTGATTACGATTCACAAGAGTCAGAGCGCGGATTCTCTATCTCTACCACAATTGCACCAATTACCTGGGAAAATACACGCATTAACGTACTTGACGCACCGTGCTATCCTGACTTTGTAGGCGACGCCTATGCGGCAATGAGCGCTGTTGAGACGGCGCTGTTTGTCGTTGATGCAGCTAGTGGACCTGGCACTATTACCACCAGGCTTTGGTTTGCCGCTGAGGATCTGTCTCTCTGCCGCGCACTGTTTATCAACCGTCTGGATCGCCCTGATGCAGACTACGAGACCGCGATGGCTATGCTTCAGGACCGTTTTGGCTCCTCGCTTGGTGCAGTGACCATTCCAATGGGTTCCGGAGAGGCATTCTCTGGCATCATCGATGTTGTCCATCAGAAGGCTCGTAAGCTGGTAGATGGAAAGCCTGAGGTCACCGATATTCCTGCCGAGTTCCAAGCAGAAGCGCAGGCTGCTCGTGCCGCTCTGACCGAGCTGGTTGTTGAAGCCGACGATGAGCTGATGATGCGCTATCTTGAGGGAGGGGAAATTACGCAGGAAGAGCTTGAAGGCCTGCTGGGCAAGGCTCTTATGGAGCGTATTTTTGTTCCAGTATTTTCCGGCTCTTGTGTCCGCGAAGAGGGCGTCATCTCCCTGCTTGACGCTATTGATGGCTGGTTCCCAACTATGTCCGACTTTGGGCGTATTCCGCTGGTCAATGGCGAGCAACTTGATATTTCACCTGATGATGAGCGTCCTGTTGCGTTTGCCTTCAAGTCGCTGCAAGATCCACAGAACGGTAAGCTTACCTTTGTAAAGGTGCTTGCAGGTACCGTTTCTGCAGGTACTGAGCTTATTAACGCTCGCACGCGCAAGCCTGAGCGCCTTTCTCACCTGTATCGTATGTGCGGCAAAGAGACGGCCGACGTTAGCACCGCCGCAGCTGGCGATATCGTGGTAGTTCCTAAGCTTGAGGCCATGACAGGCGACACGCTTTCCGTTACTGGCAAGGTCGAGGCCGCCGCATTTAGGTTCCCCAACTCCCTGTATCGCACAGCTATTGAGCCCGATGAGCGCGGTACCGAGGGCAAGCTCTTTGCATTCTTGGAGAAAGCCGCTGACGCTGATCCAACCCTTAAGGTTGAGCGTGACGAGGACACCGGACAGACTATTGTCTCTGCAATTGGTGAGGCACAAGTAGCCGTTCTTCTCGAGCGTCTTGAGCAGCGAGCCGGCGTTTCCGCACATAAAGTTGCGCTTCGCATCCCATATCGCGAGACGATCCGTCGAGTTGCAAGCGCTCAGGGTAGGCATAAGAAGCAGACCGGCGGCTCCGGTCAGTACGGCGACTGCTGGCTGCGCATTGAGCCAAACCCAGACGCAGGCTACGAGTTTGTCGACGAAATCGTAGGCGGCCACATTCCACGCGGCTTCATCCCGGCCATCGATAAGGGTGTCCAGGAGACCATGCGCGAAGGCGTTTTGGCTGGTTATCCTATGATTGACGTTAAGGTTGCCGTTTACGAGGGCTCCTACCATCCCGTTGACTCCAACGAGATGGCCTTCAAGACAGCTGCTCGCATTGGTTTCCAGAAGGCTGTTGACCAGGCAGAACCTGTTCTCTTGGAGCCTATGGCTCACCTGGAGATTACCGTTCCAGACAGCTACGCAGGCTCCGTCATGGGCGACGTCTCCGCTTCTCGCGGTCGCGTAGAGGGAATGTCTTCCGGCACCGGTGTTTCCGCTGGTGAGACCACCATTAAAGCGACGATTCCATACGCTGAGGTAACCGATTACGCTACAAGGCTGAGGTCCCTCTCGCGCGGAACGGGCGAGTACACCGTTGAGCTGGCAGGATACGAGCAGGTGCCACACGATATCCAGGCTCGCCTTGCTGCCGAGTACGCCGAGCGTCGCGCCGCCGGCGAGCGCTAACCCGTAGGTAAACTAACGCTTCAACCACGAACCCTCGCATCTTTCAGGTGCGAGGGTTCTTTTGCGTTTCTGCAGCGTGTTGGTGGCGGCTTTTCAGTCTGGGCATACGAAATAGCGCAAAATAGTGCGGTTTTAATAGGTCTTACTGGGGAATCGTATAGCTTTTAGTCAAAACAACCAGAAAACTAGAGCATCTTGCCTGACGGCTAGGTGGTCTCACTAACCGATATACATTTATATGCATAAACTTTATTTAATATGCTGAATAATGAATAGGAATATATAAAAAATCTAACTATAGGTAAATTCCGCTTCTAAGGAACACACCTATGACA
>CAKARX010000066.1:0-7179 GCA_916720745.1 uncultured Atopobium sp.
TATAGGCTTTTATATGCTGCAATATAAAATTTGAGTAATAAAAATTAATTTTATTATCTCTTTTATACATTAAAAAATTTTTTACATAACGGAGAAATATGTAAATTATCTGGAGAAATTCACTAAAGATACCGTGCAGGTATTCAATACTTGCACGGTATCATGACAAAACAACATAGTTAGCTATCGTTTACATTGCCTCAGGAGCAGAAACGCCAATCAAATTAAGAGCAATTGCAAGCACGCGGCGGGTTGCGTCACAAGCAGCAAGACGAGCCTTAGAGAGCTCCACGTCAAGTGGACGTCCTTCAGAAGGAAGCACCTGGCAAACGGTATAGAATGCGTGGAACTGGCCGGCAAGCTCTTCAATATAGTGTGTAATGCGGAATGGCGCCCTATCGCGAGCACAGCCCTCAACAAGACCTGGGAACTCAAAGAGCTTACGAGCAAGAGCCTGCTCAGCTGCATCAGAGAGCAGTCCAAGATCAACCGCAGAGCCAATAGCCTTATCTGCAACAGCGTCCATGCCAAGCGCCTGAGCCTCTTCCAGGTCAACGCCAGCAGCACGACGCAAAATAGAACAAATACGAGCGTGAGCATACTGAACGTAATACACAGGATTAGAACTGTCCTGACGCTTTACCTGCTCAATGTCAAAGTCAATCATCTGGTTGGAAGACTTTGAAACAAGGGTGTAGCGCGTTGCATCAACACCAACCTCGGCGAGAAGCTCGTCAAAGTGGATACCAGTTCCCTTACGTTTAGACATTCTGACGGCAACGCCGTTTCTGAGCAGGTTAACCAGCTGACCAAGCAAAACCTCAAACTGAGTTGGGTAACCAAGAGCTGTTGCAGCAGAGCGAACACGCTGAATATATCCGTGGTGATCTGCTCCCCAAATATCAATAACGTGGTCGACACGCTGGAACTTATTCCAGTGGTAGGCTACGTCGGAAGCAAAATAGGTATACTCGCCATTTGTTTTGATGAGCACGCGGTCCTTATCGTCACCAAAATCAGTGGAACGGAAGAACAGCGCTCCCTCATCAGAACGATACAGGTAGCCAAGCTTATCAAGAGCATCAAGCGCGCGATCGACAGCGTCTTTACCCTGGTCGTCCTTAACGTATAGAGAGCGCTCAGAGAACCACACATCAAAGTCGGCACGAGCGTTGTGGCAGGTGTTTTTGATGGACTCAAGCATCATCTTGTAGCCGCGCTCACGGAACTCAACCATGCGCTCATCTTCGGACTTGTCTGCCCAGACCTCACCGTCATTTTTGAGGAAGAAAAGACCCAGGTCAACAATGTAGTCTCCGGCGTATGCATTGCCACCAAGAGAGTTGATGAACTCATCGGTAAATGGATGCTCCTCGGGATGTGCATCCTCTTCATCTGCAACGTAAGCATTGCGATCTTCGGCCAACACCTGGGCGGCGGCGTCAGCGTCAATGCCGCGCTCCTGCATGATGCCAATAAGCTGCAGATAGCGCTTAGAGATGGAGTGACCAAAGACATCCATCTGTGAGCCATGATCGTTTACGTAGTACTCACGCTCAACCTCGTAGCCTGCAAAGGCAAGAATACGGCTTAGAGAGTCTCCCAGTGCAGCCCAGCGACCGTGACCAATATGCAGAGGGCCAACAGGGTTTGCAGAAACGTACTCTACCTGAACCTTCTGGCCAGCACCAAAGGTAGAACGACCAAAATCGGCGCCCTGCTCGCAAACAGTGTTAAAAATCTCATTGCCCGCAGCGGTAGACAGGTAGAAGTTTACAAAGCCAGGACCTGCAACCTCAACGCGCTCAATCTGAGCATCTTTGGCAATATGTGCCACAAGAGCTGCTGCAATATCGCGCGGTGCTTTGTGTGCTAGCTTTGCAGAACGCATTGCAACCGTAGAAGACCAGTCACCATTTGATGAGTCCTGTGGGCGCTCAAGTCCCACATCATCAATCTGGAATTCAGGCAACTCACCCGCAGCCTGGGCGTCTGCCAAGGCTTGACGTACAAGTTCCTCGATCTTCTCGCGCATGGTTCTCCTTTAAATTCAGTACACGTGTGCAGCGTAAGTACGTAGTAGATTGCGTAGTTCCTAAAGGACTACTCGGTTTCCTCGGAAGATTTTACCTGATGTTGAGCAGCAAGTTCGTGACGCAAATTGGCCAGACCGCGCTCAAGGCCTACAGGATAAATCTGAGGGTTCAAGAAACGCGTGTATGCCGCATCCAGGTGCATAAGCGCAGCATGGCAGCGGTCGCGAGCAACCTCAATGGACTCGCTCTCCCCTACGCGCTTGCCACCTTCTACCAGCCTTACCATCAGTTCGCGAGAAGTTCCTTCAAGCTTGTGAGTGGAGTATGGGTCAATGATGTCTACCACGGTTGCCTTAGACTCTGGATTCTTGGTGACCAGGTAATCTGGGTCGAAAATCATGTCGCCGGCAGGGCAGCCGTTTGCATCGTAGAAGCGGCGGATATGCTGAATGCCAGGAACGGTGCGCTTGTAGGCCATCTCGGACAGCTTGATAACAGGAGTCCAAGGCTCAGAAGCAGACTGACGACGAGCAGTTAGCTTATAAACGCCGCCCAAAGAAGGCTGAGGATCGCAGGTAGCAAGCTTGGTGCCAACACCAAAGGCATCAATAGGTGCTCCCTGAGCAAAGAGTGACTGGATGGTGTACTCGTCAAGATCGTTTGAAACGGAAATCTTAATGTAAGGAAGACCAGCCTCATCAAACGCCTTGCGAGCTTCCTTAGAGAGGCGTGCGAGGTCTCCGGAGTCAATACGAACAGCGCTCAGGCGCTCGCCGCGCTCCTCCATCTCTTTTGCCACGATGATTGCATTCTTGATGCCTTCGTGAACATCATAGGTATCAAGCAGAAGTGAGCAGTTGGTTGGGCTAGACTTTGCAAATGCCCTAAAGGCATCAAGCTCGGTGTCAAACGACATTACCCAAGAGTGTGCGTGGGTACCAAAAACAGGAATGCCGTAAATTTTGCCAGCAAGGACATTTGAAGTGCTGGAAGCACCAGCAATATAGGAGGCGCGAGCAACCGCCAGACCACCGTCTGGACCCTGTGCTCGACGCAGACCAAAGTCAGAGACAGGATTGCCCTGAGCTGCTTTGATAACACGCGCACACTTAGTTGCTGCCAAAGTCTGGAAGTTGACCAGGTTAAGCAAAGCGGTCTCAATGAGCTGACAATCAACAATAGAGCCCTCAACGCGAACCATAGGCTCACGTGGGAAAACAAGCTCTCCCTCTGGAATCGCGTCAATGGTTACATTGAGCTTGTGGTTGCGCAAAAACTCGAGAAACGCTGGCTTAAAGAGACGACCACCACCAGGAGAGTTAATGCTTGCCAGGTAGTCGATGTCGTCATCTTCAAAGATAAAGTTCTCAATTAAGTCAGCAATTTGACCAGTTCCACAAGAAATTGCAAATCCACCATTAAAGGGGTTCTCGCGGAAGAATGCGGTAAAGCATGCCTCTGCATCAACAAGACCGGCTTCCCAATAACCTTGAGCCATCGTGAGCTCATACAAGTCTGTATTAAGGCTAACGTCTGAGGGTTTGGTACGATCAGTGAGTGACATAGTTGCTCTTTTCGATTGGTCAAAAACTGACGGTGAGACGATATATCTAGAGTAGCAGTCCTACAAAATAAATTGGCTTACAACAAAAATAACTGCAAGAATTACCACAGTTCCAATAACAATTTTTTGCCCCAGAGGCATCTTAATGTCTTCGTCGTCCTCATCTGGCTCCATAAGGGCGCGGCCTTTGGCGCGCTGCTCCTGAATGCGACGAATCTGCTCGGCTTCCTGCTGAGCCGCTTTGCGTGCGGCGCGCTGCTGAGCTGCAACCAGTTGAGCGTCTTCGGCGGCGGCTGCCTCTGCCTCTGCTTGCGCTGCTGCTTGGGCTGCACGGGTCTTCTCGGAACGAAGCGCCTCGAGCTCCCTGCGCTCTTTCTCTGCGCGAAGGGCTTCGAGCTCGGCGCGTTCCTTCTCTGCGCGAAGAGCTTCAAGCTCGGCGCGCTCCGCGTCCGTAAGCGCGGCCGCCTGTGGCGCTGTGGTGGTTTGGACCTCTTCGGGTTTCTCGGCAGACATGGTTACTCCTCGGTTTGTGTATCGGGGAAAGTTGTAGTGGTAGGCGCATCGGCGTTGCCAGCAGCGCCGGAGTCGGCGGCGATGCCGCGAGCCGAGCGAAGCTTGAGCGCGGGACCCTCAACGCCCGTTGCATCAAAGGCTGGCACAAAACTCTCGGAGACGGTTCCACCCTCCTGCCACCACAGGTTCTCAAAGCCCAGGTCATCCGCATGGCAGAGTACCAACTCGTACTCCTCGTCAGAAAGCGTTCCAGAAAGCGGACCGCCAGCTGCACGCATGCGCTCATTAGGCGTGTACTGATTCATGATTGATACGTCTACATCATTATGACAAAGATTCCAGACGCGGTTGAGCACCTCGCAGGAATCGTCCGCGTGCGTAGGCATGACAAGGTGACGCACAATAATGCCCTGCAGCATGCGACCGTCATCGTCAAGTTTGCGACCGCCGCGACTTATCACCGAGTTGTGCATGACTTCAAGCGCGGCCATAGACATCTTTGGATAATCCGCCGCGTACGAGAGCTCTTTTGCCAACTGAGGATCAGCATACTTGACGTCCGTCAGCCAAATATCAATGACGTCCGAGACTTTCTGCACCACCTCTGGCAGCTCATATCCCGAGGTATTGCACACTATTGGGAGCGTCAATCCCGCCTCTTTTGCCAGCGTCACTGCTTCAATTATGTGTGGCGAGAAGTGCAAGGGAGTTACAAGGTTAATGTTGAGCGCACCCTGAGCTTGCAGTTCAAGCATCATCTGGGCAAGGCGCTCGGTTGTGACAGGCTTGCCAAAACCCTCCTGCGAGATCTGATGATTCTGACAGAACACACATCTGAGCGGGCAACCTGTGAAGAAAATTGCACCCGATCCAGCCTCGCCCGAGATAGGAGGCTCCTCCCAGAAGTGCAGCGCTGAACGAGCCACACGAATGGTGCTTGAAGCTCCACAAAGGCCCGCTTTACCAGCGTTTCTTTGAGCATGGCAACGCCTTGGGCAGAGTTCACAGACGTCGTAGGCAGAAAACGTAAGGGTATTAGGTGATGGTGCACTACCCAAGGGTTTCTCGCCTCCCGTCGTATCTGCCCAGGCAGATGGTGGTATAAAAAACGCGCAGGGTCTCTGCGCGCGTCAAAGTCATGGTGGAGATAAAGGGATTCGAACCCTCGGCCTCTGCCTTGCGAAGGCAGCGCTCTCCCAACTGAGCTATATCCCCGTTGCGGTACTTATTGTGGCAATCAGGGGCAGGTATGTCAATGATTATGCGAGCGGAATGAGCGGCCGTAGGCTTGCGAGGAGGCGCGTGGCGTTTCCGCGAGCCGTCAGAGCTTTAACACAGACTGCCGAGGCAGAAAAATATCCTTCCCCGCAGTCATCTATGAACCCACCTTCATAAGGTGGGCGCCGCGCTCGAGCGTTCCAGCTTCCTTAACAACGAAGGATGCCTGTACTGAACACGAGATTAGGCTCCCTGAAAAAACTTGTCGGTTCACCCAGTTTAGACCGCGGGAGAAGGACAATTCTTACTATAAAGAGATTATAAAAAGATTAAAGTCTTGACTTGTTTTTTAATGAGCAGCACAATTAAATGGTATGGATTTTAGCAGTTAAATACTGTTTTTTATTGGAGGGTATACGGCTTGAACCTCTGGGTAACCATGTTTTGTGTTTTCCTCTCAGCTGGTCTTGGTTCAGCTCTGATTACCCCTGCCGTTCGTCAACTAGCTTGGAAACTTGGAGTTGTCGATAAACCCTCTGCACGTCGAGTCAATAAAAAACCTATTCCTCGCATGGGCGGCGTTGCAATTTTCTTTGGGTTAGCCGTTGCTATGCTGGTGCGTTATGGCGTTGAAGCAATTATTGGACATACAGAAATCACCCTTTCTTCTCGCTATTATCTCAACGTCAACTTCTGGATTGTTGGCGCTGCATTTGCGGTAATTTTCTTGACCGGCTTGCTCGACGACATTTTTTCTCTCAAGCCTATTCAGAAACTCGCTGGTCAGATAATTGCAGCAAGCATCGCGGCTGCGGGCGGCCTGATTATCGGTAACGTTGTTGATCCGTTTTCCGCGTACGGCTTTGTGGATCTTGGATGGCTCGCCTACCCAGCAACCGTCATTTACCTGGTTGCTTACGCCAACATCATCAACCTTATCGACGGCCTTGACGGACTTTCTTCAGGTATTACGTGCATTGCCTCTACCACTATGTTTGTGCTTTCCATTTGGGCGGGTCGCTTCGATGCAGCGCTTTTAAGTGCAGCAATCGCAGGCACCACACTTGGATTTTTAGTTCACAACTCGTATCCCGCAACTATTTTCATGGGCGATTCTGGTTCGCTAACCTTGGGATTTGCTCTGGGAACAATTTCGCTTTTGTCTGTCACTCGTTGGGCAGGACTCACAACCATCATTGTTCCTCTCGTCGTTGCAGGTATTCCAATTATTGATACGTTCTCGGCAATTGTCCGCCGCACACGCGCGCATGTTAGTTTTGCTACTGCCGACCGCGGACACATCCATCACCGCTTAATGGCTCATGGGTATAACCAGCGACAGGCAGTTCTTTTGATGTACGGCTGGACTTCTCTCTTGTGCGTTGGCTCGCTCATTATGACGCAGGTCAATACGCTGCCTCGTATTGCAATTTTTGTCATGCTACTTACTATGTCTGCTTTCTTTGCAAAGTACCTGCATCTTTTTGAGCCTGTTCTGCTTCACCATACTGATCCAAAGACTGGTGAAGATGAACTCATTACCCCTAAAGATCCAGACTTCGACGAAGAAATTAAGCAGCTACACGAAGAAGAGCACGAGCATCTCGAAGAGCTTATCCACAGAGATCACAAGAGCGAATAACTGGGAAAGAGCTGAGCTCTTCCCGCACCCACATCGATCGCCATGTAAGCTGTGACTACACGGGTTTCTCGGCCTCTGAACCGCGCGTTCTTCTCGCCAAGTGCGCAAATGACATGCTCTTCTCACTAAGGATGACTTTCCAACATTGCGCGCCTGAAAAGTGCAAAGAATCTGTATTTGAGGTACAGATTCTTTAACAAAATCAG
>CAKARX010000067.1:0-7131 GCA_916720745.1 uncultured Atopobium sp.
AGAGCAATAAGACAACTTACTTGGCTTCGAGAGATTTTTTGACTTTATGAGATCCTCGAGCAACAGCACTTGCCATTGCCAATAGCGCAAACAGCTCAATGAACTGCAAAGTTACAGAAGGAGTCAAAATCAACTGACCCACAACAGTAACGGCCAGCACCACACACGATCCAAAAATCATGGGATAAGCGGCTACAGCCCTATTAGGAACATTAGCCTCTCTAGCAGCATAACCGCCCGTTAGAAGCGAGATCATACTTGCGAGCAAAAGAAGAGCGGAATCAATTGATGGACCAGCACCAATTACAAGAACTGCAACATTAACAAGACCTAAAAGTCCGCCAATCAAAAGTGCCAGACTAAAAAGCTTCATTTTGCGAGTCTCAGGAGTCATATATCCCCTATCTATCAAATATCACTTTGGCTATTGTACCCGTCTTTTATATAAATTACGTAATCGAATCATTGAACGGTAGAGAGTTTCGGTAAAAGAAATGGCGAGAAAACCAAAGGGTTTCTCGCCACATGTGTATTTGGTGGGCCCAGAGGGATTTGAACCCCCAACCCAGGGATTATGAGTCCCCTGCGCTAACCGTTGCGCCATGAGCCCGTAAGAAAAAAGCGGCGACAGATGCCGCCGCCAGAATGCGTGGTGGAGAATAGGGGGATCGAACCCCTGACCTCATGACTGCCAGTCATGCGCTCTCCCAGCTGAGCTAATTCCCCGAACGTGGTGCGGGAAATACTATAGCAAACCAAAGCTCTGTTTTTCTCGACAATTTTGTAATTGATGGTATATAAAGCGAATTTGCATAAAGTATGGTGGGTACACAAGTAGTAATGATTACTTATAAACGAAACTTTATGGGAGTTTTTGATGAATATTGAACTGATACAGGGAATTTTGATTCCTTTTGCAGGAACTTCGCTGGGCGCAGCGATGGTCCTGTTTATGAAGAAAGCCTTGAATCGCACGGTTGAACGAGCTCTTACCGGTTTTGCTGCGGGTGTCATGGTTGCCGCATCTATCTGGAGTTTATTGATTCCAGCCATTGAATCCTCTTCGGAGATGGGACAGTTTGCGTTTATTCCTGCGGTCGTTGGATTTTGGGTAGGTACTCTTTTCTTGCTCCTGCTTGACCATGTAATCCCCCACCTTCACCTGGGCGAGACAGACGATGAAGCTGAAGGTATTAAAACAAGCTGGCAAAAATCAACGCTTATGGCGTTAGCAGTAACGCTCCACAACATTCCTGAAGGAATGGCAGTTGGTGTAGTTTTTGCTGGATGGGTCTCGGGTAACTCTAAAATTACCTATGCAGGAGCCATGGCTTTGGCACTTGGCATTGCCATTCAGAACTTTCCTGAAGGTGCCATCATTTCTATGCCTCTTCATGCAGGCGGTACCTCTAAAGGCAAGTCGCTCATCTTGGGAATTTTATCGGGCATAGTTGAGCCTATTGGAGCGGTGTTGACTATTCTTGCAGCAGAGCTTGTTATTCCCATTCTTCCCTATCTGCTCAGTTTTGCCGCAGGCGCTATGATGTATGTTGTTGTAGAAGAACTTATTCCAGAAATGAGTGAAGGCAAGCACTCAAATATTGGAGTACTTGCCTTCGCATTAGGCTTTACCGTTATGATGACGCTTGATGTAGCGCTTGGTTAAAAACCAGGCGCTCTTTTTTATAGCTCGCGCTCTGGAAGGATCTTCTCGGCCAACCAAGAGCCAACTTCATCAAGGGCAACCTCAAAGCGCTCACCGGTAGCGCGCTCCTTAACTTCTGCGATGCCGTTAGCAACGCCCTTCTTGCCCACAATTACCTGCCATGGGAAGCCAATAAGGTCTGCATCAGCAAACTTGACGCCAGGACGCTCTGCACGGTCATCAACAACAGTCTCAAGACCAGCAGCAACACAAGCGTCAGCTACTGCACCTGCTGCATCCCAAATCTCTGGGTCTTTGTCAGAGAGGCAAAGAACAGAAACCTCATAAGGAGCAACAGAGACTGGCCACTTGATGCCCTTCTCGTCATTGTATTGCTCAACAACGGCAGCAAGCAGTCTGGAAACACCAATACCATAGCAGCCCATAACAAGAGGCTTATCCTCGCCGTTTTCATCGGTGAAGGTTGCGTTAAGCGCTGAAGAGTACTTGGTGCCAAGCTGGAAGACCTGGCCAACCTCAATACCGCGAGCAGCGTGCAGAGGAAGACCACACTCAGGACAAATATCGCCCTCCTGAGAAGTGACAAGGTCTTTCCACTCGTTGATCTCAAAGTCACGACCAAGCTCAACGTGATCAAGGTGGTAGTCTGCCTTATTAGCACCGCAAAGCCACCACTGAGTATCCTCAAGGGAGAGGTCTCCAACAACGCGGATACCCTCAGGTAGACCAACAGGTCCAATGAAGCCCTTGATGAGGCCATACTCTTCAAGCTCTTCATCGGTCATCATGTGATAGTCACCAAAGACGTGCTCAGCCTTAACCTCATTGAGCTCATGAGTACCTGGAACAAAGCACACAACTGGCTTACCGTTTCCGTCAACAAGTGCAAGAGCCTTGCGAGTTGCTGCTGGTGAAACGTGAAGGAACTCAGCAACATCATCAATGGAGCCAATACCAGGAGTGTGAATCTCGCACATCTTGCCAGACTCGCGCTCTTCTACGTTGATTTTTGCAGCAGCTGCCTCGGTATCTGCAGCGTAGCCACAATCGCAGTAAACAAGGCTTGCCTCGCCAGCCTCAGCCAGAGCCATAAACTCAACAGAGGTGTCTCCACCAATCTGGCCGGAGTCTGCAACTACCTGGAGAGCCTTAAGGCGCGTGCGGTCGCAAACGTTCTGGTAAGCAACCTTCTCCTGGTCATAGCACTCTTGCAGCGACTCTTGATTTGCCGAGAAGGAATATCCGTCTTTCATAATGAACTCACGGCCACGCATAAGACCAAAGCGTGGACGACGCTCGTCACGGAACTTATCCTGAATTTGATAGAGCGTTACAGGAAGCTGCTTATAGCTCTTGAGCTCATTTCTAATAAGATCTGTGAAGGTTTCCTCGTGAGTTGGGCCAAGAGCAAACTGGCGGTCATGGCGGTCATGCATACGCATGAGCTCATCACCATAGACGTCCCAACGACCAGACTCTTCCCAGAGCTCAGCGGGGGTCATAATAGGAACAAGAATCTCCTGAGCACCAATACCGTCCATCTCATCGCGAATAATGGCCTCAATCTTTAAAAGAGAGCGCCATGCAAGTGGCAGATAAGAGTAAAGACCAGCAGCGGTCTTTCTAATCATGCCAGCACGAAGGAGCAGGCGGTGACTTGCAAGTACAGCCTCAGCTGGATCTTCTTTGAGCGTTGGTGCATACAAAGAAGACATGCGCATCCAGTGCTTCAAGGTAGTTTCCTTTCAATATGAAGTAATACGTATAGTTTACTTATTTTTTGCCAAAACGATTCTCGATTTCGGCGAATAACTCATCAACAATCTTATCTTCAGGCACTTTTCTAAGAGGATTGCCGTTTTCAAACAACACTGCTTGACCTTTGCCACAGGCTACACCAAGGTCAACGCCCCTAGCCTCACCAGGTCCGTTAACAACACAACCCATGACCGCTACAGAAATTGGAGCACGAACGCCATCCAGACGCTTGGTAACTTCTTCTGCAATAGGAATCATGTCAACGCCACACCTGCCGCACGTAGGACAACTTACCAGCTCTGGCTTAATGCGACGCATGCCAAGAGCTGCAAGAAGCTCCCATGCTACGTGGACTTCTTCTACGGGATCGGCCGTCAGAGAAAGGCGCATGGTATCGCCAATACCGCTCTCAAGCAAAATACCCACAGCCGCAGAATTCTTTACCGTTCCCTGCCTCAGTGCGCCAGCCTCCGTAACACCTACATGCAGAGGAATCTGTGGAAGCTCCTTTGAAAGTGCACGGTAAACCGCAAGTGTAGTGGGAACATCGTGAGCTTTTGCAGATAAGACAATATCGTCAAAACCGCGAGAAGAAAAATGCTCTACAAATGACTTTGACGACGCCACGAGTTTCTCGACAAGGGTCATATCTTGTCTTGTATCAAATTCTTTAGCAAGAGAGCCTGCGTTAACGCCGATTCTAATGGGAATATGTGCCTCTTTAGCTGCCTTAATGACGGCGTCAACACGCTCCATGGAGCCAATGTTTCCTGGGTTAATACGAAGAGCTGCCGCACCTCGCTTTGAAGCTTCAAGCGCCAGCTTATAGTCAAAGTGAATATCGGCAACAACAGGAAGTGGCGAGTATTTGCAAATCTCTTCAAAGCCATCCAAGGCCTTTGCATCAGGAATTGCCACACGGATAATCTCGCACCCTGCCTCAGCAAGCCCTTTGATCTGAAGGAGCGTTGCGTCTGGATCGTCTGTTTTAGTGGTGCACATAGACTGAACGGAAACGGGAGCGCCGCCGCCAACCTGGACAGATCCAACCATAACGGGATGCGTCTTTGTGCGAGCAATCTCAGACATAAAATCACTACCTAAAAAGTAAATGCAGAATATCGTTTCTCAGTGCAACAACAAACACAAACAGGAAAAATGCCAGTCCGATGTACGACAAAATGTTTTGAACTTTGATAGACAGAGGCTTTCTAATAATCACCTGAATAACCTCAATCAGAATCTTTCCACCGTCAAGAGGTGGAATAGGTAAAAGATTCATGAATCCAAGTGACATGGAAATAGCTGCTACCAGCATAATAAGGGTCGAGAAACCCTCTGCAGCAGCTTCTGATGCCATTACAGAAATTCCTACAACAGAAGACGACTGATTGAGAACTTCCATGGTCTGCGTTGGGATGAGCAGTCTAAGCGCAAACTGTCCAACCTGTGCAGCATACGATACAGCTGCAGCTGATGCGTCAATAAACGAGAAGTGATACATGGTCATAACGGGTGACACGCCGATGATCTTATCGTCAGGACGTAAAGCAGGCTTAATGGTAGTTTGAAGCTGAATACCGCCGCGATCATAGGTGACAGGAATATCCTCTACGCCAGCAGACATTGCATCTTTAATGGCAGCGGTCAGGTCTTCCCAGGTATGAACCTCTACCTTGTTAAACGTAAGAATAGTGTCTCCGGGAGTAAGGCCTGAAATAGCAGCAAGAGAGCCAGATTCAACGGATCCAAGCTGTGCTTTATTTTGAGCAGCTGGAATGCCAACAAACATCAAAGAGCCCACAACAAGCACAAAGGCCAGCGCAATATTGACCAAAGGTCCGCCCAAAATCATGAGCAGGCGCTTAGGAACAGTTGCACCAACATACGTATGAGCTTTCTCTTGTGCAAAGAAGTCTTGATCGGACATCTGTGGAACTCGAGGCTCCCCTGCTACCGTTGAGCCTTCCAGCTCAAAATTGTGTCCGCGGTCATACTCGCAGCGCAGCTCAGCGTCTCGCGCAAGCGTCTGAAACGTGGTGTGCGCTAGCTCATCTGACTCTTTGACAAGCTCAATGGAGCCCCAATCTGCAAGGGTGTACAGCAGATTGTAGGCACGCTCATCCTCGCAGTTAAGTTTTGCTGCAAGAGCACCAACCTCAAGTGAACCCGACTCTTGAACGCTCATCAGAGCTTGTGGAAGCAGCTCATCTAGCTCGCCTTCCATACCGCAGATGCGCGTATAGCCACCAAAAAGAAGTGGCGTCACACCAACCTCGGTACCGTATTTTTTGCTCTTGTGAGAAAGCTTGTACTTGAACGGCATGCCCAAGAAGAACTCAGTAACACGGACGCCACAGAGGCGAGCCATACCGTAATGGCCAGCCTCGTGAACAAATACAAGGAGCGAGAGGACCAAGAGCCCCCAAAAAATTGGTGAAAGAATAGCTAACAAATTCACAAAATTCCTATCCCACAAAAGAGCGAGCTAAAGCTCGTGCTTCTGCGTCTACAAGCGTCAATTGTTGAAGGTCTTCTACCCTTTGGACATGAGAGGCATTCATGGTCTCTGCAACAATGCGCTCAATATCAAGAAATGAACATCTTCCTCGTCTAAATGCATGGTTAGCAACTTCATTAGCAGCGTTCATGATGCATGGAAGCGTTCCGCCAACAGTTCCTGCATGACGAGCAAGAGCTAGGCATCCAAAGGTCTTCTCGTCAGCATAATCGCCTGTGAGAGGAGCGGTTTCTTGCCACTTAACCGGCTTTGCAATTGCAGGCCAACGATGTGGATAGCTCAGCGCAAACTGGATAGGCAGCCTCATATCAGAGGCTCCGAGCTGCGCTTTAACAGAGCCGTCAACAAACTCAACCATAGAGTGAATGCGACTCTGGCGATGCACCAACACCTCAAGCTTATCCATTGGAGTGTCAAAGAGGTGATGAGCTTCAATGAGCTCAAGACCCTTATTCATGAGCGTGGCGCAATCGATGGTAATCTTGGCACCCATCTTCCAGGTTGGATGCGCCAAGGCGTCGTCAGCCGAAACGTGTTTGAGCTGCTCGCGAGAATATCCGAAGAACGGACCGCCAGAGCAGGTCAGCCAAATCCTCTGGATATCAGCGGGGTTCTCGCCAATAAGGCACTGGAAGATGGCACTGTGCTCAGAATCAACGGGGATGAGCTGGCCAGGCTTGACCAGAGGCATCAGAAGGTCTCCGCCAACAACAATTGACTCCTTGTTAGCGTAAGCCAGCACTTTGCCAGCCTTCACAGCGGCCAAACCAGCGTAAATGCCAGCCTCTCCTACCACTGCGTTGACTACGCAGTCAACCTCATCCAGCTCAGCAAGCGCTTGAACAGCCTCAGGGCCAAAGCTTGCTTTGCAGCCTTGGGGCAGTGAGTCGAGAAGAGCGTTGCCCTTGACACTTGCATCGGCAAAAGCAACGTATTTGCAGTTGAACTCATTTGCTGCCTTCACGGCAAACTCAACCGACGACCTCACCGCAAGGGCTGCAACCTCCACCTTTTGCGGAAAATGACGACACACATCAAGCGTCTGCATGCCCACAGAACCCGAAGCTCCAAGGACAGCAACACGCAGAGGCTCATGCCTTACAGCACGAGGCGCGGTATCTTCAAAAATGTTCAAAACCTATGCTCCAAACGGCAGCGCAATAGGTAGCTTGACCTGGCTAAAGAG
>CAKARX010000068.1:0-7064 GCA_916720745.1 uncultured Atopobium sp.
CTACCAAAGCTGCGCTATTTTGTGCGCCAGGCCTAAAAGCCGACGCTAACACGCTGCAGAATCATAATCACCTGCATATGAACTGCCTCCCATTTCTTATGTCCAAGAAATGGGAGGCAGTTCAGAATTAATCTCACAGGCTCTTTTACGTTTAACTTACGTTGTTGTAGCGTGCGTTACTGAACGCGCTTCTTACCAAGAACACCAGCTGCAATAAGAACAGAAGATGCAGCTGCTACGGATACTGCAGCAAAGGAAGCATCACCAGTTGAAGGAAGCTTAGGCTCCTTCTTCTTTGGCTGCTTTGGCTTCTTAGGAGTCTCTGAAGGTGGAGTAGTTGGAGTTGAAGGAATGTGAGTATTAGTAATAGTAAAGCCACTGGTAACATCACCTGTTACCTCAGCGGTATAACCTTCAACCTCGTCCTCAACAACGGTGTACGTAATAGCTGTTGTAGTGCCAGCCTGATTCTTATCGAGGTTGCTAAATGTTGCAGTCCAGCCATTTGCGTCAGAGAGAACCTCACTCTTACCAGTATCTACGCCGTCTGCATAAAGGTGTACGGTAACTGAAGTAGGACGAGTACCGTCAGCGTTATTTTGATCTTCCCAAACCTTGGATACAGAAACGCTTACCTGCTGCTCGCCAGTTGCAGTACCGGCACCGCGAGGATTAATCCACCAACCTTCACGAGTGAAGTTATCAGTGTTGCCATCAAAATCAAGAGTTGCTCTATTGTCTACCTGGGTAACGTTGGCTGGAACAATGGTCTTGTACTCAAGCCAGCAATCCTGGATAAGTGGTTGGAAACCAGCAAAGTTAACCTGATTATTGAGTCGAGCAAAATCAAGAGTGTAACCATTAGGAGTAAAGGTAATTGCAGGAAGAATCTGATCTGCAGAAAGAGTCTGAACAGCGCCGTTAACAAGGTGGAGAACAAAAGAGTGCTTAAGATATGGACCAGCAAGCTCATCTGAAGGATTAACGCCAGTACCAGTAAGCTTTGATGCATCAACAGTATAAGGATTGACAATCTGATCCTTAACGGTGGCATTAAGCAGACCAACCTGGGTGATATCAGATGGAGTTAGGTTAACAACCCAGCTGGTAACGTAATAATCATTTCCAGTTGTAATAGTTGCACCAGAAGGAAGCGTATAAGTTGTCTCTGCAGTTGCACCAGTTCTGTTGTACTTAGTAATTGCAGTATCCATTGCAGCAATAGAACCGCCATACGTCATGTTAAGACTGGTGTTACCAATATTGAGCGTAGTGCTGCCATTGCCTCTCTGTGCAATTGCGCTTGACCAATTGAGCGAGAAAGACATCTGGCCATGAACGTTAAGAAGACCCGCAATATTGTTATTGAAGGTAACAGTCATGGTATTAGGGTTACTGGTAGGAGTTGCCGTACCAACAGAAATACTATTTCCGTTTGCATCTACACCCATAACCTCAAAAGGAGCTGGAGTATTATTCTCTAGCTCTGGAGGAAGCGTAATAGTAAAGGTATCACCTGGTTGTGCAGGAGCACCATTGTTGAGAGCATAATCAAAATTTACACGCACGTTACTACCAACTAATGTTGTATAGCTAGCATTTGAAATAGTTGGTGTGTACTCAACAGCTTGTGCCTTTGTGTTGAATACAGTGAGCGCAGCAAATACAGTGAGCACGAACATAACTGCAAAGCTCAAAGACCTGCTAACTAAGCCCTTAGACTGCATGATACTCCTCACAGCTAGTTCAAAGATTTATTTATCTGCACACAAATAGCTGTACAAAACAATAAGATTTCTTTGAAACTCTAACTTCTTTCTTAAAAATATAAAGTTCTAAAGTACTCATGTCAAAGAACTATCTATATCTTCATAAAAAAACTCCCGCACAGCGTGCGGGAGTTAATAAATTTTCTGGATTGTAAGGAAAGTCTACTTACCCAGTAGCTCCTGAACGTCAAGAGCAATCATATACTCCTCGTTAGTAGGTACAACAAGTACACGTACCTTTGAATCTGGAGCGGAGATATCACGGATTTCACCGGAGCGAACCTTGTTCTTCTCCTCATCAATCTTGACACCCATCCACTCAAGCTCTTTGACAACGCCAAGACGCATCTCATCGGAATTCTCACCAATACCAGCAGAGAATGCCATGGTATCAAAGCCGTGCATAGCCTGAGCCATCGTCATGATGAGCTGAGAGGTACGGTAATAGAACATCTCAAGTGCAAGCAGGCAGTCCTTATCGCCAGCGTGAGCGCCATCCTCAATATCACGAGAATCGGAATGGCCAGACAGAGCGAGAAGACCAGACTGCTTGTTCATCATAGTGTCAATCTCATCGATGGAGTAACCACCAACGCGAGAGAGATAGAAGACAGTAGCTGGGTCAATAGTGCCGCAACGAGTGCCCATGATAAGGCCATCAAGTGGAGTAAGACCCATGGTGGTCTCAAGATCGCGACCATCCTCAATAGCGGAAAGAGAAGCACCAGAACCAAGGTGGCAGCTAACCAGCTTGTGAGTCTGACCGTTGGTAAACTCATTGGTTGCACGCCAAATGTAGCGGTGAGAAGTACCGTGAGCACCATATTTGCGGACATGGTATTTATCAACAACATCGCGAGGAAGAGCATAGCGATGTGCCTTCTCTGGCATATTGAAGTGGAAAGAAGTATCGCAAACGATTACATTACCGACCTCTGGGAAGAGTTCACGGCAAATCTCAATAACATCAGCCTCAGCATAGTTATGAAGAGGAGCAAGTGGAGCAACCTCACGGACCTGAGCCAAGACCTTATCGTCTACAACAGCAGACTCTGGGAAGTACCAACCACCCTGAACAACACGGTGACCAATGCCATCGATTGGCTTATCAATAGTCTTAAGGATGTCAAAGACATGCTTAATAGCAGTCTTGTGATCAGGAAGAGCAACCTCAAGCTTCTGCTTCTCTCCACCAAGCTCCTCGTGACCAACAAAAGAACCTTCGATACCGATACGCTCGCAGTTTCCTTTTGCGTAAACCTCGCGGGTGTCAACGTCAAGAAGCTGATACTTAAGAGATGAGCTACCTGCGTTGATAACCAGTACGTTCATGTGACTCCTCTTTCCGTGAAGCAGAAAAGACTACTAAGTCTTCCTCTCCTACTTCAAACAAACATAACCGCATGACATCATAAACCCCAGAATACCCCGGAGTTAAATAGACGAGCAAAAAACTTGAATATTTTTATTTACAGCCCATTGAATCGTCCATCATTTTGCCACCTAAAACGTGGAAGTGGACGTGGTTGATTGACTGTCCGCCGTGTTCTCCGGTATTGGTAATTACACGGAATCCAGTCTCCCTAATTCCTGTCTTTTCTGTTACTACAGCTATAGCTTTAGTAACACTCTCAAGTGTTGCAGCAGGAATACCATCAATGATGTTGTCATAGTGGCCCTTTGGCACAACAAGAACATGCACGGGCATAAGAGGATTTAGGTCATTGAAAGCTACAACGTTTTCATCCTCATAGAGAAAATCTGTAGGAATTTCTTTGTTAGCTAACTTACAGAAAATGCAGTCAGACATAGCCTCTCCTTTACTCATCTAAATATGCAGTAGAAGGTGCTGCGGTAGTATCTGTAATTGCAGCTCCTGCCTGAGACTCATCAAGAAGAACCTTGACTTTTTGCTCTGCCGTATCAAGTCTTCCACGAAGGTCTTTAACCAGTTCAACACCACGAGCATACAGAGCCAAAGACTCCTCGAGCTCCAAATCTGCGCCCTCAAGCTTACGAACAATCTGCTCAAGCTCAATAGAAGCATCTTTAAAAGTAAGCTCTTCGGTCTTCTTAGTATCCATGTTGTTCCCCTTATCTATGAAAGCTCAATGTCAGAAACAGTTGCCTTAATTGTTCCATCCGTCATTTTGACCAGCAATGAATCTCCAACCGAGGCGTCTTTGGCCGTTTTAATGACAGATCCCTTTTCATCTTGGACATATGCATATCCCCTCGTAAGAACCTTTAGAGGAGAAAGCGCGTCTAATTTTCCTGCAAGCGAAGACAGCAAAGCCTCATATGGATGAAGCATGGCTGCACTGGCTCTGGTAAGTCTTTGCGACTCAACAGAAAGCATCTCTTTCTTTCTTAAAAGAAGCGCTGGTAGAGCATCCATTAATCTTTGCTCTGTCTGATTAAGATCTTCTGTTCTTGTAGAAATAATATAAGCAGGATCTTTTAGACACGGACGATCAGACAGCTTCTCTAGCTGGAATTTTTTACTTGATAGGGCATTTCTCATTGCCAAGTTGGAACGCTGTTCAACAGTAGTTAGGTCCGCCTTATAAAACTGCAAAATCTTTCTTGTTGCGTTTCCAAGGCGAGAAATTCTGTTGTTAAACGTAGTTTGTAGCTCACTAATAGCGGGAGCCACAGACTCTGCAGCAGCAGTTGGCGTTGAAGTCCTTCTATCAGAAACCATATCTGCAATGGTGGTATCGGGCTCATGACCAATGCCCGTGATAACAGGAACTGGACATGCAGCAATAGCGCGAGCCACTCCCTCGTCATTGAAACACATAAGATCTTCAAATGAGCCACCACCACGCACCAGCAAGATTGCATCTGGTCGTGTAGTTGCAGCAACCTGGAGAGCTCTCATAATAGTTGCAGGTGCATGAGTACCTTGAACAGCACAGCCAGATACCTCAAGCTCTACAAGAGGGTTTCTGCGCGCAAGCGTACGCTTAACATCATCAATGACGCTGCCAGAAAGTGAAGTAACTACACCAATGCGTGTACAAAACTCTGGAATGTAGCGCTTTCTGGAAATATCTGTAAGACCCTCTTTTTCTAGCTTTTTAGCAAGCTGTGCCACCTTTTGGCGAAGGTCTCCTTCTCCGGCAATCTGAATAGTACGCGCATGAAAAGAAAGCTTGCCGCTTGAAGCGTAAATATCAAACTTTCCTGTCATCTGGATTTTCATGCCGTCTTGCAACGTAATGCCACTAGCAGCATAAATCTTTGACCAGACAATAACTGCCATAGAACTAACAGGGTCTTTTACGTCAAAGTAACAATGCCCAGACTTATAGTTTGGACCCCTAAATCCAGAGACCTCTCCAACCACCGTCATAGATGGCATCGAGGCAACTTCATTTTTTGCAAAGAGCACCGCATCAGATACTGAAAGAACAGAATCTTCTTTCTCTTGAATCTGATCCATTACTAGTTCCTGTTTCTAGAAGAACCAAGTAGATATAGAAGCTGAAGTGCAGAAACCATTGCAGCAGCTACGTAAGTAAGAGCAGCAGCAATTAGTACCTTTTTAGCGCCATTGTAGTCAAAGCCTGCGGGAGCGTTTGCCTTCAAAAAAGCCAATCCACGCCTTGAGGCATCAATCTCTACAGGAAGCGTAACTATATGGAATAAAAAGGTAAATGCATACAGCCAAATTGCTAGCACGGTCATGCCTGAAACATTTAGCAAGACACCAGCAATAAAGACATAGATCCATGCTGCGGATGCTAAATTAACAACAGGAACAAGAGCGGAACGAACGCGAGATGGCATGTACATCTTAGCGGTCTGAACAGCATGACCTGCTTCATGACAAGAAACAGCAACTGAAGCTACGCTACCCTCAGAGAAGTTTGCATCAGAGAGGTGCAGGCAATTGTCACGTGGATCAAAGTTATCGGTGAGTTCACCAGAAATTCTCTTGATGCCAACATTGGCCGCTCCGTTAGTGTCCATCATGGTACGAGCAACAGAAGCACCGGTGGCATTAAACCCTGAAGGAACGAGAGAATACTTTTTAAATTCATGTTTGATGTACCACTGAGTACCCAATCCGAGCACCAACGAGGCAACTACTAGAACAATGTATGGGATAAACGCACCTGAGTAATACATATTTTTCTCCTATCTATGTATAGAGATGAGTATACCCAACTCACCGGACAAAAAGTCAGGTTTGTAAGAGTAATCATGCTTAAACCTAGGTAAAACGCTACTTTTACAGTAGCTCTACTCGACCATTTTTAACTGTTAGTCCTACCTCGCCATTGAGTAGTCCAACAAGCTGCTTGCCTACTAATTGATAACGCCATCCAGTTTTAAGTCTTGCATCAGCCTTGTCCAAAAGCAGATCAATAAGATCATCTTTATTGGCAATTAACGGAGATGCAATTCCCTCTATTTCGGAAACAATCCTGATAAGAGCATACATAAGCTCAACAACACCTTCAGAGCCAGCTGAAGGATGAGCATGATGTTCGATTTTTGGACACTGATCTGCGGGCGTCTTTTGTCCGCACTTAATTGCATCTAGTAGATGCACTACCCCACCTTGAGAGATTTGCTCAGTGCCGCGGATTTTGCGCAGTCTATCTGGTGTTGTAGGAACACGACGACAAATCTCAATAATGAGTTCGTCTGAAAGCACCCACTTACGTGGAACATCTCTTTTAGCAGCAGTTTCTTCTCGCCAGGCGCACACCTCTCGAGCAATAGCAAGTTGTCTGCGCGTAAGCGAGCCAGAACGTTTTAAACGGAGATATGCCTGATAGGGATCTCGGCGATACTGCTCAATATTAGTATGCTGGTCCATCTCTGGCTTTACCCAGCTCAGACGATCAAGCTTGATGAGCTTCTCGACCATTTGATTGTAAATTGCCGGAAGATATCTCACGTCATCCTCGGCATATACCAGCTGCTCTTTATCAAGAGGTCGCTTTGACCAGTCTGTTAAAGACTCAGCCTTAGCAAGCTTAACGTTAGCAAAATTTTCTACCAGACCGGCGTAGCTCACCTGCTGACGCATGCCCAAAAATGCAGCTGCTACCTGCGTATCAAATACAGGAGCGCATGCGCAATCCATTTTTTCTAGCAAAACTTCAAGGTCTTGTGAGCACGCGTGGAAAATCTTGATAATCTGCGGATTTTCCAGGAGCTCTTTAAGCGGAGTTAGGTCATCAATAAGCAAGGGATCAATCGCAGCAATCTCTGAACCTGTGGAAACCTGCACCAGGCAAAGCTTGGGGAAGTAGGTTTTCTCGCGAAGAAACTCCG
>CAKARX010000069.1:0-6989 GCA_916720745.1 uncultured Atopobium sp.
AGCAGAAACGCCTCACAGTCATCGTCAGCGGCTTCAAGAACGCTGACTCCTGTGGCGGCCAGGTTGTCGAGCAGATTGTCTGCTACAGGCTCAGATGCCACAACAACAGCAGCGCCCGCCTGGGCAGCAGATAAGAGATAGGAGTTTCCATTGACCTTCTCGCCAGCGAAGGCCACAAAGAGCGAGCCTTCCTGGACCTCGCGAGAGTCGATGACGGCCGCGCCCGCAACCTCGCGGGTTCCGCGGTGGAGCAGTCGTGCATGAGTAGCTGCGACTATCTGTTCAACCGAAAGCTTAACCATGAGCTCTCCTAGTTATTGATTGGTTGAATATTAAGGCGTGTAGCTGCGTCTTTTGCAAATTGCGAGAAGACCACAGCGGCAGATTGCGATGCAAGTTGGTAAGTATCGTTAAATCCAACGTAAACCATCAAATCAGATTCTGATGGATTCACGATACCGCAGAAGGAAGCAACAAAACCGGAATTCTCGCCGTACGAGCCGGTTTCTTCCACAACCTGCTGGCCCGTACCTGTTTTACCAGCAACAGTATAGCCATAGATACCTGCACGAACACCGGTACCCTCTTTGACAACGGTAGTCATCATGTCAAGCTCGGCCGCAGCTGTGGAAGCGGAAATAACGTCTTTAGTAGGCCAGGTAACCTCTTGACCGCCCTTAGAAACCATAAAGTGTGGAGTCACCATAGTTCCCTTATTAGCAACAGCGGTATATGCGCGAATAACCTGGATAAATGGGATTGCAAGGCCCTGACCAAACGCCATGTTTCCGCCAGTTGGGCCTTCATATTCGTCCAGAGAGCGGACAATTCCTGTAGCTTCACCAGGGAAGTCAATGCCTGTGGCGTGTCCGATGCCGAACTTATCAATTCCTGCTGCAAAGCGCTCATCACCTATGAGCTGTGTCTCGAGGAAGGCCATACCAACGTTAGAGGAACGCCTGAGCATCTCTCTTACGCTCATGTCCATGGCGCTGGTACGCCAATCGTCGTCGGTAACCTTGTTATCGCCAACTTTGAGCTCGGTTGGGATATTGAAGGTTGAATTTGGACCAAAGAGGTTGTTATCTATACCAATTGAGGTGGTGATTACCTTAAATACGGAGCCTGGCTCATAGATACTTGAGACAAGCTTGAGGTTGAGGGATTCGTAGTCAACGCCATTATCGCTCTTAAAATCTGGCAGAGGGTACGAAGCAGCGGCATAGATTTCTCCGGTACGAGGATTCATAGCCATGATTGAGCCACCCTGCTGAGTTTCATAGTCTTTGACTGCGGCAGTAAGCTGCTCTTCCGCCTTCTTCTGCAGCTCAATGTCAATGGAAAGAACAATGTCCTGTCCATTTTGTGCCTCAGTGATGTTTGAGGTACCGCCAGCAATTGGCGTACCACCAGCGCCGGTCTCAACAATCATGTGGCCATTAGTACCTGCAAGGATATCGTTGTAGTAATACTCAAGGCCAGAAGCGCCCTCGTTGTCTGCGTTTACAAAGCCCAGAATCTGAACGCCAACGTTGCCATAGGGATAGACACGCTTGGTGTTATTAACAAAATAGACGCCCTTGAGGTTTTTCTCGTCAAGTGCTTTTTCAATCTTAGAAGCAGTATCAGTGTCAACACGACGACGCACGTAGACAAAGGTGGTGTCTTGCTGCAGGTCTCCAAGGTAGTCTGAAGGGCTTCCGCCTAAGAGCGAGGCAAAAACCTGAGCTACGGAGCTTGCGTCTTTAATCTCTGAAGGATTGGCATAGATGTCTTTGCAGTCAACGCTCATGGCTAAGACATTGCCGTTGCGGTCGTAAATGGTGCCGCGACGAGCGTGCAAGACAATATCGTTGGTGCGGTTATTCTCGGCGCCCTTTGCAAGATCTGCTGCCGTAAAGATTTGCAGCCAAGCAAGCCTAAGAACAACAATTGCCACCATAATGGCCATAGCAGCTGCTACGCGACGGAGTCTACCTTCAGGGCCAACACCATCCGAGCCACCGTTGCTACCACGATGACCACGAAAATGCACACGAGAGGCCTCGTCGTACGAGGCCTCAGGAGTTTTTCTGCGCGATGCGCGAGTATGTCGATTCTGCGTACTCACAACGTATATTTTACGCCTAAGCGTTGTTGCTTACATCTACAACGGGGCGATTTGTCTCAAGAGTCATACCGTAATTCTGAGTAGCAATGCGCTCAATGCGTGTAGTGCTTGCAAGCAGAGAGCGAGAAACGCGCAGGGAATCGTTAGTTGCAGTTGTTGCACGCATTTCATTTCTGATGACGTTATTAGCCTGAAGAGTAGAAACCGTAGCGGTAGAGATACCAATACGGACAACACCAAGTGTCAGAAAGAGTGCTGCAGCAACAGCAATAAGCTTGACGCGCTGGATGAACTGGCTGCTTACGCCACGACGAGCATCAGCATCAAGGCCACCACCAGGGACAACCTCAAAAGATGTGCGAGTGCTCTGTTCAGGAGCGTACTCATGCTCAAACTGAATTGCGCGTGCTACAGCTTCTGATCCGTAACGTGCCATTAAACTTCAATCCCTTCAAAAACTTCTTAACAACAAGCAACAAGTGCTATGGGGTACTTCATTTCTCTGGGTCGCGTTTAACCGCTACCCTCATCAGGGCGCTTCTCGCCCTTGGGTTGCGCTCAATCTCTTCTGGAGTAGCCACAAGAGGTTTGCGCGTAATCACGTCAACTATCGGCACTTGACCGCACATACAAACCGGAAGGTCTGGCGGGCAGATACAACCTTGACTGAGCTCGGAGAACACGTGCTTGACAATGCGATCTTCAAGCGAGTGATACGAGATAACGCAAATCCTGCCTCCTGGATTAGCCCAGGCAATTGCAGAACGAAGTCCGCGCTCCAAAACCTCAAGTTCGTGGTTCACTTCAATACGAAGTGCTTGGAACGTCTTTCTGGCAGGATGTCCACCGTGACGACGCGCTGCTGCGGGAATTGCCGCCTTGATTACCTCAACAAGTTCAAGCGTCGTTTGGATGGGACGCTTTTCTCGCGTTTGCACAATGCGTCGTGCAATGCGGGAGGCAAATTTCTCGTCTCCGTAAATTCGAAGGATTCGGGCGAGGTCGGCTTCGTTGTAGGTGTTGATGACCTCTTGTGCAGTTGGAGTTTGTTTGCCCGGGTCCATTCGCATATCCAACGGGGCATCTTCGTGGTACGAAAAGCCTCGCTCTGGGATATCAAGCTGAGGAGAAGAAACACCAATGTCAAAGAGGAAACAGTCAACTCCGGGGACTTCTGCAGAGACGAGAAGTTCATCGAGGTCGCCAAAATTTCCCTTAAGCGGCAAAAACTCCGCGTTTGGTACTTCTTGCTTCAGGCGAGCAGCTGCTGCTTGATGAGCCATTGCATCCTGGTCAATTCCAATGGAAAGACCGTCTGGAGCAATCAGCTTTGCCATCTCTACCGTGTGACCCGCTCCTCCCAAAGTGCAGTCGCAAACAACTTCACCTGGCTTGGGGTCCAACTCACGCAGCACTTCTGCAAGCATTACTGGTTGGTGCCGATATTCGACTTTCAAGTTACCGTCTTCTACCTTCACGATCTTCTCGCCTCACTAGGCGCCAAAGATGAGATCCTCAAGCGTTGCAACGCGGTCATCTGCCGAGAAGAGGCTGTTCCACTTGTTGGTGTTCCAAATCTCAAAGTGGTCGCCGTTACCGACAATGGTGACGTCGCGGTCAAGCTGGAGCTTCTCCCTAGCCTGTGGATCGGACTCGTCAATCTTTCCCAGAGCAACGCGGCCGGCCGAGTCAATGTCGACGGTTGTTGCTGCTGCGTTCAGCATGCGAAGTGCTGTGACGTCGTCGCGGTTCCTTGGGTTGAGGTTCAGACTTGCAATCCAAGCCTCATACGCCTCAGGTGAGTAGCCGTAAAGCGCGTCCTGTCGACGGAGCAAGATGACAACATCGCCAAGCTGCTTGCGCTGAGGTGCAGGAAGAGTCACGCGAATCTTGGAGTCCAGCGAACGCTGATACTGACCAGTAAGCATGTCTCCCCCTTTCACGTTGGCGCCCCTTGCCGCGCGGGCTGTGTTTGTGTTGTGTGTGCGCGGCAATGCATGGGCATAGTCCGTCGATTGAACGTGGAATAAATATAACTCATTCCGACACTTACACACACTAGAAAACACTTTCCAACACCAAGTATTTTTCTTATGGTCTAGCTGGGGTTTAACGAAAATATGAGATATGACATTTTGACCACAATATGTAGTGTTTAAAAAAATCCGAACTACAAAAGAACGGATTTTCTTAGCCTTAAGCTCGATTTATTAAATTTTTTATGTCGTGAAAATTTTTGAGGAAATTGTGGTGAACTCATGGCGAAAATCACACGTTACTCAAACAAAACCTTCGTCTTGCTTTTACGCAGTCACCACTTTGCCCCACACCTGTCCCACACTTGTCCAACACTTGCATCAAGCGCGATTATTTGTCCGCATGAACGTGGGCTCTTGGGTGAGCCTCAAGGTACACGTCTCTAATGTGCGACCTATCTACGTGCGTATAGAGCTGCGTAGTTGAAATATCAACGTGTCCCAAAAGCTCCTGCACCGAGCGAAGATCTGCGCCGCCTTCTAGAAGATGTGTGGCAAAACTATGACGCAACGTGTGAGGGTGCAAGCCCTCAATTCCCACTACCCTGCCGTAATTTGCCACCAGCTTATGAACCGACTGGCGAGAAATGCGTCCACCCCGAGCGTTTACAAACACCTCAGATACCTGTCCGTGCTTAAGCAGAAGTGGACGGGCCTCATAAAGGTATGTTTTAAGCGCACGATGCGCAGAACCTAATACAGGAACTACGCGCTCTTTAGAACCTTTACCAAAAACGCGCAAGAGTTCATCGTCTAGGAGAACTCCACGCACCTCAAGATCACAGAGTTCAGATACACGAAGTCCGCAGCCATACAGCAACTCAAGTATTGCTCTATCACGAATACCTAAAGGCGAATTAGGAAACGGCTGATCAAGAAGTTCTTCTGCCTTCTCTTGAGAGATAACATCAGGAAGCCTTTGAATTCTTGCTGCGGTAGGTAAATCTTCAGCTGGAGATGACTCACAAATTTGCTCAACAGCCATAAACTTGTGGAAGTTTCTAAGTGCTGCAGTGTGGCGCTCAACCGAAGCTGGAGCCATACCTAAATCTCTAAGAGAGCCAATGTATTCTTCCACATCAGAGCGAGTTACCTGGTTGGGCAAAGTAATCTTTTTGCTACGCAACCAAAGCAGATAGCCCTCTAAATCTCTGGTATAGGCATCAAGCGTATTTACAGAAAGACCTCGCTCAACAGCAACGTACGCTAAAAATTCTGTACGCGCCTGAGCGAGGTCCATAAGTATTCTTCCCTAGTAAAAATTCTGCTTAGAGAGACTGGTTTACATCATGACGGTCAACACCCTCATGATGAGCGATTGCTGCACGTGCAAACTCACGGAACAAAGGTGCAGGATGAGTTGGACGGCTCTTGAACTCTGGATGTGCCTGGCTTGCAACAAACCAAGGGTGAACAGACTCTGGAAGCTCAATCATCTCTACAAGGCGATCATCTGGAGAAACACCAGAAACTACCAGACCAGCCTCAACAAGCTGATTACGGAATACGTTGCTTACCTCATAGCGGTGACGATGACGCTCGTAAACCAAGTTGTTGCCATATGCCTCGTGTGCAAGAGTTCCCTCGACAACCTTGCAAGGATAAGAACCAAGGCGCATGGTACCGCCCTTGTCAGTAATATCCTCCTGATCAGGCATAAGATCGATGACAGGGTATGGAGTATCTGGACCAAACTCTGCTGAATTTGCACCCTCCATGCCGCAGACGTCACGAGCAAACTCAGTAACAGCCATCTGCATACCAAGGCAAACACCGAGGTAAGGAATCTTGAGTTCACGAGCACGACGAATAGCAACCATCTTGCCCTCTACGCCGCGAAGACCAAAGCCGCCAGGAACCAAAATACCATCTGCTCCAGCAAGCTCCTGCTCTACGTCTTCTTCTGTCAGCTCTTCACCATTTACCAGGCGGATATCAACGTGTCTACCATAGAAAATACCAGAGTGGTGAAGTGCCTCAATAACAGAAAGGTAGGCATCAGGAAGCTGCGTATATTTGCCGACAACATAAATTCTTGTTGTGTCTTCAAGCGCATTTGCCTTATGCATAGCAGTGGTAAATGCTTCCCAGCCGCCAAGATCGCTTGGACGAACTTCAAGACCAAGACGCTCAAGTACCTTCTTATCAAATCCCTGAGCTGCCAGATGTGCTGGAACATCGTAAATAGAAGGCAAGTCGTTGTTCTCAAAAACGCAATCTGCATCAACATCGCAGAAATTAGCGATTTTCTCGCGAATAGATTCATCCACAGAATGGCTAGAACGGCAGACGATAAAGTCTGGCTGAATACCAAGGGAACGAAGCTCTTTTACGGAGTGCTGCGTAGGCTTAGTCTTAACCTCATGAGCTGCTGCAATATAAGGAACAAGGCTTACGTGAATAATAGCAACGTTACTTGCGCCACGCTCTTTTCTAAACTGGCGAATTGCCTCAACAAAAGGCTGAGACTCAATATCACCAATAGTGCCACCAAGCTCTGTGATGACTACATCAGCATTAGTAACTTCTTCAATGCGAGCAAAACGAGCCTTAATTGCATCGGTTACATGAGGAATTACCTGAACTGTACCGCCAAGGAAGTCTCCAGCGCGCTCACGCTGAATCAAAGACTGATAAATGAGGCCAGTGGTGAAGTTAGACTCCCTGGTAAGGTTCTCGTCAATAAAGCGCTCATAATGGCCAAGGTCAAGGTCAGTCTCTTTACCATCTTCGGTAACAAAAACCTCACCATGCTGGAAAGGACTCATGGTACCTGGGTCAACATTAAGATATGGGTCAGCTTTTTGCATCATGACCTTATAGCCACGAGCCTTAAGAAGTCG
>CAKARX010000070.1:0-6887 GCA_916720745.1 uncultured Atopobium sp.
ATATAAAGCTCTGTGATTAAGTTATTTCAAGATGATTTATCAATATGTATAACTATAAAAATACGTTCAGCCCTAAAAATTAGTTTTAGAGAGGTACCAAGAAAGCTATTTTATAAATAAAAGATTCAGTATTGTCGCCAACTTATCAAATTGAATAATCATCAAATTTATCATGTCATTAAAATAGTTTATAGAGCTGTAGGTGTAATTACTCATAAGTAATTAATATCGTAGCTTAGAAAGGCTCTCAGAGGCTCATTTTCTGGGTAATAATAATGTGATTGAAGCTCTGTATACTATTGCAGTCGATACTATTTATATAATAGTATGTAAAAGTCTGATAATCGATATTATGTAAACTAATGAATTGAAGAAAAAGGAGAAGGATTTTGAGCCCCTCTCCTTTACTGTAACGTGAGCGATAGCGATAAGCGCTATACCGATGAGTCGGTCATGACATTCAATTTAATCATGACATCGCTTTCATACATCTCATCAAAAATTACAAGAATCTTGTCCAGCGCCATCAATTCAGTTTGGCCGGTTGGAATTATCTCCAGGCCTGCTCGGTCAATAGTTACAACCCTCACTTTGTCGGGCCATGGGATATCTTGGAGCAATTTGCCCTCAACGGGACTTCCTTGGCCAATAGTGAACTCATGAAGGATTTTCTCGCCAGAATCAAGTGTTGGTTTAGACTCCCCTTGCTGAGAAGCTAAGAATTCTGCAAGTAAGTGCTCGTAGAATGGGTCAACACGCAGGATATTAGCGGTTACGTAGGACACGATTGCAACTGCTGACATGGCCATAAGAGCCTCGAGAGACCCGGTGAGCTCAAATATGAGCACTACTCCGGTTACAGGCGCCCTTACCGCTCCAGCAAAAATACCTGCGACGCCCATGGCAATGAAGTTTGGTGCATACGCCATTGGAATACCAAAAATATGGGTAGCTACCAGGGCAAACAGTGTTCCAACAAGTGTTCCCATGACAACCATTGGGAATAGTGTTCCGCCAGGCGTTCCAGCAGCAAAACATGTTGTGGTAAAGAAATATTTGCCCAGCAAAAGCGCTATAACCATGAGCTCAGTAAGTGTTGCTGGCTCTTTGATTTTCTCGATAATGGCGTCACCGCCGCAAAGAAGATCTGGCCAGGTAAAAGCCATAAATCCCGCAAGCATAAAGGGAATAATGAGCCTTGAGAAAGGCACAAACTTGTCAATTTTTTTGTAAAGATCTTGCGCAAAGAACATTCCTTTGTTGTGAAGCGCACCTAATAAACCACAGGTAAAACCAACAATTAGAACAAACGCAAAGTCAACATGAGGCAGTGGAGCCACATAGGGCAGCTTAAGGACAGGTTTCATACCAAGGACGTTAGAAACTAGGAAGTCAGCGCCTACTGAGGCAGTCATTGCCGAGATAATCAGTGGAGCATGAAACTCTTTCTGGATCTCTTCGATAGCAAAAAGTGTGCCGGTGAGAGGGGCATGAAAAGCGGCTGACATACCCGCAGCTGCGCCACAGGTTACCAGAAGACGTTCTTCTCCCCTTTTACGCTTGAGGAACTTTGAGACCGCTTTACCAGAAACAGCGCCTAGCTGTACCGCTGGTCCTTCTCGACCCATAGAGAGGCCACCAAAAGCAACCAGAACGCCCTGGATAAACTTAACGGGAAGAACTCGATACCAAGGCATATCGGCAGATCCCATAACCTCAGCATTGGTCTGAGGGATTCCAGAGCCAGCGGTGTAGGGTTCAAACTTCATAAGCAGACAAACGACCACCATCAGGATGAGCAGTATGACAAACCAAAGAGCCATATACGGCCAATTACCTGCGATTGATTGAGTAATGGAGCGCATTTGAGCTTCTGCAAAAGAAAGACAAAGGCGATATAGCGTGACTACGCCGCCACCCAGAAGGCCAACAAGCAGGCCTTCTCCAATAAGGGCTACCTGAAATCTACGAGAAAAATGACGCTCAATAACGTTTGTCTTATGTTTGAGATGAAACGCCACAATCTCCCCTAGCAGTCTATGGTTAATAAAAAAGCACGTAAAGCGTACTTAAATATTGTACGACTTTACGTGCGTGTAGTTAAAACTTTGTACAGAAAATTGTACGTAGAGGAGTGCACCTGTGTTCCTGGCTATTGATTAGCCGGAGAATGGTCCTCCACCATAGCAAGCATAAACAGGGCCCTCAATAACACCAACAGACTCGTTAGCAGCGTGAATCATGCGGCCACCGCCAATGTAGATTCCAACGTGCTCATAGCCTGCACGGGTAAAGATGATGTCGCCATAGTTAAGCTCATCCATGGAATCATGCCAGTTACCAGCAGCACGAATAGCACGGCCAATGGTTCCTGCGGTACCTGCACGGTAGCCGAGGAAGCAGTAGTAGACCAGACCACCACAGTCAAAGCCAGAAGCAGGAGAAGCTCCACCCCAAACGTATGGATAGCCAATGCAAGCATAAGCTGTAGCAACGCCACCGCCTGCAGCTGGGTAGCCACCGCCACCGCCGGAGTATGATGACCCACCACCAGAATTAGAACTGCTGTTGGAGCTGCTGGAGCTGCTGGAGCTAGAAGAGCTGGAACTTGAAGAGCTGGAGCTAGAATCATTGGAAGAGCTGTCATTAGACTCAGAGCTGGTAGATGGAGTCTCACGGGTAACAGTCTCAATTGCATAAGCAACGTTGTTGTTAGCTGATGCAGCTTCCTGAGCAGCAAGCTGTGCTTTTACCTCTGCATCAAGGGAGTCGTAGTAAGCCTTAGCCTCTGCAACCTGGCTCTGAAGACTATCTGCAGTTGTCTTCATCTCAGCGACCTGAGCCTGGAGGTTCTCCTGCTCAGCCTGAAGCTCAAGCTGTTGAGCCTGAAGCTGATCGCCAAGAGCCTTGACGGTATTGATGGAGTCAGCCTCCTGCTTGCTGGTGCGGTCCATATAGTAGACGCGGCTGACAAAGTCTTCTGGGCTGGATGCTCCAAGGAGGAAGTCCAAAGTCTCCTGTGGACCCGCCTTATAAGCACTCTTCATAGCTGCAGAAAGGACAAGACGCTGCTTGTTGAGCTGGTCTGTAGTCTCTGCAATCTGCTCCTGAACCTCACCAATCTTGTTGTTGGTGGCGTCAAGCGCATAGGTTTTCTCGTTAAGGTTATCCATGGCCTCTGCAAGAGCTGCACCAAGTGAGTCTAGCTGGGCAGATGCGGCCTCAAGATCGCTTTGTGGGTCTGCGAATAGCCTGGCTGGGGTAAGCAGCGTAGCAGCTACACCAAGACCTGCAAATAAGAGAGCGTCTCGTCTTGTGAAAGATCGGCGCTGTGACATATAAGCTCCTTCCGCAAAGCACGAAATCAATTGGGCAACGTGTTGCTTTGCTTTGCCATCTAGGATAGCTCATTTGATAAAAAATCAAAGTCAACTCGCCGATTTCTTAGCGAGAAACCCGTGTAAACAGGAAGCTACCCTATCGAGTATTTGAATAGTTTACCCCGAAAATGACATTTCATACAAATTCCAAAGACTATTTGTGCAGTTATATAGCATGGAGCGCGCAAAAATCATTGCATAAATTTATCTTTGACCTGCAATTATGGAGAAATTCTATGTATTGCAAACAAGTTTACGTTGAGTAACAAATTGCTAAGATAAATAAGACAAATGGCTGACAAGCACGTAGTCTTGTCAGCCAAAATTATCAGCTAAAGAAGATCTGATGTAAGCGATGAGGCTTATTGAACCTTAATAAGGGTGTATACCTCTTGATCAAAGCACTTGCCAATAATCTCTCTTGGGTGGAGGTAGCAAAGCTCAAGCGCAAACGCAAAACCAGCTACTTTTGCACCGGCCTTCTCGGCAAGCTGAGCACAAGCAACGCAGGTGCCACCAGTAGCAACAAGGTCATCAGCAATAAGAACAACGTCGTCTGGGGTAAGTGCATCGGTGTGAATCTGAAGCTCGCTGGTGCCGTACTCAAGGTCATATGCCTGAGCATAGACCTCGCGAGGCAGTTTACCTGGCTTACGAGCTGGAACAAAGCCTGCACCAAGCTTGTAGGCTACAGGGGTTCCAACAAGAAAACCACGAGCCTCAGCACCAATAACCTTAGTAATTCCTGCATCAGCAAAGTGTTCTGCAATGTCATCAACAACTGCGTGGAAGCACTCAGGATCTTTAAAAAGTGGAGTTACATCTTTAAAGATAACGCCTGGCTCTGGATAATCAGGAATGCTGATGATATGACTCTCATAATCATACGTAGACACAATGTCCTCACATTCAAATCAAAATCAATGAATAGTTATATATACCTAGATTACTCGTCTAAGTGCATATCCTTAAAAGATTCACGAATTAATTTGGTAATAAGTTCATTTCTGACCGCATTGGTAAGGCCTAACATGCGGGTCAGAGCGGCCATAAACTTCTGGCGAGTCTCGTCAGTATGGTCAACTTCAACTCCCCCGCCCTTTTTAGCGTATACGACAAGTGACTTAGCAAACATACTAGATTCTCGGTTTGCAGCCATAACGTATTGGCGCAGGTTTTTGGGCTCAAAACCAAAGTGACGGAGCTCGTTACAAAGACGGATGAGCGTAAGATCTTTGCCATCTACAAGATCTCTACCATGAGGAGAGCGCTTTAAGGTAATAACGCCTGCCTCGGAGAGCTGGCGTACAAAGCCTACAGAACATCCCACAATCTCTGGAATGCGATCAATAGCGTGATATTTCTGTACAACCTCAGGATCGTCTACAGGTACAACAATGGCATCAGCGTGCGTTGCGCCAAGAATTGCCTGAGATACTTGCTTTCCATCAAGCTGTGGTTGAGCCTGGCGAGAAGAACTTTGAGCTTCAGATGCAGCCTGAGCATCAGATACGCTAGCTTCGTCAGTCTGACTCTGGACCTGTTGTTCAGCTTCAAGGTTTTTATCTTGTCTATCAAGCTCTTCTTTAATAACTGAGAGCGGCATAAAACGGCTTTTCTGCAGATACAGAATAGTCTCAAGTCGCTTAACATCTTTTTGGGAATACAGACGATAACCACCAGCAGTTCTGGTAGGAGTAAGTAAGCCCTCATCCTGCAGATATCTAACTTTAGAAACACTCAAGTCAGGATAGAGAGTCTGTAATTTCTTGACTACTTTACCAATGGTAAGAAAGCCTGAATCAGCCATAAAGCTATCCTTTAACCTTAAGCTGAAACTCTACTGGTGTGAAAGACCATGCGGAAGGTGCCAATCTGAATGGTTGAACCGTCACGCAGGGTAGCTTTGTTAATGATGGCGCCATCAACCCAGGTACCATTGAGAGAATCAAGGTCTTCAATAGTTGCATAGCCAAGAGCAAGATTAGAGAGATCAATGGTGGCATGATTTCTGGAAACTGTCATGTCGTTCAAGAAAACACTGCTCTTTGGGTCTCTACCAAGAGAAATCTGAGGTAAATTGAGCTCAAAAGTCTGACCAGTCTGTGGTCCCTTGACAATAGTAAGGACAGGGTGAGCTGGCTTTTGTTGAGCCATAAGGTCTGGAACCGTAGCGTCAGCTGATGGCATGCGGAAAATCTCTGTTGAGTCTGGTGACTGCTGTTTGATGTCGTCAGTTGACATGGTTTCTCCTTAATTTGGTTACAAGATAATAATAACGCTTAACGACACGCAATGCAGTCCATTTCGATGAGCGCACCAAGTGGCAACGCAGAAACCTCAACAACTGCCCTGCCAGGTGCAGGAAGAACAAAGTACTGCCTGTAAATCTCGTTTACCTTAGGTAAATCATTGATATCAGCAAGATAGATAGTTGTCTGAGCAACATCAGAAAGGGTGCATCCTGCCTCTGCCAGAATTGACTGAGCAAGATGAATGACACGAGTAGTCTGCTCTTCAATTCCTCCGTCAATGAGCTCCTTTGGGTCTTCTGCAGAGACCGCAATTTGACCAGTTACAAATACCAATCTACCTGCAGTAGTACCCTGAGAGTATGGCCCCATAGGAGCAGGAACACCTACCGCATTAATTGCATATTTCATAGAAGATCACCCCTTGCGCCAATGAAATCATCAGAGGCTCTGAGTAAACCCCAACCCTCAAGTTTATCTTTAGCTACTACTACTTTAGTGTTACTTGCAAGTTCTGAAAACCATGGAAGATATGTTTTAAGGCCCTCAATAAGCTGCTTATGCCCAAGAGGATGAACCATCTCAAAAGAAAGCAAGCTTCTAAAAAGAATTACCGTATGTACTGGTGGAACCATAACCAGATATGCAGGAACTTTCTTGGTTGAAACATTGGCTACAAGTGCTGGGATTGTCTGGTCAAGCATAAGGTTACAAAGTTTTGAGTCTTCTGGAAGTTGCTGTTCTCCCAGGTAATCCATGAGCACCTTTTTTGCCTTTTTACCAGCTAGAAGAAGTGGCGTGAGCAATGGAGTTGCGTCTTCTAACGACACCTCAGCATAAGGAGTTACGCCGTTTTGCTCGACAGACGCAATGATAGAAAGCCACTCTTCTAGGACAAGTGAACGCTCAGACGCGTCAAGTACCACGTACTCGTTTTGTCCAGATCTGGCGAGAAGACCAATGGAAGATAAAGATCCATCTCCTGTGAGAGCACACTCAAATGAGGTCTCTCCCACCTCAAGCTGTTTACCTGCAAAGACGGCTTCAACAAAATTTTGAGCCACTGCTCCGCTAATAAGCGTGTAGCTGATACCGCTCAGGTCGACAAGAGCACAGTCCTTCAGAGCTTCCTCAAGGGGTTTCTCGCCATAGAAAGACTGGGCTAAGGTGAAGCCTTCAGTTGAGGTTGAGAATTGTGCTCCAAGATACTCAAGCTCGGTATGAAGGATAGAGCGTTTCTGCTCAGACATTAGTT
>CAKARX010000071.1:0-6771 GCA_916720745.1 uncultured Atopobium sp.
TGCATAAAAATACCTTATGGGGGTATACTGTTTACAGAAACTAATACCCCCTTAGGGTATGGAAAGGAGGAGAGATGGCTCAGAAAAACGGCCAATCACAAAAGACATGCTGTCATTGTGATCACAAGGTAACCCCTCGCTCAAGCGAACTTAAAAGCGGGGTTTCTCGTCGTATCAACCGTGCAATCGGCCAGCTAAATGGCATTAAAACAATGATTGACGAGGATCGTTATTGCGGAGATGTCCTTATTCAGCTTGCAGCAGTTGAGTCTGCGGTTAAGGCCATCTCAAGAGAAGTAATGCAGGATCACCTGGATTCTTGCGTAGTTGACCGCATCCAGTCGGGTGATACAGAAGTTATTGGTGAGGTCATGGACCTCTTTAAGCGTTTTATGTAAGGTGGCGTTATGGATCAGAAAGTTTTTGATGTACAAGGAATGACGTGTGCAAGTTGTTCTGCACACGTAGAGAAGGCGGCAAACTCTGTTTCTGGTGTCTCTGAGGCTCGCGTTAATCTGCTTAAGAATTCTATGGAAGTTGATTATGACGGTAACCCAGACACCCTTAAGCAGATTTCTGACGCAGTAAGCAAAGCAGGCTATGAGGCAACACCTCGTAGCGACAAAAAAGATTCTGCTGCAGCTACTAAGGCAGACGCTACCGATGCTTCAGAAAAGGCGGTAAAGCAGAAGAGAGTCGAGCTTATTTCCTCAATGGCGTTTGCCATTCCACTGCTCTATCTTGCCATGGGTGAGATGATAGGAGCACCTGTTCCACCTGCTGTTTCTGGAATGAATGGCATGATGAACTTGACTCTTACTGAGCTTTTGCTTTGCATTCCTATTCTCTTTATTTGTCGTCACTATTTTATTGGCGGATTCCGCGCGTTTTTGCATGGCTCGCCTAATATGGATTCGCTCATTGCGCTGGGTTCAGCAGCGTCGTTTGCTTACAGTGTTGTTAGCCTGTACCAGATGGCAAATGCTTTTATTGCAGGAGATATTGCTGCAGCTCACCAAGCAATGCACGGCATGTACTTTGAGACCGCAGGTGTGATTCTTGCTCTGATTTCCCTGGGCAAGTTCTTTGAGGCGCGCGCAAAGGGTCATACCACAGGCGCAATTAGCGCACTTATGAACCTTGCTCCAAAGACGGCTATTCTCGTCAAAGACGGTATTGAGCAGGAAGTTCCTGCAGAGACCGTTATGGTGGGAGACGTTCTTGTGGTAAGGGCAGGTCAGTCGATTCCTGTTGATGGCCAGCTTATCGAAGGAGAAGGATCTGTCGATGAGTCCGCTATTACCGGAGAGCCCGTTCCTGTAAGTAAGACCGTTGGCGATTCCGTGACAGGCGCAACGATATCTACCGGCGGCTGGTTTAAGATGCGCGCTACCGCTGTTGGCGATGACACTACCCTTGCAGGCATCATTCGCCTGGTTGATGAGGCAACAAGCTCCAAAGCACCTATTGAGCGTCTTGCTGACAGCATTGCTGGCATCTTTGTACCCGTTGTTATTGGAATTGCTCTGGTAACGTTTGCAGCATGGTTTGTCTTTGTAGCTCCTGGTGACTTTGCGGTTGCTCTCTCGCACGCTGTTGCTGTTCTGGTTATTTCGTGCCCTTGCGCACTTGGTCTGGCAACGCCTACCGCCATTATGGTGGGCACCGGCCTGGGCGCTTCAAATGGCATCTTGGTTAAGTCCGCTGAGGCGCTTGAGGGTGCGGTTAGAGCAACCGTGGTTGTTCTTGATAAGACCGGAACACTCACTGAGGGCAAGCCGAGCGTAACTGACGTACTTTGTGCAGGTGGAACTTCCGAGCACCAACTACTCGAGTACGCATATACGCTTGAGCAAAAGAGCGAGCATCCACTTGCGCAGGCAATTGTTACGTACGCTCAAGAGAAGCTTGGAGAGTCTGCAGGCAGCTCTCTTGATGTACAGGAGTTCTCACAGGTTGCTGGTGGTGGCCTTATAGCAACGGTTGGCGAGAAACGCCTTGTGGCAGGAAACGCTCGTCTTATGGAGCAGGAGGGTATCAGCACACAAGAGCTGACTTCCCAGGCTCAGCAGCTAGCTGAACAGGCAAAAACACCACTGTACTTTGCACTTGAGGGTAAGCTTCTTGGCGTCATTGCTGTAGCCGACAAGGTTAAGCAAACTAGCGCATCTACCATTGCTCGTCTTCGTGCTATGGGCGTTAAGTCTGTCATGCTTACCGGCGATCAGGCAACAACGGCAAACGTCATTGGTAAGGAGCTTGGTGTTGATCAGGTTATTTCTGATGTCTTGCCAAGCCAAAAAGAGTCTTACATTAGGCAGTTCCAGGACGCTGGAGAAAATGTTGTTATGGTAGGCGATGGCATCAACGATGCTCCAGCACTTGCGCGAGCAAACGTGGGAATTGCAATCGGTGCAGGTACTGATGTTGCTATTGAGTCTGCTGACATTGTTTTGATGAAATCTGATCCAGCTGATGTTGCTACCTCAATTGAGCTTTCTCGCGCCACCATGACCAACATTAAAGAAAACCTGTTCTGGGCTCTGTTCTATAACACCATTTGTATCCCTATTGCTATGGGCCTGTTGTATCCATTTGGCATTTCACTGAATCCTATGATTGGTGCAGCTGCCATGGGCTTCTCGTCAGTCTTTGTTGTATGCAATGCACTGCGCCTGCGTACCTGGAAGCCAAAGAATACCAGCTCAGCAACTCGCCAAGACGCTCATGACACAAAACCAGTCATTGACGTTCAAACTAAGTCCATAAACGACGCATCCGCGTCACAGAAGGAGGAATCTTATATGGAGAAGAAACTAAACGTAGAGGGCATGACTTGCCAGCACTGTGTTGCACACGTCACACAGGCTCTTGAGGCTGTCGAGGGTGTCTCTAAGGCAACCGTCTCACTTGACGAGAAGAGCGCTGTAGTTGAGCTATCTTCTGATGTCGCTGATAGCGCATTGGTTGATGCTGTTGTTCAGGCAGGATATGAGGCTACTATTGCCTAAGGTGGGCAAGTAGACGGTCCTTCTCGCTAGAATCACTAAATACCGCACGTGCAGCATTTTCAGTAAGCTCACGTGCGGTATTTTTGTCTAGACCGCAGTGCTGCTGCAAAAGCTCAAACTCGCGCGAGAGGGTAGTGTTGGAGACAGTCATGTTGTCCGTGTTGATAGTGACCGTCAGGCCAGCATCAAGCAGTTGCTCAAGAGGGAAGCACTCTATTGACTCAAAGATGCGCGTCTGAAGGTTGCTGGTAGGGCAAATCTCAAGCGCAACATTTGCAGCTTTAAGGTCCTGGATAACACCCGCGTCTTCCAAAGAGCGAACGCCGTGGCCAATACGTTGTGCGCCAAGTCGAAGTGCAGCCTTGATGCTTTCTGGACCAGCAGCTTCTCCTGCGTGAATAGTAAAAGGAACATCTTTTCTTTGTGCTTCAGCAAAAAGTGACGAGAAATTCTCTGTGGCAAAGAGCGCTTCTGCTCCTGCTAAGTCTGCTGCTACGACGCCATTTCCAAGGTACGCTGCAGCCAGATCAATTGACTCTTCATTTTTGTGCTTAAGCTCTTCACCTGTGCCACGCATAGCGCAAATAATGTATGCCGTGTGGAGCGCTGACTGTGGGTGCTCTGCATAGAAGTCAGCTCTACCAGCAAGAGCAGCCTCAAGAACTTCTTGCTGAGAAAGACCTCCTGCAGTAAGACTTCCTGGTGCAAAGCGGGGTTCAGCGTAGAGAATGCCCTCTGCGTCAAGCTGCTCATGGAATGCCTTTGCAACTGCGCGAATGCCTTGTGCTGACTGCATAAGCTTGAGAGGCAGCTCAAATGTTGCAAGATACTGGTTAAGATCCTGGCAATGATCTGGGACTTGCATCTTTTCTTGAAGTTCGGCTAAAGAGAAATCAAGTCCTGCTTCTGCTGCAAGTTGGGCTGCGGCAGGAAGGGGGATTGATCCATCAAGATGGACATGCAAATCGATAAGAGCACAGGAGCTCATAGCGCCTCCTACAAGAAACGTATGCTATGGCGCAAAGAGCGCAAACTAGATAGCTACATCATACGGTAGGGAAGTGGCATTTTCCAAATCGTTTGCAAGTTTTTCAAACTGGTATCCATTAACGCGCTCTAGTAGGCGTACCTCATCAGGCAAAACGTCATAGTGAATCTGCGAGCAAATAGCACAGGCAATAGATCCAATGGTGTCTGTATCTCCGCCCATCTCGGCGGCTATTCTCGCCGCTCTAGAGACTTTACCCTGAGAGAGCTTTACCACTGCAAGAACTGCAGGTATGGTCTCTATGGTTTCGTAGCCACAGCCGCAGTAGTCGTAGATGTCTCTTGATGCCGCTAGGGGAGCCTCAAGGTTTTTGGCACCCTCGCAGAACTCCAGCGCCATGATGCACTTTTGGTACATGCTAGGCATAGGCATTTGTGTACCAATTTTTGTGTAGAGCGCTCGGTGCCCGTAGCTTAAAGCAGTTTCAAGAGCGTCTTCCACCGTAAGCGAATTTTCTGTAAGACCCCTGTTGATGGCGGCAACAATCATTGCTGCACCCATTATGGCTACATTGGTTCCGTGAGTGGGAAGCGCAAGCTCAGTAACACTGTTAATGAGCGCATGTTTGTCTTTCCAGCTCACAATTGAAGCCATCGGCGCACATTTCATGGCACATCCGTTAGTGGTTCCAAGGCGACCACACGTTTTAAGCGAGTGGCCAGAAAGTCGATTGGCTAACGCAGCTCTTGTGGAAGGGCCAACTACCTGAGCAGCGTTTGGCTCTGTTGCCACATAATTTTCTAGTGCATCAAAGTAGCGGGATTGGTTAAAAACTCCCTGATTATCAATGATGTTTTTAGTCAAAATGATTGCATTTGCCGTGTCATCTGTAGTCTGACCTGCGGTAAAAGGTCTTCCAAAAAAGTCATTTTTAGGTGGATTTGAAAGACTTTGAACTCCATCAGGAAATGCAAAATCAATTTGGTGTGGTGACATCATCTCTGTTGGCATGCCATAGGCGTCGCCATAGGCAAGGGCCGTAAGCATCCTATAGAGTTTGATTTTTCTTGCCGTATTCATGTTACTCACGCTTCTTCATGCCAGAAAAACGTGATGTTTTGGCTCTGCAGAGACTTTTCTTACCTGCAGAGATAAGCTTCTCATAGCAGCATGCCATGATTGCTCCCCTCAATTAGATATTCTCTGTCTTTGCAGGTTTTTCTTAACTGTGCCGTAAGGAATACCTCACTCCTTAGATCCTTACTTTTTCAGCTTGTAGTCGCAATACAAGCTAGATGGCTCAGACAGAAAATATCTCCCCCAAGTATGTTTAAAGATATCAAAAATTTAAGTATTGCTACAGGGGGTAAGGTTTATTAATCGGTGGGCGGTAGCTGAAGAGTGCTTAGAGGCAACTTGTTCACAATAGTGACTACATGCTGTCTTATATTCTCTCTAACGCACTGAGCCATTGCTGGGTAAAATGGTTTGTAGCAATCTGAAAGGAATGGACATGCCCGCAATTTTGACTCATGACTTCTTTGGCAAGGATGCCTTTGATATAGCTGCAGGCAAACTTGGTTTCTCTACGATGGAAGAGCGAGAAGCTTTTCTGTTGGGCAACCAAGGTCCAGATCCGCTGTTTTATTTAGCAGCAGATCCGCTACTGCATCGCTACGCTAAATATGCGTCGATTATGCATAAAGAAAAAACGCCCGAACTGCTTCTTTCTATGCGAGACGCAATTGCACCTCTGCCACTCAAAGACGTTGCGGTTGCTCGCGCCTATATTGCGGGATTTCTCTGCCACTATATGCTTGATTCCACAGCTCATCCTTTTGTCTATTACTGGCAAAACATGCTTACCTCTCAAGGTGTTGAGGGCTTGGATGAATCTGCTAAAAATCAAGTACATGCAGAAATCGAGAAGGACCTTGATGAGGCAATTCTGTATGCCCATCTTGGTAAAACGGTAGCTACCTATAGGCCTTATAGCGAGGTTTTGAAGGCATCGCTGCATACGCTTTACGTTTTGGATAGGGTATTTTTCTTTGCGTTGCTATGGACGTATGAAAAACCTACCGATACCAGGATTTTCTCGTCAGCTGCTGTTGATTTTAGGATTATCCAACATCTAGCGTATTCGCCGACAGGTAAGAAGAGAAAGCTACTTGGTCATCTTGAACGCACCTTTGGTACAAATAGGTTCTCTTTGATTGAGGCGCTCTCTCACGGGGCAAGAGAATCTTCTGATTCTGATTTTGATAACAGAGCGGGAAATGAGTGGACTGATCCTTTTACGGGAGAGGTGCGCAAAGAGAGCTTCTGGGATTTGTATGACCATGCGCTGGCAAATGTGCCGTATGCACTTGACGTTTTCTTCTCGCCAGACTTTAATCTTGATACTGCAAAAGAGCTTACGCAAAATCTGAACTTTGATGGTCAGACGCTTGCAGATGAAGGTTCGACAGAATAGGTTTTTGTGGCAACGTACGTTTTTTCTGATATTCACGGTCATGTGGAGCCGCTGAGGCGTGCTCTACAGCGTATTAATCCAACCGAGTCAGACGTGTTCTATTGTCTTGGCGACATGATTGACCGTGGCCCTAGCTCGCTTGCCACTATAAAGACAATTCGCGAGCTTCCTAACTGTACGGTTTTAATGGGCAATCATGAGCAACTTGCGCTACAAGCATTGGCTCCAGAGGCGGATATTGAAGCTCAGTTTATGTGGCAGATTAACGGGGGAGACGCAACGCTTGCTGAGCTCAA
>CAKARX010000072.1:0-6725 GCA_916720745.1 uncultured Atopobium sp.
AAATTGAACTAAATTCCTCGATCCCCAACTAAACGGGTTTTTTACCGCTTTGGCTCTCAAAAATGGCGATTTTTGACATAATCAAAAAATTTTGTGTATAAAACGCTTAAAATATGCAATTTCATGCATAACGGCTTCAATCCGTGACTACAAACAGTATTCCTTTGGTGTCGGAGCTAGACTATGCCAAGCAAATCCACCGAGTTACGCGATTAGGCTGTATGCTCGTGAGTTAGCAGCAACAAAAGTGCTGCTCAACGTTACCCGCTCGGATGCAGGGAACCATCGCGTCGAGAAAACTACGCGACCATCATTCAGATAAATCTCCACGGTAGAGCCGTCAACAATAACACGCAGGTCAGAAAGCTCCTTTAGCCTAATAGAGCGTTGAGTCCTGCCTGCAGCGATGTCCTCGTCAATGAATTTCAGGGCAAAAATGCCCTTGGAGTAAGAAAGCTCAAGCGCGTCGTTGAGAGTAAGTGTTCCGTCTCCGGATATGCCAGTAATCTCAATATCTGCAGATAGTCGATCTATTTTGACGACAGTGTCGGCGACAAATTCCACACATTCGCGTCGCTTAGCATCAAGCTTTTTAACAGGACGCTGCAGGATAACGCCATCACCAGACAGCGAAAGTTCTCGCGGCAGAGTAAGGTTGTGGCAGAATCCAATGCCTTCAGGATAACTATGGTAAGTCGGATCGATGATGCCCATCCATCCAATCAAAATGGTTCGGCCAGAATTGTCGACGAACGTTTGAGGTGCGTAGAAGTCAAAACCATGATCCCAGAGCACAAAGCTATCGGTGGAAACAGTTTCAACATTGATAAGCTTTTGGCCCTCTGAAAGCGGAAAATAGCCCGACTGCCAGATGTTTTGCCACTTGTCGAGAGGCTCGCCTGAAGCACTTTCTTGCAAGTTAGCTGAATCGTTTAAGCGCGACCCCTTGGACGCACCGATGCTTGACTCCGTACCAGCACTTGGCCCCGTACCAGCGCCTTCTCTTAGCCCCTGCGGACACATAGATAGAAACTCCTGGCCATCTAGCTGCACCAAAAAAGGGCATTCCCACATGTAGCCAAACGCCTCGCGCTGACCCAGAGCATTAGCCCCGCGTATAACCGAGTGGAGCGTCCACGACTTGCCACAATCACTGGAGTCGTAAATCAACGCCGCTCCCGAATCGCAGCGTTCATCTGCGGATTTCGCGGGACCAGCCGCAGTGTCCCTCTCGCGAGCACCTAACAGCATGCGCAGAGCCCCGTCTTGCTCCCAAACCTTCGGGTCGCGCACGTGGTTTGTGCAGGTATCGGGGTAGTCGGCCGGCTTCAAAACAACGCGCTTTGGCGAGAAATTCAGTCCATCTTCAGAGGTCACCATGACCTCATAGGCCTCTCGACCGACGTCAATGCCGTCGGCTTCTGGGTGTGTTTCGTCCATAACGTTGCCGGTGTAGAAGAGTTGCATGACCTCGCGGGCCGCTGCACCGTCGTGGGCACCGTCGTTGCCGTCGCCGCCGTGGCCGCAGCTGCCGGCCGCCGCGCCGTTGTCGTGACCGCAGTCGCCGGCCGATGCGTTGCGCGTCTCAATCCAGGCCGAACCCGAAAACGCCCCGTCCTTATCGCAAGCTGCGTCTGGAGAAATCGCAATAGGGAGCGTCTCCCAAGAGAGTAAATTCTTACTCACAGCATGTCCCCAGAAGCGAAGTTCGTTGGCAGGCCACTCAGGAGTGTACTGGTAAAACACATGGTAGACAGACTTAAACTGACAAAGTCCGTTTGGGTCATTCATCCAACCCTGAGGTGGGAAGAGATGAAATTGTGGTGTCCAAAAGTCGTTTGTCATAGCACTCCGTCTTTCGCATTTCTTGCAATTATTATGGCATGTGCGCGCAAAGTTTGTGCAGGTAGGTTTAATTCGTTTTGAGTTGCGGTACAGTAAATGCATACAACATCAAAGGCCGATCGCACCCGCACCGCCCGCGCCGATTGCACCCGCACCCGCGCCGCGACCCGCACCACCCGCGACGCCCGCGCCGCGACTCGCACCGCCCGCCGCGCCGACCTTGCCCGATCCAGAGAGGATACCTATGTCTGAAACCGCAACTAACCAGCTCCCCGATGTCGCCGAGCGCTTTATGCGCTACGTGCAGGTTGACTCCCAGTCCAACCCCGAGAACGACACCGTTACCCCTTCCACGCCTGCTCAGCACGAGATGGCTCGCTACCTGGGCGAAGAGCTCAAGGCGCTGGGCTGCACCGACGTCACCGTCGACGAGCACGCCTACGTCACCGGCACCTTCGCCGCATCCAAGGGCGTCGAGTCGGCTCCCGCGCTGATGCTTTGCTCGCACCTGGACTCCGTCATCGACGCGCCTGCCTCGGGCATCAAGCCGCACGTCGTCCACTATGAGGGCGGTGACCTGGTCGCCGGCGTCGTCAACGGCAAGACTATCGCTACCACCCAAGAGCAGGTCCCTGACCTCAAGGATTTTGAGGGCATGGACATCATTTGTTCCGACGGCTCCACGCTGCTTTCCGCTGACGATAAGGCCGGGGTGGCTGAGATCTGCGCGCTGCTCAAGCGCCTGGGCGACAACCCTGAGCTCGCTCATCCTACGCTTAAGATTGCGTTTGTCCCTGACGAGGAGATCGGTCACGGTGCAAGCCTGCTTGACCTGGATAAACTCGGTGCTGCATACGGCTATACCGTCGACGGCGAGGCTCTCGGTGAGTTCAACTACGAGTGCTTCAACGCAGCTCACGCCGACGTCTACTTCAAGGGCGTTATGGTGCACCCCGGCAGCGCCAAGGACGTCATGATCAACGCAATCACCGTGGCTTCCGAGTTCCAGCAGATGGTCCCCGCCTTCGAGCGTCCCGAGCACACCGAGGGCTACGAGGGCTTCTACCACCCAATCGCCATCGAGGGCTCCGCGTCCGAGGTCAAGCTCAGCTACATCGTCCGCGACCACGACGCTCAGATTTTTGCCAACCGCCAGCAGGTCCTGCAGGATATCGCCGCGTTCTTGAATAAGCGCTATGGCGAGAATACCGTCCGTGTTGAGATTCACCAGGAGTATCGCAATATGGCCGAGAAGTTCGACGGCTACGAGTTCCTGATTGATTATGCGCTTGAGGCAAATCGTGAGGTTGGCATTGAGCCTATGCCTGTTGCTGCTCGTGGCGGCACCGATGGCGCTCAGCTCACCTTCCGCGGCCTGCCATGCCCCAACATTGCTACCGGCGGATATAACGCCCACTCCGTGCGTGAGTTTGTCCCCGTGCCAAGCCTTGAGGTTACTGTTGAACTTCTGGAGAAACTCGTCGCCAAGTTTGCTGCCCGCGGCTAGCGCCTGCGCTGACCGCGCCGCTCGCAGCTAGCGCCGTCGCGCCCGCATCGCACGCGAGCCGCGCTGCCCGCGTCGTGCCGCGCTCGCACTGCCTGCGACCCGCGCCGCCGCGCCGCGCGCAACCGTTTGACGTGCAGCTTTGCCATTCATAGCTAGATTTCTACCGTCTACGCTCCCGTTCACCCTTGTCAATAAATGGTGTGCGGGGGCGTAGCATAATTATGAAGGGTCATTGTTCTTTTTTTCACGGAGTAAGGGAGGTCGCAATGCTCGCAGTGTTTTTTGGAATTGTTGTCGTTGCGGCACCCGTCATAGCTGCGTTTTTAGAGCACTCGGGAAACGTTGGAATTTCCGAGCGTCGCCACAGCCATCACGATACCTACGTGACTCCCGCATCGCTCACACGTTCGCTCATTATTGACATGGCATTTGTTAGTGCAATCGCAGTTATTCTCGGCTGGCTTTGCTACGTTAATGTATTTACGCCAAACCCAGATATTGTTATGGCGTTTTTTGCGTCCTTCTCGGTTGTCATGTTTATGGCGTGGTACATCTTGAGTCGTTATAAGGTCTCGCTTTTTGATGACGAGATGGTTGTAGTGCCCTTTGTAGGCTCTGAAATTTCCATCAACTACCAGGACATTAAGCGCATGGAGTGGGTTGGTGGGCGTCGGGGTTCCGGGTTTAGAGATCTTCTAATTTTGACTTCGAATGCGTCAAAGGTGCGTCTCTCGGGTATGATTGGACTAGACCAAGTGTTGCTCAAGATTGATCGCTTTGACGTCTTGGCACATAGTTCAACTAGATAGAAGTACAATGCTGCGACTTAGCTCGCGTCGATTTAGCTCGTGTTAGCGTAGAGCTTGCTAGCTTGGAGCTGCGTTGGCGTAGGGCTGCATCCGCTTGGGTTGCGACGCGCGTTGCGTTTGCCCAGCTACGCAGCATGCAGTAACGGGGGACGTTTGTGATTAAGCTTGTTTTATCTGATATGGACAACACGCTGGTACCCTTCGGAAACAAGCGTGTGTCGGACTTCACACGCAAGGCAATCCATACGCTCCTTGAAGAAACAGATATCGCTTTTGGTCCTTGTACCGGCCGAGATTACGTTGAGCTGATGCGTCTTTTTAGCCTCGACGAGGCGTGCATGCAAACGGGTGTCATGTCTACAGGCAAGCGCGTGCTGTACAAGAGCAAGACTATCTCGCTCTCCGTTTTTGATCATAAAACGCTGCAGGGTGTTGCAGATGCTATTGCTGACGAGAAGAACATGTTCTTGGTCTGCTATCCAGAACAGACTAACCTCTTTAATCCAGCATATGTTGTCGGTGCGCCTGACAACAAAGACATTCTCGCTGATTACGAGCGTAGAATGGTGTTTGTCTCGGGTATTGTTGACCAAGTCCCCGACGATGTCGATTTTATCGCAGCAACAGTTGCGTGCCCGGGAACAGAGGAGGACATGGAGCGTTGTCGCCAAAAGATTGCCGCAGTCTGTCCAGATGTTTACACGGTTTCGGTCATTCCTCAATGGTTTGACGTGTTGCCCAAGGGTGTGTCCAAGCTGACTGGCTTTGAAACGCTCCTGGAAAGAACAGGTATTTCTCCAGAAGAGGTGCTTGTTTTTGGAGACGGCGAGAATGACATTGATATCCTTAGTAAAGTTCCGCACTCGGTGGCGGTGGCAAACGCAATTCCTGAGGTCAAGCAGGTAGCAAGGCATCACGTGGGGGCATCTGCAGATGACGGCGTTGCGCATGCCTTGCTTGAGCTGGTACGCGCAACAAAAGCAGGGGAGACTCCCCGTTTTATGATGGAGAACTAGCATGATTAGACTCATTGCATCGGACATGGACGGTACGCTGCTGGACCAGAATTCCGAGGTTCCGCCAGAGACATTTGAGCTCATCGAAGAGCTATACAAGCACGGCGTTCACTTTGTGGCAAGTTCCGGTCGTCGTTACGATACACTGCGTTGGCTGTTTGAGCCAGTTGCAGACAAGATTGACTACGTGGCTTCCCTTGGCACGCAGGTCTATGTAGAGAACGAGGTCATCGACCGCGAGGTTTTCTCGTCAGCTTCTATTCGTAAGCTGTTTGAGTTGACGTCTGAGTTTGACTGCATTCACCTGGTTGTTTATGACCGCACGCATACGTATCTGCTGGACGATCAGAGTTCGTTTGTGCGTGAGCTGGATAAAGACCTGCCAAACGCCGAGCGCGTATTTGATCCTCCTTCACCTGACGTTAGTATCATCAAGGCTGCTATTTGCTGTGATTCAAGGGCTCGCTCCATGGACATGGCCATGATTCTTGAGCGTGAGATGGGCGACAGGCTTTCGTTCATGCCTTCCGGCGAGACGTGGATTGACGTGGTGCCTCGTGGTGTGAACAAGGCCACAGGACTTGAGCAGATTCGCAGGTACTATGGCATTTCTCGTGACCAGATTGCCGTTTTTGGCGACTCTATGAACGACTACGCCATGCTGCGTTATGCGGGCACCGCGTACGTTATGGACAACGCTCGCTACGCGCTCAAGACAATTGCCACCAAGGTCATCGCGCCTAACACCGAGCAGGGCGTTCAGAAAGAAATGCGTCGAATTCTGGAAGAGTTGTCGTAAAGAATCAGCGCTGTTTTTAAAATTGTTCAGCATGACCATTTGGCGATAATTTCATACCGTTAGCCCCGTTCCTTTCTCAGTTTGATGGACTTATTTCGAGAGTCGAAATAAGGTAGTACAGGCAGAAATGGAGAGGAGGGGGACACGTATGTCAATTGTCAGCACTAAAGATATTGCATATTCCAATAAACGCGCTGTTATTCAAGCATTGTGCGAGAAAAGCGCTCTGTCTCGTGTTGAATTGGCGCGTGAATTATCTCTTTCTCCTAGTACCGTTACTACTATTGTTCAAGACTTGCTTCAGTCAAAAATGGTTGAAGAAAGTTCAGAACGCGTAGTAACTGCAGGAAGATCAAAGACACTTCTGCAACTTGCTCCAGAATTTGGTCTCTTGGGACTCGTCAGAGTTTCTCGCCAGAGTCAGGAACTTATTCTTGTGGACATGACTCTTAACGAGCACGCCCGCATCACACTATCAGAAGAAGCTCCTTCGGGAGAAACCCTTCTTGAGGGGATTGAAGCTGCTCTTACAAGGCTTATTGTTGACGACGCAATTCTTAAGGGAATTGGAGTTTTGCTTGAAGGCGATGTGCTGGAATCAGAGCTTTCCGTCATGTATTCAACGGGCCATGATTCGGCAACAATTTCTCTGGTACAAGCATTAAAGACCACCTTCAGGGTAGTGGTGAAGCACCCTTTTTGATTGACGTAATCATGTGCCGCATCGGCATTTTCAAAGGTTTGGTATT
>CAKARX010000073.1:0-6699 GCA_916720745.1 uncultured Atopobium sp.
TTTGACAGATTATCTGACTTAGGTGTGTTTTGAACTGCCTCCTATTTCTCGTGTCCAAGAAATGGAAGGCAGTTCAAAGCCGCACGAAAACGCGGCTTTGTTTCTTTGTGTGATGTCGATGTGAGCTGCAACCGGTTAAACAGTGCAGCGCTTCAGTGGTGGTGTCTGTATCTGGCTTAATATCCCTGCTTAGAGGCTGGGATCTTTGCTTCAGCGATGGTGTCCAAAAACGTCTGGGCATCGCGACAAGCCATAAGCTCCTCAGGAAAATCAACCTCTTCAAGCAGCTTAATAACGGAGTGTGCATCAGCAATGCGGGTTGCAATGTGAGCATCTGAGCCAAAAGAAATCTTACATCCCAGCTCAGCGCAGGTTTCTGCAATTACACGACAACGCTCAATAGCAACCTCACGCTGGCCTTCGTCGTGCGTGGCCTCGTTCATCTCGATAAGCTTACCGCGATCGCGACACTCTCTGACAAGCGCTGGAACATCAAAATCTAAACCGCTACGGCCAAGGTGACCTAAAATCAACACATGTGGATTGTCCAGCGCGTTTACATACATCTGGGTAATTTGCTTCTGAGAGGCACCGGCTGCCCACTGCTTGCTATGAATACTTGCAACAACATAATCGCAGGTAGCTAGGATATGCTCTCCAAGGACGCGAGGCTCACGAAGTCTGTCTCCATTAATGCCGTGGTCAAAGGTGATGTCGTACGCAAACAGATTACCATCGATGTCAACAATATCGGCCTCAGCGCCGTGAAGCAGCCTGACGCCGTACCAGGTTTCTGGCCAAATGGCGGTGTTCATATAGAACTGGAAGTTCTTAATGGTCTGCTGGTCATACAACATGGACGAGAAGTGGTCGGTGATTCCGAGCAGTTCATAGCCACGCTCAGAAGCTGCACGAACGTTCTCCTCAATGGTTGAATAGGCGTGCCTCGAGTACAGACTGTGAGTATGAACGTCGCAGGTAATGCGCATGATGTGCTCCTTCGAATCTCAAACGACAACTCTAGTTAATCATGGCCGCTACCATGAGGCAACCCTGGCGAGAAGACCGGTCTTGTCGCCACCTGCACGGACTACAGCTCAATACTCAGCTCGACGGGGCAGTGGTCGCTGCCGTAGACCTCACTCAAGATGGATGCGCTCTTGACCTGCTCAGCAATGCGATCGGAGACCAAGAAGTAGTCGATGCGCCAACCCGCGTTGTTCTTGCGCGCGTTGAAGCGGTAGCTCCACCAGCTGTACGCGCCGGTCATGTCGGGATGGCGATACCTAAATGTATCGGTAAAGCCTGCATCCAAAAGCTTGGTAAAGCTCTCGCGTTCCTCGTCTGAAAAGCCTGCGTTTTGCCTGTTAGACGAAGGGTTCTTGAGGTCAATCTCGTTGTGGGCAACGTTAAAATCACCGCAGGTAATCACTGGTTTTTGCTCAGAGAGCTCAGCCAAGAACTCGCGATAGTGCTGATCCCACTCAAGACGCTCGTCCAAGCGCGCAAGCTGGTCTTTTGAGTTTGGCGTGTACACGCACACAAACCAGAACTTCTCAAACTCCAGCGCACAAACGCGGCCCTCGTCGTCAGCAACAGGACATCCAATCTGGCGAATTACCTGCAGAGGGGTTTCTCGCGAGAAAACCGCTGTGCCCGAATAACCCTTTCTATCTGCGTAGTTCCAGGTCTGAACGTAGCCGGGAAGGTCTAGCTCAACCTGTCCTTCCTGCAGCTTAGTCTCTTGAAGCGCAAATACATCAGCGTTTATGGTTTCAAAAATTTCCGTGAACGAAGGCTCTTTCTTGAGCACGGCGCGCAGGCCGTTGACGTTCCAGGAAATCAGCTTGTACTCTCGAGTATCGCTCATAACTCCTCTTTCATACTGTGACCTGGTAGTTTGGGTCGCAGTGGATTCGTATCACAGTAGCCGCGAGTGATGCGCGTTCCACGCTCCAGTTACGGCGCCAAGCGGTGCGTTTGCGGCAATAAACTTTCAATAAATCCATGGTATACGACTAGTAGCCACCAATACCGCTACAATAGAAACATTCATAGCTGGCAAGGAGGATTCATGCTTCGTCAAAGCTACAACACCTGGCAATGTGGAACTCACACTATCTCGTTGGCGCGTCCTAGGATTATGGGCGTTCTCAACGTCACTCCAGACTCGTTCTCTGATGGCGGAAAGAACTTTGATCCAGATGCTGCAATTGCTCGTGGATTGCAGATGTTGGATGAGGGCGCTGACATCATTGACGTTGGGGGAGAGTCTACTCGACCAGGTCACACGCCTGTTCTGCCTACAGAAGAGGCTGAGCGCGTAGTACCTGTGGTGCGCGCGCTGGTAGCTGCCGGCGCAATTGTTTCCATCGACACGCGTCACGCCGAGGTAGCAAAGATGTGTGTCCGCCTTGGAGCATCTATCATCAATGATGTTTCCGGCTTCACCGACCCAGAAATGGTTGCCGTAGCTGCGGAGTCTGACTGCGGCTGCATTGTGATGCACTGGAATAAGGACGGTCTTGGTGCTCGTGTTGAGCGCAAGCAGGTTCAGCTCGATGACATGCGCCCTTCTCGCCCTACTGGTAGCGCAGCTGCCAGAGCTGCAGCTACAGGAGCCGAGACACGCACGCTGAGCTCGCAGCGTCGTTTTACCCTGCCTGAAGAGGCACCTATCATGCGCCAGATTATGGGATTTTTGGGCGACCAGGCTCGCGGTCTTATGCGTGCTGGCGTTTCCAAGGACCGCATCTGCATCGACCCAGGTCCAGGCTTTGACAAGTTTGCCGACGAGGACGTTGTTATTCAGCGTGCTACTCGCTCGATGGTTTCTATGGGATATCCACTGCTCTGCGCCGTGTCCAGAAAGCGCTTTGTGGGCGCTGTTTCTGGCGTAACTGAGGCTACGCAGCGCGATGCAGCTACGCACGCAATTTGCATTGCCGCTATCACAAATGGTGCTCGCATCCTGCGCGTTCACGATGTTGCGGGAACCGCTCAGGCTATCAATGCCTACTGGGCTATGACTGAGCGCGACCCTCGTCAGGGATTTGTGGCGCTTGGCTCCAACGTGGGTGACCGTGTGGGCTATCTGGCTCGCGCAACGCAGCTCATCGACGAAATTCCACTGACTTGCGTTGTTTCTCTCAGCCACGCCTACGAAACTGAGCCTGCATATGGCATTGCTACACCCGTGGTAAACGCCGTTGCCGAGATTAGAACTGAGCTCCATCCTCTGGTGCTGATGGACAAGCTGCTTGAGGTTGAGAACGCTCTCAACCGCACACGCAAGAAAGGCGAGGAGGGCCATGGACCTCGCACCATTGACTGCGACCTTCTGTGGGTTGAAGGCGAACAACACGCAGGTAAACACCTCACTCTGCCTCATCCACGCATGGGCGAGCGCGATTACGTGCTTGTGCCTATGGAGGATCTGATGCATGATCCGGTGCGCTTCTTCTCGCACGGAGGTGTGGAGATTGCCCCTCCTGACCAGCGCGTTGGTCACGTTACCGAGGACTTGGGAGCCATTACGTGGGAGTAGCACAGGAAGCTTTAGAGCTAGCACGTAGTGGCGCACAAACGGGCGAGTTTGTGTTTCGTGCCTTTGACGTGCAGGAATACGCTGACCAGGAGCAAGATGAGCGCCTCGAGCTGGGCCTCGAGTCAGCATCCGCACCAGCATCCGCGCCAGCGTCCACACCGGCTGGCGAGAAACCCTTTGAGGTTGCAACGGTCGTGCGTCTTGGGGTTTCGATGCCTTATGTACCTGCGGTTCCATACGTTGTAGCACTGGGAGTTTGCCAGTTCTTGCGCGCAGCAGATGAGGGCTTTGGCATTTACTGGCCTTACGATATCTGCTACAAAGACCAGGTAGTTGCCTCAATTAAGGCCACCGCTGGTTATCAAGAGGGCATGTTTGCCGTGGTAAGCGTTGTCGCAGACGCTAAGGCATTGAGCCTGGCATTTGACGTTGCAGACAACACAGAACTTCTCGCCAAAAGAGTATCTGAGCTGGTGGTTCAGAGTGTAAGCGCGTGGGAGCAGCAGGTTAAACGTGCAAGGAGCTTTGCGGGACCCATCGCACTGATTTTGAGCGACTACTTTGATATGGTTCCGTTGCTTGGGCAGCAGGTCAACAAGGTATATCCCAGCGGTAATGTTGCGCTAACCGCTCGATTTGGCGGTATTGACGTGTGGGGTCATGCCATCCTTGTTGATGAAGATGGCAAAGAAATCCTTGTAAGTGAGGACGAAGCTTCCGTTGTGCCAGCGGTTTAACCGCTGGTCTAGCTGCTGGTCCGATTACGGAGCTGTTGGCTGAAGCGCACCTGCAGCGTTAACTACCTGGCAGCTTCGGTTGACTGCTTCCAGATCAGATAAATTCCACGCATGGTGAGCTGCGGATCAACCACGTCAAAGACATCTGTTGCTTCGCTGACGGTGTTTGCAAGGCCACCTGTTGCAATAACAGTTGCACCCTCAATACCAGGCTCTTTGAGTGTTCTGGCAACCAGACCCTCTGCCTGAGCTGCTGCGCCCACTACAATACCTGCCTGAACGGCGCTTTCTGTAGTGTTGCCCAAGACAGTCTCGGGAGCCTTGATAGGAATGCTAGAAAGTTTGGCTGCGCGCGCAAACAGAGCGTTTGCAGAGATCATAATGCCTGGTGAAATGGCACCCCCGCGGAATACGCCGTCCTTATCGACAACGTCCAAATTGGTTGCGGTACCAAAATCAACCACAATAACGGGATAACCGTAGCGCTCAGTTGCGGCAACAGAATTTGCTATGCGATCAGCACCTACCAGCTCGGGATGGGGGATATTGAAGCGAATCTTATTCGTGGAAAGTGCATTAATGCGGGTCAGAGGCTTGTTAAGCAGCAGCTCAAAGCAGCGCTGCCAAGCGCGTGTGATAACGGGGACCACGCATGAAAGTCCACCAGCCTCAACGTCGTCAAGGCTCAGTCCATCTTTCTGGAAGAACATGAAGAGGCGACCGTGCAGAATATCAGAAGTGTCGTGTTGATCGGTGGGCATTCTCCAGCCGCGCACCATAGTGCCTTCACGGTCAAATAAACCAATGGCAGTTTGCGTATTACCCACATCAATCGATAAAAACATTATGCCTCCGAAGAGCTGCAGACCGGCTTTGTATGTTGCATTGGATTTTAGCGCATCAAAGGCTTCTCAAAAGTTGTCGAGCGCAAGAATTATCTGCACAAAATGTGAATTTCTCGCCAAGTACTTCTAGCAACAGAGGTGTTGTTCTGCTATACTTTTTCAGCTTATTGTCTTGATTGAGCACGTGCTCATAAAGACGCCCCTGCTCTGGTCGGAAACCAGAGCCGATGTAAGGAGTCCTGCATGAAGCAAGGTATTCATCCAGAGTACGTAGAGTGCACCGTTCGCTGCACCTGCGGAAACACCTGGACCACACACGCAACTGTTCCAGAGATGCGTCTTGACCTCTGCGACAAGTGCCACCCATTCTATACGGGTCAGCAGAAGCTTGTCGATACTGGTGGACGTGTCCAGCGCTTCGCCGACAAGTTCGGTGGCGCAGCAAACGCTGCTCTCGAGGCTGCTAAGGCTGCCAAGGAGGCAAAGGCTGCTAAGGCTGCTGAGCAGGAGGCCGCTCGTAAGGCTGCTGCTGAGGCTAAGGCTGCTGAGAAGGCAAAGCGTGCTGCTGAGTTCGCAAAGAACGCACCAGCTGCAGAGCCAGAGGCTGAGGCTGAGGCCGAGGTACCTGCAACCGAAGAGGCTGCAGAGTAGCAGGTATTTGCTCGCGCAAAACCGCAGAGTACAGAATCGGGGTGGCTTCGGCTGCCCCGTTTTTGTTTGGCGAGAAACCCTCTTAGCTCAGAGGGTATACTTGAAAGTGAAAAATCTGCCGTCGGAGGACGAATGGAATCACTGTATACAAAGTATCGCCCGCAAACGTTTGAGCAGGTAGTTGGCCAGAAGCACGTGGTCGGCACCCTTGAGCGAGCGGTCTTGGAGCAAAAGCTCAGCCACGCATACCTGTTCTGCGGACCTCGCGGCACAGGTAAGACCACCATGGCTCGCTTGCTGGCAAAAGCTATCCTCTGCCATGAGGCGCCTGGTCATCTGCCCGACGGCACTTGTGAGGACTGTCAGCTGATTGCTGCTGGTCAGCATCCAGACGTCTTTGAGATTGACGCTGCCTCTAACACCGGCGTTGATAACGTGCGAGAAGAGATTATTTCTCGCGCTAGTTACGCTCCTGTGCGCGGTAAGGGCAAGGTCTACATCATCGACGAGGTGCACATGCTTACCTCGGCGGCATTTAACGCTCTGCTCAAGACGTTGGAGGAGCCTCCTTCGCACGTGACGTTTATCATGTGCACCACGGATCCTCAGAAAATTCTTGCAACTATTCTTTCCCGCGTGCAGCGCTTTGACTTCCGCTCCATTGCTGCTGACGAGATGGCAGAGCACCTGGTCAACGTCTGCAAAAATGAGGGCTTTACCTACGAAGACGCAGCTATCGATCTTATTGTTCGTCATGCGCGCGGTGGCATGCGTGACGCTCTGTCTTCTCTTGAGCAGCTCTCCGTTTATGGCGGCGGCGTCATTTCCGAGCAGACGGTTCGCGACGTTTTGGGTCAGTCTTCTGGCTCTCTTATTAACAATGCTGCAATGGCCCTGGCTCAGCGAGACATTTCTTCGC
>CAKARX010000074.1:0-6442 GCA_916720745.1 uncultured Atopobium sp.
CAGGTAAAGACCATGCCGACTACCTGCAGTGTTCTCCAAATGAGGCTTTGCTTGTACTTGAGCAGGTAATCGAGCTGTCCGACGGCAATTGCATTGAGTGGAGCCAGACTTGGCTTGCCCCGCATCAGAGTGTTGTTGGCGTATCTGAGCAGGTAGATGGCTCTATTGGGCCTCTGGACATCTCTTCTGTTCGCCAGTCAGAGCACGTGGGTGCATCGCTGACTTCTGCAGAAATAGACTCTGATCAGCGAAAACAGCTTGAACTTGATTTGCACCACGAGGCGCTGGCAGTGCGTCGAGGCATTATCGAGCTGGCACATCGCTACAGCTCAACGCCATTTCACATTGGCGGCGCGTGTTCTGTAGCAGACATAGTCTCCGTGCTTTTGAACAAGGTTATGCAGGTAGGCCACAGGGATTGCGAGTGGGAACTCAGAGACCGCTTGATTCTCTCTAAGGCTCACACATCGCTGGCGCTGTTCCCAGCTCTTCTACGTGCAGGAATGATCTCTCAAGAAGACATCGATCGCGGAGTTTTTGGACCCGACGCTGTCCTCTTTAAGCATCCACTGCGAGACCCTCAGCGTGGCTTTGAAATTTCTGGTGGCAGCCTTGGCATGGGCTTGGGCTATGCCGCTGGCCTGGGGTTAAGCCTTCGTAGAAAAGATCTCCCTTCTCGCGTTTTTTGTATTTTGGGTGACGGCGAGTGTGACGAGGGCTCCATTTGGGAGAGCGCCGCGTTTATCGGCCACAATCAGCTTTCCAACGTCACGGTCATTGTTGACCAGAATCGCATGCAACTGGACGGCCCTTGCGCATCCATTTTGGACACCGGCTCAATCGCAAGAAAGTTTGATGCGTTTGGTTTTGAGTCTGCCGAGGTAGATGGACATGATGTGCTTGCACTGTACGACGCATTAAAGCAGCAAACTTCCAGGCCTCGCGCGATTATTGCGCACACTATCAAGGGTAAGGGACTCTCATTTGCCGAGAATAACGTCTCATTCCATGACGCGTGCGTGACGGACGACCTCTATGAACAGGCATTGTCTGATCTGAAAGTTGCAGAGGAGGCATGCTCATGCTAGGCACATCTTTGCAGCCAGCGTGCATTTCGGCTGAAGAGTCGCAGATGCTTGCAGGTATGAATACAAAAGAGGTATTTGGTTGGGTAATGGGTAAGCTCGCTAAAGATGACGAGCTGCTAACCGTTGCTGTTGCCGACTATGGTCGTCGTTTGAACTTGGACCGGTTCCGTGAGCTTAGACCAGACGGCTACATCCAGTGCGGAATTGCAGAGCAGAACCTTATTGAAGTGGCGTCTGCCTGTGCAAATGAAGGTTTTCACGTCTTTGCGCCGTGCTACGCCACGTTTGTGACCTCACGAACGCTCGATCAGATTCGCGTCAACCTTGGCATGATGAAGTCGCCCGTGGTGCTGGTAGGTGTTGCCGCTGGTTGCGAATCCGCAGCTACAGGACCCTCTCACATGGCTGTGGAAGATATTGCGGTTACCAGGACCATCCCGGGACTATCCGTGTTCAATCCGGTTGATAACGCCCAGCTTGCCGCAACGCTTATGGAGCTTGCAAAGCATCCACGACCAGCTTACGTGCGTATGACCTCGTGCGATGGCGTCAATCTACATCTAGATGGTTACGTTTTTGATGCGTCTGGTGTCGAGAAACTCTTTGAGTCGGCTTGCGCCGCGGACACGGCAAGCGTAGACGGCGTGGCGGTCGCCGAAGCTGCAGCTACTGAAGTCACAACCGTCAGAACCGTATCCATCCCTCTTCCGAAGCGCGTGACCGTATTTGCAACGGGTGCGATAACCAGTAGAGTTATTGAGGCAGCTCAGCGAGCTGCAGAGCAGATTGCTGCTCCCGTCCGAACGAACATCGAGGTCTACGGAGTATCGATCATCAAGCCGCTTGACGCTTCTCTGGCGAAAATCTGTCAGAACTCTGACGTAATTATTACTGTCGAGGAGCACAGTGTTTTGGGTGGGTTTGGCGGTGCAGTTGTCGAGCAGCTCAGTGCTTCAGGTCCATGTCCTCAGGTAATACGCTTAGGCATGCCTGATGAATATCTTGCAGCGGACGTTCACCACAACATTCTTGCGCGCGCTGGACTATCGGTTGAGAGTCTGCAAGAGGTTCTTCTCGCCAACTGTTAAATAGAGGTCCAATAAAACAAAAAACCCAAGGGAGCGTGGGCTTCCTTGGGATTTGCGTTTTATGGTGCCCCCAACGGGAATCGAACCCGTATTGCCGCCTTGAAAGGGCGATGTCCTAACCGTTAGACGATGGGGACGCGAAGAAAAAGTATAGCAAAGATGCTGCAGATTTCTAGGGCTAAACGAAGCGATTTTGAGCTTTCATCTATTCTTCGTTTTCCCACCAGTCCAGCCCGGCCTTAAACGCGTAGTCGCGGGCGCTCTGAGTTACGCCAGGCACCGACTCTGCCCACGAAATAAATTCCGGCACGTCGGCGATAATCGCTTCGGCCTCGTGAACTGCGATAACGTTCTCGGCAAACGTGTCAGGTGTGAAATTGATTCTGCATGGAATGTAGAGATCAACAAAAGATGGCCTGAGCAGCGCATATGCCGCTCCCTCGCCGAGGTTGACAAAGCCTTTCAGCGCGCGCTTTGCCGCGGGCATGCGATTCAACTTGAAGAACAGCAGCGTAAACGCCAGACGCATCCAGGCATTTGACTGATACCCGCAACTCTCGTCAAGCTTGTGGAGTCCTTCCTCGTCTTCTAGGCGAGCAAGAACATATGCCAAGGTAAAACGTGCACCCAGTAAATCTGTTGGCGAGAAAAACAAGAGGTCTTCACAGGCTTTTTTGGAGAGCTTGAAGCAGGCGCAATCTGTTGCTACCTGAGCAATCTGCGCGTAGAGGCGCAAAAGTGGGCGGGCTTCAGTGCAGGTCCAAGCGTCGCCGTGAGTTTGCTTTGCTTGCTCTAGTTTTGGCCTAAAGATAGGGTCAAATTCTTTTTGCAGGTCTAGCAGGTCGTTGAGGATTGCTGCAGGATGATTGTTGGAGATCTGCGCAAGAATTCGCTGAGCTTCAAGGTTGATGCTTGTGCCAGAAAGAGTTGGGTTTTCGGTAATATTTGTCATCTGATTATGCAAGAAGTTAAGCAAATCCATCCGACTTGCAAAGAAGTCAGCATCGGAATCAATTTCTTTAGTAATTCCAGCCTGATACTTACCAATGACATTGACGTATTGAGCAAAAGCCTTTTCTTCTTTATCGGAAATAAAGTCTTCAGGCGAAGCTTCTACTGCAAGCTTCAACTCGTAGAGAGCAGCTTCAGATACGATGTTTTTCTTTTGCGCATGCTTGGTTACCAGGCGGTCTACCTGCTCACTGACCATATCATTAGCGGAATGCTTAATCACTTTGCATCACCACCCGAGTGTGGATTATTTGGCCCGTCGATACGAGGTCCGCTTGGCCGCGGGCCAGCGGGACCTCCGCCGAGTGGACCGTCGGGGAAGCCGGGGCCGACTGGGCCGCCAGGGAAGTCGGGGCCAGCTGGGCCGTCGGGCACGCTGCCGCCGGATCCACCAGGAAACGAATCTGCCGAAGCGAACAACGCATTTGCCTGCATTTGCAGCTCTTTTTCTGCCAGCTCAACGGTTTTTGGGTCCCTTGCCCTAACTTGATCTGCAAGCCAACGGCCAAGAACACCGCGTCCTATCAGGTCATTTCCTTCTTGCAGCAGCACCGTTGCCTCTGCAATGGCAATGATGAGCTCGTCCTCAGAATAGGGGAGCACGTTAAGGCGCGAGAACTCTCCTTCGTGCAAGTCCTTCTGCACAAAACAGCAAAGCGTTGCCTCGGGATAGCGCTCAATCAGCAGGTCAAGGTAGTATTCTGCCTCAACCAGCTCACGCTTCTTGAAGTGAATAGCCAGGCGAGCCAGCAAAATCCACGGGTCATCTGCCCCACGAGGAGGATCTAGCTTGCGGTACTTGTCCATGAGGTTGTCGAGAGCGTCCTCGTCCTCGAGTTTTGCGTATGCGAGTGCAAGTGTAAAACGAGCATCGGCTGCGTCCGCAGCGTCAAGTTCCAGGAGTTTCTCGCCATATGCGATGGCGTCTTTGTTTCGGCCGCAGATAAGCGCGCGAGAAGAAAGCGTTGCCAACCAGCGCTTATAGGGGTTGATTGCCAGCCTCTGGGCAAGTTCTGCCTGCTCAGCGGGAAGCCCCTGCGAGGACTCTTGCGCCTTCTGATAGCACGCGGCTTCTACCTGGGGGAGCTTCTCCACAAGGAACTGATAGTAAGCGTCAAAAAGCCTGCTATTTGAGGCGTGGAGCATGCGCTGAGCGTCAAAACAGTTGGGGTCCAGCTGAATTGCCTGATTGAGGAGGCGTTTTCCCTGGTCGATAAGGGTCTGCGCCTGAGATTCTTCGACAAAAGGCAGGCGATAATCAACAATCTCGGCCGCCTGAGCAACCAGGTTGAACGCACGATCTTCGTCGGTTTGGGGGAGAGAATCGCGGTCGTTAGAGAATCGCCAGTTGAAGTCCTTCATCAGCGTGGCAATACTGTCCTCGTCGCCAACTTGCGTGCGAGCAAAGCGGAGGATAAGCCGCTGGTAGTCTTCTTTTACTGGGTCAAACGCCACGAGATTCCTTTCTCTCTTACGTAATGATATCGCAGGTTATTTGGGTGTGCGGGGCAAGTCCGCGAGCGTCGTAAGAAGATTGTGAACGGCAGACGGAAATGTTTGAAGTGGACGGGTTTCTCGCCAGAGGGGTGCATAAATTCTGAACGATATTGCATAAAATGGCACATTCATTTTGGTACAGAGGCCCAAAATGAGCTAATATAGAAATGTTGAGAAGAAGTAATTGCGAAGAATGGCTTCGCTAGCCGCTTAGGGAAGCGGCACATAGTTAAGGAGAGGTTTATGGGACGTTTTACTAATCCACGCGATCTGTATTTTGGCGAGGGCGCTCGTCACGAGGTTAAGAATCTCAAGGGTAAGAGGGCAGTTATCGTTTCCGGCGGCAGCTCCATGCGTCGCGGCGGCTTCCTTGATGACATCGAGAATGACCTCAAGTCCGCAGGTTTTGAGGTTGCTCACATTGAGGGCGTCGAGTCCGATCCTTCCGTCGAGACCGTTATGAGCGGCGCTGCTAAGATGAGCGAGTTCCAGCCAGACTGGATCATTGCTATCGGCGGCGGCTCCCCAATCGACGCAGCTAAGGCTATGTGGATCAAGTACGAGTATCCAGAGACCACTTTTGAGGACATGTGCAAGGTCTTTGGTCTTCCTGAGCTCCGCACCAAGGCTCACTTCTGCGCAATTTCTTCTACTTCCGGTACCGCAACTGAGGTAACCGCATTCTCCATCATTACCGATTACCAGAAGGGTGTTAAGTACCCAATTGCTGACTTCCAGATTACCCCTGACGTCGCAATTGTTGACCCTGAGCTCACTTACGGTATGCCTGTTAAGCTTGTTGCTCACACTGGTATGGACGCACTGACCCACGCTATCGAGGCATACGTTTCTACCGTTGCTTCTATGTACACCGACGGCGACGCTCTGCACGCAATCCGCGAGATTGTCGAGTGGCTGCCAAAGTCCTACAAAGGTGACAAAGAGGCACGTCAGCACATGCATGATGCACAGTGCATCGCTGGTATTGCATTCTCCTCTGGCCTTCTGGGCATCGTTCACTCCATGGCTCACAAGACCGGCGCTGCATTCTCCGGTGGACACATCATCCACGGTTGCGCAAACGCTATGTACCTGGGCAAAGTTATCCAGTTCAACGCTCGCGACGAGCGCGCAAAGACTCGCTATGCATTCATTGCTAAGGAGATCCTGCACCTCGAGGGCAACACCGAGGATGAGCTGGTAGAGGCACTTGTCCAGAAGATTCGCGATATCAACGACGCTCTTGACATCCCACAGGGCATCAAGAACTACGGCGAGGGCGGAACCAAGTCCGAGACCTCCATCATCGACGAGAAGGAGTTCTTCGAGAAGGCTCCAGAGGTTGCTCGCCTTGCTATCGAGGATGCTTGCACCCTCTCCAACCCACGCAAGCCTACCCAGGAGGAGATGGAGCAGCTGCTTAAGTGCGTCTACTTCGACCTTCCTGTCGAGTTCTAAGATCTAGTTTAGAGACTTAGCTTCGCTAAAAGCCTGGTAGCGTTCCGCTACCAGGCTTTTTTTGTGTGCAGGTACGGACGCGGACGCGGGCGCGCAGGTCGACGGCGGGCTTGCAGGTGGGCAAGTGCAGGCGGGCACATCGACGGGCTGGTAACGTGCGTGGATACGTGTGCGGGCAGTCACGGCGACGTGCAGGTAACGTGCGCAAAAAGTGCATCGGGATCAAAGAACACCACAATTCACATCAAAGTGGTAAAAAATCCGTTTAGTTGGGGTTTTCATTTTTCTGCATACAGTGTT
>CAKARX010000075.1:0-6410 GCA_916720745.1 uncultured Atopobium sp.
TAATATGCTTAAACATGAATAGACTTATATAAGAAATTTAACTATCGATAAATTCTGTATCTACGGAACACACCTAAGTCAGATAATCTGCTCAGATGCGGGCATTTTACACACCTAATAAAGATAATCTGCGCGTTAGAGGTATTTTCAGCGTCATGTATACGTCTTTTTGACAGATTATCTGACTTAAGTGTGTTTTGAACTGCCTCCCATTTCTCGTATCCAAGAAATGGGAGGCAGTTCATTCGCTGGCGATACGAGGGTTTTCATTTATAGAAGCAGCTTTAGTGCTTACGTCCTGCTAGGGCATGCTCTAGATAGTCATGATTGCCGGTAAATTTAACCAGCTCGCGAGAAAGCAAAGAGACGGGGAGCCCCACGACATTCTCGTAATCTCCCTGAATGCTCTGAACTAGATAGCGACCATTTCCCTGAATGCCGTAAGCTCCAGCCTTGTCCATTGGCTCGCCCGAGGTAACGTAGGCAGCAATCTCGTCTTCAGAGAGTTCAAAGAACGTGACGTCAGTAGTCTCCACAAACGCTACGGCAACAACAGAGGGCGCTCCGTTAGGAGAGGGGGACTTGAAGGCCTTAAAGCGGCGCAGAGCAACACCGGTGGATACGTGGTGAGTCTGTCCAGAAAGCTTAGAAAGCATGCGTTTGGCGTCTTCAGCGTCTGTAGGTTTGCCAAAAACCTGGCCGTCGTCTGTCCAGACAATAGTATCTGCGGCAAGCACAATCTCATTGTTGAGCTGCTCAAAGTTAGGCTGATCTATGAGCTTATAACATATTGCAATGGCTTTTTCTTGAGCCAAGCGCTTTACAAGCGCAAGGGGCTTCTCGTCCTCTCTACAAATTTCGACAATATCAGCAGGCATTACCTGTGGATCTATTCCCATAGACTGCATAAGTTCAAGGCGCCTAGGGGATTGTGATGCAAGAATCATATGTGTTCCTATCATTTGAGTTTTTGCTGATACTGTACCCAAAAAAGAAGCCTGATAGGCGAGAAACCCATCAGGCTTACATGCTAAGAAAGAAAAGCTAAGCTAAAACTAGTCAAGCTCAATAGCGGTGACTGGGCAGCCATCGCAAGCCTCCTGTGCTGCGTCCTCTGCAGCCTCAGGAACCTCTTCCTCAATAGCGTGAGCAAGACCGTCGTCGCCGATCTCGAATACCTCAGGAGCAGTGCTCTCGCAGAGACCGCAACCGATGCAATCCTCATTAACTGTTGCCTTCATAATACATTCCTCTCCGTATCTCGAGCCCCTTACTCGAGTAATACTTATCTTGCATTCAAGAGTACTTGATTGCAATGTATTTTTTACACGTTTCTTTGCTGTTATGCAACAACAAAGGCGCAGATAATTGAAAGAACATTACTTGAAGTAGTAAGTGCACATCTGACCTGCATATATAAAAGGTTTAATTTTTAGTACAACCGCTCCAATTAGTACAACTGTCCTATTAAGAAACTCTTTTATAGCTCTTTTTTGAGCATGATAATTTCGCTGGTTCTGTACTCTTCAACAAATCCATTCTTTAAGAACATCGTGACTGATGGATTGTCTATGGCGATATCATCATAGAGCTGCTTAATACCGTTCTGTTTAGCTGCGTCACACAGCAAATTTAATCCAATACTGCCATAGCCCTTTTTTCTAAAGGGAGCATAGACTATGACGTCTGCCATATAGAGATTTTGATCACTGTCGTAATGGTAGGCAATCTCTCCAACAAAAGTATCGTTGCTATCCCTTAAATACCTGTAATAACGTTTATTCTCGTGTTTTACAATCCAGTAATCATACCAGCCATGCCACACTTCTTTTGGAAAGGGAATTGTTCCTCCCCAGGCATGGTTATATGACATCGTTTCTTCATCTGCCATCATCTTCTGGCGAAACCAAAGATCTTCTAAAGACGGTGTATAAAGGGTAATAGGGCTTTCGCTTTCTTCTTTCATCAGTAGATCCACGTGTCCCTTTCTTATCATTTTCCACGTTTAAGCAGACAAACGTTTTCCACATGGAAGGTCTGTGGGAATAGGTCTACTGGTGTGACGCTCACAGGTTTGTATGAGCCAATCTCAACAAAGCGCTTAAGGTCACGCGCAAGTGTTGCAGGGTCACAAGAAACATATGCAATAGCACGTGCAGGTTGCTTAGAAAGCTGCTGAATTACTTCAGGAGCAAGTCCCGCACGAGGAGGGTCAACAATAATTACGTCAGCATCTGTATCGGGGAATTCTCTGCCTGCGTCTCCGCCTACTGCGTCAACGTTATCAAGCTTGGCTAGTTCAAGGTTACGGCGTAGATCTCTTACCGCTGGACCATAAGCTTCAACAGCAGAAACAAATCCTGCACGCTTTGCTAGAGGAAGCGTAAAGGTTCCTGCTCCACAGTAAAGATCCATTGCCTCGTCATCTGGCTGAACATCCAAACCAGAGAGCACAAGCTCAACGAGTTTCTCGGCACCCTTGGTATTGACCTGGAAAAAAGAAGGAGCAGAAAGCTGCATCTTCTGGCCGTCAATGAGCTCGCTCCATGAGCCGGTGCCACTTAGGCGCTCAACGCCTACAACACGGCGAGCTTTACTAGGACCCTTGGTCATTACGCGAACAACACTTGTTGCTTTTACTGCGTCGCCTAAAACGCGAGCTACTTGCGCGCGTGGGAAGCCGCTCGGAGCGGTCCAGAGTGCCACCTCAAGCTCTTTAGTGCGTCTAGACACTCTGATGCCAATGCGTTCTATATCAAGCTCGTGAGAGCCCGAGAGGTAGGAGAGGGCGCCGCTTACAGCGCCGACTGCCTTTTGGTTGCTTTTATCCAACAGCGGACAGTCTTTAATGCGAACAATATCTTGCCCGTTAGGCGCGTACATGCCTACCAGCGTTTTATTGCCGTTACGCTTAAATGCAAGTTCAATTTTGTTGCGGTATCCCCACGGCTCACCGGGAGAAACAATATCTTTTACCAGTTCAGAAACATCGTCGTGTGAAAAATGCCCAATGCGTTCAAGAGCAGATATCACGCCGTTACGTTTCTCGACAAGTTGCTGCTCATAGAGCATGTTGCCCCAAGGGGTGGCACCCGTGAGTGCTACAAATGGATTGGGGTGAGGGTCTCTGAACGCAGAAGCTTCCAAAACCTTTACAAGTTGTGCGCGAGAAAACCTATCTGTGTCCTCGGTAATCCGTACGCTGATAGTATCTCCAGGGACAGCGCCACCAGAGATGAAGACCGTTTTTCCTTCTTGGGTATGAGCGATGGCGTCTGGGCCATAACTCATACGTTCAACATGTAAGGTGAGCTCAGACACTTAGTAGACCATTCCCATTGCTTCGCGGACCTCGTCAAGGGTTGCGTTAGCAATAACGTTTGCACGAGCGTTTCCGTCATGAATGATGTCGTGAATTAGGTCTGGCTGAGCTGCAAACTCTGCACGCCTCTGACGAATTGGCTCAAAGTAGGTGTTAACAGCATCAATGACGTAAGCCTTAAGCGCTCCGCCACCACCCATGCCAATCTCCTCAGCAATTTCTTTTGGATTACGGCCAGTACAAATGCCAGCAGTGGTGAGAAGCGCAGAAACGCCAGGACGATTGTCTGGGTCAAAGGTAATCATACGCTCAGAGTCAGTCTTGGACTTCTTGATGAGTTTGGCAGTTTCTTCAGCTGTCATAGAAAGCGAGATAGCGTTGCCGTAAGATTTGCTCATCTTGCGACCATCAAGACCAGGAATCAATGGGGTAGAGGTGAGAAGGCCAGAAACCTCTGGGAACACCTTGCCGTAGCGCTCATTAAAGCGACGGGCAATCTTAGAGGTAATCTCAATGTGAGGCAGCTGATCGCGACCAACAGGAACAACATTTCCTTTACAGAAGAGAATGTCGCATGCCTGGTGAACAGGATAAGTAAGGAGAAGGCCAGTGAGAGCATGTCCAGATGCTTCCTGCTCTGCCTTAACGGTTGGATTCCTATGAAGCTCAGACTCGGTAACAAGCGAGAGGAACGGCAACATAAGCTGGTTGAGAGCTGGAACTGCAGAATGCGTGAAAATCATAGTCTTCTCTGGATCAATTCCGCAGGCCAGATAATCAATAACCATATTGTAGACATTGTCTGCAATATGCTCGGTAGTGTCTCTGTCTGTAATAACCTGATAGTCAGCAATAATAATATTGGTATGAACACCAAGATTTTGGAGTCTTACGCGCTCAACAATAGTGCCAAAGTAGTGGCCAAGGTGAAGCCTTCCGGTAGGTCGGTCACCAGTAAGCATGTTGTACTTTCCTGCATGCTCTGGCAGATCTGCTTGAATCTCATTTGAGCGACGGAGCGCCGCCTCGTAGCTGCCCTCATTTGGCATAAAAACTCCCAAACTTTCAAGTTCGTATGCAGCGCCTCACTGAGACGCCCGCGTTTCTAGTCAACAGTGCTTATTCTATCGCAAAGACGGCCGAGCGCCTTTGAGGCTGGCGCGGACTTCTTTCCAATTAGGATAGAAGGTGGAGAGAAGCTCAGGCGGGACTGCGAGCATTTCTTGAGCAAGAAAGAGCAACGCAGATCCAATCAGATTTGGACTCGATAAAGGCGATTTTAGTTGCTTTGGAAGTATACCACGGATAACTTACGTCAACGGTTGTTTGGTGGTGATGTTTAGTCGCATTGTCTTAATTGTACATATCTTCTCTTTGCAAATACTTGTTTCAAAACAGTAATGCCAACGGCGAGAAGCAAGAGAGCAAACGACCACACTGTAAGAACAATGAGTGCAGCCATAGGTTTCAGATTGACATATTTTAAAACCTGAAGTGTTGGCCAAATTCCAAGATAACCAACAATATTTCTCACATCAAAATATGTCATGGGAAGAAAACGAATTAGGGAGGTATTGAAATCTCTTACCGAGAAGTACCTCGGATAGAGAGGCAAATATACCAACACCGTTGTTACTGCACAAGCAATAAGAGAGGATGTTAAAAGATGTTTGATGGCGCTGTAAATACAATGAGTACATAAGGTAATGAAAATTGCAGAACAGAGTACAATCAGTAATCCTCCCAAGAAACACTCTAGTGCATTGATTGAAACTATTTCTCCTGCTCTACGAAATACGATGGGATAAGCTATAACGCCGACTCCATTTTTAACCAGTGCAAAAAGAAGTGTTGGAAGCAAGGCGGCCAGTATTAGAAGCATACTTGCAATACAGCTTGTTGTTGTCTGTAAGAGTAAGCGCTTTGTGTTGCCAACAACAGTAATTCCCAACAGTTTTTTCTCGTCTGTTGTGAAATGCACCAGTAAAGATACGATTATTGCAGAACCAATAAGCAGTAGTGGCGTACGAACTTCAAAGAGACTGGCTCCCATTTCTATAAAGGGATAGTTTTGGCTGTTTGGGTAGTTTACTGCATCTCCAAGCGAACTCATTGCCACACAATATAGGAGTTTTGCTTGTAGGTCGTAGGGAGATTCGGATGCAATAGAGCGGCCTGATTGAAAGTGATACAGTTCCGCTTGAATGAGCATAACATTGTTTTCAAAGTACTCTGTTGATGAGGTTGATTCGTAAATATTCTTTTTCAGCTCAAAAAGCTGTTTTTCAGTCTCAAGATTTTGTGCAAAAGATTGATTTTTAAGTGCAAACTCGTAGTTTGCCTTTGCATTTTCGTAGTCCTCTTTGCTTTGTTCACGTGTTATTTCGTCCAGTATCCAAGCAGGGCGAAGTGGTTCATAAATCGGAGCAGCAAAAATAGCGGCTAAAATTATGATTAATATCCAGATAATCGGATTTTTCAGCAATACTTTTAAAGTGCTTTTGATATACCACATAGTCAACCTCTTTTTGGTTTCATTGTCGTATCAGTCGTTATCTGGCATGGCTAGCCATAATACCGGTGATAGATGTCTCTGCAAGAGGCCGTCAGGGGAACATGAATCAATTTTTTATCTCTGACCAAAAGCAAATTATCACACACTCTATCAAGTTCTTCCGGCATGTGTGAAGAAACAATGACTGAAGCGCCATCTTGTGCCATGCTTTGCATCAACTTTCCAGCCATTTCAGTTCGGGTGAGATCAAGGGCTGTAAAAGGCTCGTCTAACAGGAAGTATTTTGCACCGGAGATATATGCCATAGCCAGAAGTAATTGAACTTTCATACCCTGAGAATACTTTCTTATTGGTAGTTTCTTAAGTTCCTGAGCGCTAAGTTTTTCCAGTGCTTCGTCAATGTTGCGATCAGATTTCCAGATTTTTTTGACCGTTTCTAGGTGGAATTTACCATTCATCGTCTTATAAAAAAGCGAGTCATCACTGGGGGCAAAAAATATTTGAGGTTGATAGTGCTTTGAGTCTATGATCTCAATAGAGTTGGCCTCAATAGCTCCTGATTGCAATAGTTTT
>CAKARX010000076.1:0-6313 GCA_916720745.1 uncultured Atopobium sp.
AAGCAAGATAATCTTCCAGGTCAACGCGCCATGCAACAGGGTCTGCCTCAACAACCAGGCGCTCGGTCTGCTCGGCCAGAGGTGCTACAACAATGGAGCCACAGACGTCGCGGCCAGCGTCTGCAATAAGACCAGGCTTGAGCGCAATCATGGTAACGGTGACGTCGGCAACAACACACGCGCTTTCTACCTGGCCCTTCTGCGCAGAAAGACCACTTGGAACGTCAACAGAAAGCACGCGAGCGCCGGACTGATTGAGGCACTCAATCCAAATATCAAACGGAGCACGAACCTTGCCGTGGAAGCCGGTGCCCAGCATGCAATCAAGCACCACGTCGGCCGTTGCCAACAGGTCAATCAGCTCCTGGCGAGAAGGACCAACCAGCACGGAGACTCCCGCGCGAACGGCGCGCTGCGCCATCTGACGTGCAAGATCGCCGGAAATCTGATCAGGCTCAAGCGGAGTAACCACCTTAACGTTGCAGTTTCTAGAGCGCAGCGCTTCTGCTGCCACCCAGCCATCTCCACCGTTATTGCCAAGACCTACGAGGATGACAACGTTAGAGATGTCCCCTCCCATGCCAAGGGCCTCTTGAGCAGCAGCGTAACCTGCACGGTGCATGAGCTCAGAAACGCTCACGCCCACACGTGTCAGCGCAATCTCTACGCGCTTGATGTCCTCAACATTTAGTACCGGCTGCATAACTTACTCCTCGGATTTAACAACATCATCAAAGGTTGTCTCAATTATAGGTTCTTGCACGCGTTCAAGCTCATCCAACACAGAACGAGCTTCTTTGAACGAACGTGCCAGCTCTTGGGCAGCATCTTCCTTTTGATCTACCTTGGGTTTTACGGCGTTGGTCACCGCAACCGCATTGGCTACCGCAACGTCTCTGGTATACGAGATAGAAAGCGCAATTTCTTGCACGCCCTGCTCAGCCGCAATCTGTGCAGCTTTGCCTGCTAGACGAGCCTGTGGTCTGCCCAGCTGATCTCTCTCAACAGATACATCCTGAAAACCAATACCAGACGAGAAACCCGTTCCTAAGGCTTTGAGCACGGCTTCTCTTGCCGCAAATCGAGCAGCATAGTGCTCCGCAGGACGAGCAGTGCGCTCACAATACGCACGCTCGGCATCGGTGAACATACGGCGAATAAAGTGAGGGCGCCTCTCAATTGCCTGCTGCATGCGGGCAATCTCAAGCATATCTACACCTATTCCTGCCAGTGCCATCGTATCCCCTGGATCTATCTGCGCTTAAGCGCTGAGCCTATACTCCTCAAGTGCGTCGAGCACAATCTGGTTTGCCTGCTGGCAGAGCTCATCGGTTGGAGCTTCTGCAAGAACGCGTACCAGAGGCTCTGTTCCGGAAGCGCGGACCAACACGCGACCATTGCCCTCAAGGAACTTCTCGGCAGCTGCAACTGCGTCGTTGACCTTAGGAGACTGCATAGCAGCCTCTTTGTCGGTGACGCGAACGTTAACCAACTGCTGTGGATATAGTGTAACGGGACGAGTCAGCTCAGAGAGTTTCTCGCGCTCTGCTCGTAAGACCTCCATAATACGGAGGCTGGTCAAGATGCCGTCACCGGTCTTTGCCAGGTCACCAAAGATGATGTGACCACTCTGCTCGCCGCCCAGGCTGTACTCGTTCTCGTTCATGCAAGCGTAGACGTACTTATCGCCCACGTTGGTCTTCTCGTAAGAGAGGCCAGCGTCGTCAAAAGCCTTGAACAGGCCAAAGTTGCTCATGACGGTAGTGACCACGGTCTGCTTTGCCAGACGACCATACTTGTTAAGGTAGGTGCCGCAGACGTAGAGAATCAGGTCTCCATCAACCACGTGACCGCGCTCGTCAACTGCCAGGCAGCGGTCGGCATCGCCATCGTAGGCAAAGCCCACGTCAAGGCCATTCTGAACCACAAAACGCTGCAGCTGGTCAATGTGGGTAGAGCCGCAATCAACGTTGATGTTGAGGCCGTTTGGAGCGTTGTTGATAACATGCGTCTCGGCGCCCAGGGCGTCAAAGACAGGGCGAGCAACACTAGAAGCTGCGCCGTTAGCGCAATCCAGGCCAATCTTCAGGCCCTGGAGGCTAAAACCGCAGCTCGCAATAAGGCTGGAGATGTAGCGGTTGCGGCCCTGCATGTAATCAACCGTGCGGCCAATGCTGTCACCCGTTGCCAGAGGAACGTCAAACTCGCCGTCAATATAGGCCTCTACCTGCTCAAGGACGTCCTCGTCCATCTTGTAGCCGTCTTTGTTGACCAGCTTGATGCCATTATCGGTAAACGGATTGTGGGACGCAGTAATCATGACACCGCAGTCAAAGGCACCGTCTACTACCTCGTAGCTAACGCCAGGCGTAGGAATGACGTGCAGCATGTACGCGTCAGCGCCAGAAGCAACCAGGCCCGAGACAAGCGCGGACTCAAACATATAGCTTGACCTGCGGGTATCCTTACCAATGATGATACGAGCTTTGCGAGCCTGCTTAGCTCCGTAATACCAGCCAATGAAGCGGCCAATTTTATACGCGTGATCGACGTTCAGACCCTCGTTTGCGCGGCCTCTAAAGCCGTCGGTTCCAAAGTACTTCATAAGCGTCTCCTAGCTGCGAATGTAGTGTTGTCGGGTGGAGAGCAACGTGCGCGCGAAGCGCCAGCGAACTACTCGACAGGTGGGGCTTCTCGCCAGATGGCGAGAAGAACGTGCGGACTAAAACGGTTGCGTAAATATGCAAAATGCAACCATTTAAAAGTATACAAAAAAGAGACCTGCCGATATACAACAGGTCTCTTTGTGAGGACTTTTTTGGGTCCAGCGGCCTTAGCGCTTGGAGAACTGAGGACGCTTACGAGCCTTCTTCAGACCGTACTTCTTACGCTCGACCGCACGAGAATCGCGGGTGAGGTAGCCGGCCTTCTTAAGGTCATCACGATACTCGCCAGCCTCGAGAAGAGCGCGAGCGATGCCCAGGCGAAGAGCGCCGGACTGGCCGTTGATGCCGCCGCCATCGCAGTTTGCGAGGACGTCGAAACGACCAAGAGTATCAGTAATGCGGAGAGGTGCGGTTGCGTTGTCTACGAGCTGCTGGCGACCAAAATACTGGGTTGCCTCGCGGCCGTTAACGGTAACCTTACCAGTTCCAGGAACAAGACGAACACGAGCGACGGCCTCTTTACGACGGCCCGTGCCGGTGTAAACAGCGGTGTTATCTGCCATCGTTTAGCCCTCCAGCTCAATCTTGACGGGATTCTGTGCAGCATGTGGGTGCTCAGCGCCGGCGTAAACCTTAAGCTTCATACCCTGCTTGCGACCAAGAGTGGTCTTAGGAAGCATGCCCTTGACTGCGTGCTCAACAACACGCTCTGGGTGCTTCTCCATCTCTTCCTTGAAGGAAGTGATCTTCAAGCCACCAAGGTAGCCGGAGTGACGCCAATACTCCTTGTGATCAGCCTTAACACCAGTAAGGACAACCTTGTCTGCATTGATGATGACAACAAAGTCACCAGTATCAGCGTTTGGGGTGTACTGTGGCTTGTTCTTACCACGAAGAATCATGGCAGCCTTTGTAGCCAGACGACCGAGCGTTGCGCCCTCAGCGTCGATGAGCACCCACTTGCGCTCGACTTCGCCAGCCTTGGCGAACTGAGTCGACTTCTTCACTTGACTCCTCCTACGAATTACGAGTTGATAACCCCTGGACGGGTCATCGATGCTTTTTCTTGTCAGAGATTACGGGGCTCTGTGGAAAAGCCTTAAAAGTATACTCCACTCTTTAGCAGTTGTACGCGGGAATTTTTGTTGCTTCACGAATGCAACAATTCGTTCAAATTTGACGGGTTTCTCCACATTGCAAAGCCGTCCACAGCACAAGAACAACCACTTGGCCTGCTGTGCGATGCATTTTGTTTCGACTTTTTATTTTATGGGGCGAGAAGTGCGGGCGTGCTCGTATGTTTACACCAAGGTCAAAGCTACAACGTCAGGAGGAAACAATGCGTGACACAGATTTTGTCGCACGTTTGCACCAAAATTTTGCGTTGCTGGGCGGCCAGCTCAAAACCCGCTTCAAGAACCATGTTGTTCTGAGCACCTCGCTTGCTTTGTTTGCGGCGCTTTTGCTGGTGATTCCATTTTATGGTTGCTCGCCAGCCGCTTCTGAAAACGCTCAGGGCAGCTCAACTGCTCAAACGGAGGCGCAGAAAGACGAAGCTCCTAAGGGAACAGTTAAGGCAACATCGTTCTACTCGCCAACCCTTGGTCTGGACTGGAACTACGATGTCTACCTGCCCGCAGACTACGAGTCCAATCCCGACAAGACCTATCCTGTTGTATATATGCTGCATGGACTATATGGCAATCATCGCAATCTGCTGGAGCGCTTTGATTCGTCCACCATGCTTGACGAAGCTATTCAAACCGCTGGTCAGGGAGCTATCGTAGTCTTTGTCGACGGCTTTAACAGCTTCTACATCGACTCCGCTGACCGCGGGCTCAAGATGGAATCTGCCATCATGAACGACCTAGTACCTTACATTGAGAGCACGTATCGCGTGTCAAAAGATCGCAAAGATCACGCAATCGGCGGCATTTCTATGGGCGGTTATGGTGCGGCACGATTTGTTTTGCACCACTCCGATTACTTTAGCAAGGGCATTCTGCTCTCGCCTTCTGTCTGGACAACTCTTGCTGACGACAACTTTATTTACACGTCTCAGCACGCCTTTAGCGACGGCACCACCAGCTGGTCATGGGATCTGTACAAGCAGCTGTTCCCCACTCAGTATCTTGGTGAGGTTGATCCAAGCCAGGTTTCGTTCTTTGTGGCAACAACTTCCGACGACGGCGTAGTGCCTGTTGCTGACGTTGACGCCTTTGTTGAGCAGCTCAAAAACGCTGGTATCAACGTTGAATACCAGCGAGATACCGGCGACAATCACAACTGGAAGTACTGGTCCAGGGTTGCGCCAACTGCATACGCTTGGGCGCTCGATCAGTTCAAGAGCGCTGACAGCAAGTAAGCGCTGACGGCGCGCCGGACGGTGCGGGTTCAGAGCGAGCCACGAGGGCGCCGGGTTTCTCGCCAGAAAAGACCGCGGATATGCGCATAACAGCGCTGTCCGCGGTTACTTTTTTGCCGAAACTGAAGTATTATCAGCGTAGATAACTTGCGCCGCTTGGCGGCGCCATTCAAGCGCCGATTGCGGCGCCGCAAACCGAGGAGCGACTATGCCCAGCATCTACACCGTCACGCTCAACCCCGCTCTGGACAAGACCGTCCAGGTGCCAAGCTTTGCCGTTGACCAGGTAAATCGCATCACGTGGCTCAGGCGAGACGCGGGCGGCAAGGGCATCAACGTCTCCAAGGTTATCGCTAAGCTGGGCGGAGAGTCTACCGCTATCGCCGTTCTTGCAGGTCAGACTGGCAAATGGATTGCTGACACGCTTGGCGAGAATAACATCAAGGTCCAGGCGATTTCCGTTCCTGGCGAGACGCGCACCAACCTCAAGGTTGTCGACACCGAGGGCGGCACCAACACCGACATCAACGAGCCTGGTCCCGAGGTCACCGACACCGTACTTGACCAGGCGCTTGCTGACGTGATTGCCAAGACTTCCGCTGGCGACATTGTGGTTCTTTCCGGCAGCCTCCCCCGCGGAGCTGCTGCTGATACGTATGGTCGCTGGACTCGCGCCTTGCGCGACGCTGGACTGAAGGTGTACCTGGACGCTGACGGCGCGGCCCTCTCAGCTGGCCTGGAGCAGAAGCCGTACTTCACAAAGCCAAATGATCACGAGCTCTCCGCCATGCTTGGTCGCGAGCTGACCGACGTGGACGCGATTGCCGCCGCCGCGTCCGAAATTGTTGCTGGTGGCATCGACACGGTCTGCGTTTCCATGGGCGGCAACGGCGCCGTCTACGCTACGGCTGACGAAGTTTGGTATGCAGGTCCTGTAAAAGTCCAGGTAGGAAGCACTGTCGGTGCCGGTGACTCCGTTGTGGCAGCGCTTGCCTTTGCGGATGCACAGGGTCTCTCGACAGAAGACGCGCTGCGACTGGCCATGGCCACGGGCGCCGCAAACGTTATGGAGAGCGGAACTCAGGCAGCGGAGCGCTCGGTTGTGGATTCGCTTATCGAGAAAGTGCAGCTCACGCGCCTGCGTTAACGTTCGGAGTGCGAGCGGGCCGCGAGCGCGCGGGGTTTCTCGCCAGGCGAGCCAGTCTAGCAATATGCGCCTAAAAAGTGCAAAGAATCTGTATTTGAGGCACAGATTCTTTACAGAAATCAGGCAAATCCACAG
>CAKARX010000077.1:0-6071 GCA_916720745.1 uncultured Atopobium sp.
TTGAAACTCGCAGATGACATGCACAAGGACAGTTGCTGCCCTGACATAGTTTTGTGCAAAAGTGCAATCACGTGAAACTCCTTTAGAGCTTGAGGTGCCTAAACGCTGATACTAAAAACAGAGCAGTGCTTGAAGCCAAATCTGACTTCAAGCACTATTGCTGAGCTTGTAAAACTAGATGTTAGAGCCAAACCACTTGGTCTTAAGGGCAGTCATGGTTCCGTCCTTCTCCATGTCGGCAAGAACCTTGTTAATAGCCTCGGTCAGTGCAGGATTGTCCTTGGAAACAGCAATGCCATACTGCTCACCTGTTGGAATCTCTTTTGCAATAGTCAGATCGGAGTATGAAGTGCTAATCAGATTGGAAGCAACAGGCAGGTCAATGACCATAGCGTCATACAAGCCTGTCTGAACTCCCGCCATTGCTGCAGCTACATCGTCTACAGAAACAATAGTTGCCTTTGGAAGGTTCTCCTTGGCCCAGTCCTCGCCGGAAGTACCTGTCTGAACAACAACCTTCTTAGATGCGTCGTTGAGTGTCTGCTCGGTCTCGGTGCTGCCAGACTTAACAACCAGAGACTGATTGGAGTCGAGGTAAGAAGTAGTGAAGTCTACCTCCTGAGAGCGCTCGTCAGTGATGGTAATGCCTGCGATAGCAACGTCTGCCTTGCCACCCTGCTTAATAGTTGGAACAAGGGTGTCAAACTTCTGGTTTGGCAAATACGTAACCTCGAGGTTAAGCCTCTTTGCAATCTCGGTAATTAGATCAACATCAAATCCAACAGGAGTGGTTGAGTTGCCCTCAAAGTACTCAAACGGTTGGAAACCAAGCTCTGCAACAACAGTCAGATGACCCTTAGTTACCAGCGTATAGCCAGACTCTGACTGTGAAGTGGTGCTTGACTGAGTAGTTTCTTGCTTAGTGGGCGAACAAGCCATAAGGCCCATCAGCGCACATGCCATAGAAACAACTGCGACGCCCTTTAGGGCAGCCTTCTTAGCTGTAGTTACAAATGAAGATTTCATATTTGCCTCTTCCTGAATAAATCTGAGCTGAAATTCATTGGAATGAATTATAGGAAGCAAATATTAAAAATCTACTTATAATTTTCTCTACTATTCTCGTTTTTATTGCATAAAAATGGCGAGAAGAACCACTTCTTTGCATAAATGACTACTATTTAATCATTCTATCCAATAAAGCCCAGGTAAAAGTAATTTTTTCAGTTCATAAAACGGTAACAATTCGAATAAGAAGGCTACATTCTTTGTGTGAAACAGGGTTTCTCGTCAAAAAACCCTGCTCTGAAAAAAATCAGAACAGGGTTCAAAGGTACATAAAACGCAAGCAAAATAGTTGCTTAGCAACCAGCGTAATACTTTTGCGTATCCCAGTCAGTAACTGCCAGGCAATACTCACGCCACTCCTCTGCCTTGCGCTCGCACAGGTACGAGAAGATGTGCTCACCAAGAACATCTTTAAGAAGCTCTGACTGCTTGAAGCGCTCAAGTGCCTCTCCAAGATTAATTGGGAGCTTCTCGCCATAATCGGCAGGATTTCCGCCTACAAACTCTTCAGGAAGCGAGAGGCCTTCTTCAATGCCCTTGAGACCAGCCATAAGCGTAACGGCGTTGGCTAAATAAGGATTTGCAGTTGGATCAGGAATACGCAGCTCGGCACGGGTAGCAACGTGCTTGCCTGGCTTGTGCGTAGGAATACGAACCATAGCAGAACGGTTTTTACGACCCCAGGTTGCATAGGCAGGAATAGCATCACGATCAAAGCGCTTATAGGAGTTAACCGTTGGGTTAGTAATAAGCATGTATTCTGGAGCGTACTTAATAAGACCTGCAATGTACTGTTGAGCAAGCTCAGAAAGGTGAGCCTCGGACTCAGTCTTTGGAGCCCAGAATAAAGACTCGCCATCATGGTTAAGAAGCGACTGATTCAAAAGCATGGCTGAGCCAGGAACGCCCTGAAGAGGCTTTGGCATAAACGATGCAAACACACCATGAAGCGTTGCAATATGTCTGATAACCAGACGAGCGGTAACAATATTATCTGCGCAGGTTAGCGCCTCTGCATAACGAAGCTCAACGCCATTTTGTGCAGGGCCAGCTGCATGGAAAGAATACTGTACAGGAATAGAAAGATTCTCAAGCGCACGAGACGTGGAGTAACGAAGACTATGACTCAGATCGGCAGAATTCAAATCAAGATATCCCGCCTGGTCAATAGGCTTTGGCTCAGAGCCACTCACAAAATAAAAATACTCAAGCTTAGGACCAACATTTGCAACGTAGCCAAGGTCTTCTGCCTTGATAAAAGCATTTCTCAGTACAAGACGTGGGTCGCCCGTAAAGGCCTCGCGACGTGGAGTCTGAATGTCGCAGAATACGTTAGCAACTACACCGTCATCTGTCTTCCAGGGAAGAATCTGGAACGTGTCTGCATCGGGGAACGCGAGAAGATCTGACTGCTCCTGAGAGGCAAAGCCATCAACGTTAGAGCCATCAAAACCAATGCCCTCAACAAAAGCCTCTTCTAGCTCCTCAGGAGAAATAGAAAGAGCCTTTAATCCGCCGAGTACATCGGTAAAACAAAGGCGCAGGTAGCGGACGTCTCGCTCCTCTACCGTGCGAAGAATATAATCAATTTTCTTATCTGTACTCATGTGGCCCTCCCGGGTCAGAAAACTGGAATCGTAACTACCATGACACATTCTTGTTACGGCTATGTTTCCACTTCCCTGAAACCGGGTGAATGGCAAAAATTGTTAATGAAATTGTGACAATTGACCTATTGAGCGTCAAAAGCCTTATCGACGTCAGAAATCATTTTCTGAGCAACGCCGCAGTGTCCATCTCCGCCGTGATGAGTGCCACAGCTGCTGGATGAAGAGCAACCAGAACAAGAGCCCTTTTTTGCACTCTTAAGTTGAGAACGCACACAAAGAGCGACAAGAGCAGCGACAATAAGGACAACCAAAATATCAATAGGACTCATACAGACACTCCTCAATTTGTTAGCTAAGGCATACTATACCCTCATTGCATGCTTGCATGCGCTGAATTATAAATTATTTGCAGAATCTAAATTCATACCAAAACAATTGAGAACTGCGCTCTAAGTCAAAGTTGGCACATGCGATATGCAAAATCTTTTAGACATTGATTCGCACGTATTTTTCGGTGTGCGGTAGAATATTATTCGCAAGCGTTTTGTCTTGCACCTGTATGTAAAGTATTGCCAAAAACTTAGTGTTTACCACGTATGGTGCACAAAGTTTGACGCGTAGAAAGGAAGCCTAATGGCTGAAGATCAGTACATGCACCTTGTTATTGTCCGCCACGGTGAGTCTGAGTGGAACAAGCTCAACCTGTTCACTGGTTGGACTGACGTTGACCTTACCGAGACTGGTCACGAGGAGGCAGCAGCTGGCGGCCGTGCTCTTAAAGAGGCTGGCTATGACTTTGATGTTTGCTACACCTCTCTGCTCAAGCGTGCTATTCACACTCTGAATCATGTTCTTGATGAGCTTGACCGTAACTGGCTTCCTGTTCATAAAACTTGGCGTCTGAACGAGCGTCACTATGGCGCACTTCAGGGTCTCAACAAGGCTGATGCAGCTGCCGAGCACGGCGAGGAGCAGGTAAAGATTTGGCGTCGTTCCTTTGATGTTCAGCCACCAGCTCTTGAGCCAGGCGACGAGCGCGATCCTCACGTTCAGGAAATGTTCCGCGATGTTCCAGCAGAGGACCTTCCTTACACCGAGTGCCTAAAGGACACCATTGCACGCGCATGGCCTTACTTTGAGCAGGAGATCAAGCCACAGCTTGAGGCAGGTAAGCGTGTTCTTATTGCTGCCCACGGCAACAGCCTTCGCGCTCTTGTTATGCAGTTTGAGCACCTCACTCCAGAAGAGATTCTTGAGGTTAACATCCCAACTGGCATTCCTTGCGCATACACCTTTGACAAGGATTGGAACATTGTAGACAAGCACTATATTGGCGATCCAGCCGTCATCGAGGCAAAGATTAACGCTGTTGCTAACCAGGGCAAGGCTAAATAAACAGCTTGCTAACACGCAATATTGCTAAGCAGAACGGGGTGGTTTAAAACCACCCCGTTTTTCTATAAGTTTTGATTACGTAATCTACCTACAGAACCATAATGAGTGTGCCCGCAGCAATAAAACCTACTTTGAATAGTGTTACGATGTACCGCCGAGAAAAGAAGGGATTAAATGTTTAAAAGAGAGCTCAACGCAAAACTTGTTCTTTCTGTAATTGCAACAGGAATTATGTCCTTCTCGGGAGTTGTCGTAGAAACTGCCATGAACGTGACGTTTCCAACGTTGATGGAGGAATTCTCCATTGGCACCTCAACAGTGCAATGGATGACTACTTCGTACCTTTTGATTCTTGCCATTATCATGCCTATGTCATCGTTTTTAAACAGACGATTCAAAACTAAAAGCATCTTTACCGTAGCCATGATCTTCTACATCAGCGGCATTCTTTGTGGATTTGCTGCTCCAACGTTTATGTTATTGCTGCTTGGCCGTATTTTAGAAGGTATCGGCACCGGTCTAGCGCTACCACTGATGTTCAACATCATCACCGAGCAGGCTCCACTTAAAAATATGGGTGTCATGATGGGCATCGGCATGCTAGTTACCGCCGTTGCACCTGCAGTAGGACCTTCAGCTGGTGGCTGGATTGCAGAACATCTTGGCTGGCGAATGATCTTTGCCGGTCTTCTCCCCTTCTTGATTGTGGCGTTTATTCTGGGAATTAGTTCAATCCAACAGAGCCATGAGACTGAAGTAATTTCTTTTGACGTCTTTGGCTGGCTACTTCTTACCATAAGTTTTATTGCACTCATCTTTGTTATTGACGAGTCCAGCGCGTTTGGCCTGTTTAGTATTCCTGTTTTGCTCGCAATTATGATTTTTGTGGGCTCACTTACGCTCTTTGTACGTCACGAGAACTCCTTTAAACACCAGGAGCAATCTGAAGCATCTCCAAAAATTCCTATCATTAACCTTGAGGTATTTAGCGAGAAGGGCTTTATACTCTCGCTCTTTGCTATTGTTTCTCTGCAATTTATTATTCTTGGTCAGTCATATCTTCTGCCTAACTTCTCCCAGCTAGTACTGGGTACAGGTGCCACTGCAGCAGGAGCTCAAATGCTTCCTGGATGTGCTATTGGCGCAATTATGGCACCAATTTCTGGTCAGATTTTAGACAAGCTAGGAGCTAAAAAGCCTATTGTTACAGGCATTCTTTGCTGCCTTACCAGCATGCTCCTTTTACTACTCTTTGTTCACGTACTTACCGTAGAAATGATCACGTATATTTTTGCCATCTTTGCCATTGGTCAGGCGCTTCAGATGGGAAACAATTTTACGGTAGCTTTGGGGCATCTGCCAGAAGACCGCAAGGCAGATGGAAATGCTGTTATTAACACAATGCAGCAGCTCTTTGGCGCTATGGGCACCAGCGTTATTTCTGGCGTAGTAGCGGCTTCTCAGCTTGGAGCTACAGACTTGGCTACGAGCACCCTTGCAGGAGCTCAAAATGCTCTCTTTGTACTTGTATGCGTAGCTTGTATCCCCCTTGTTACCATGGGAATCGTGCTCTTTGTGCTGCCTAAGATGACAGAATAAAGACGCGGCAATGGCATTTAAAAAAGCAAATTAAAAGCTAGCTATCCAACAACGGATAACTAGCTTTTAATTTAGACGTTTGAATTGTTAGAACTATGACACGACAGCTGATAATTTCAATCCAATGAATACTGCAACCAGGCAAGTGACAACGTTAACCGCAATGTTCACTCCTGCAGCAGTCCAGTTACCTGCTTGAATAAACGTCAGTGTTTCATTTGAGAAGGTCGAGAAAGTCGAAAGTCCTCCGCAAAGGCCCACGGCTAAGAATAGCTTGACCTGCGGCTGAAGTGGACTTGCAAGATCAAGCCCTGTTACAAAGCCAATAATCAAACCTGCAACAACATTTGCAGCAAACGTACCAACTGGCAGGTTAGGAATCCACTGTTTAAAGAGGAC
>CAKARX010000078.1:0-5854 GCA_916720745.1 uncultured Atopobium sp.
AATATAACTGCAAGATTATGCACGATTTATGAATATTCTTCTTGTTTTATACACAGCTTAGCAATACCGACCGCATCTGTAAACTCCAAAGAACGTTCACGCAGCTTGAACGCTTGGCGCATGGAAACGTGCGCCCTCTTGGCTACCTCCGCCCACGTGTAACCCTCGACGAAGTATAACTGCATCACGAGGGCTGCGTCTTGGCCAAGCGCTTCGCCGATTGTGTTGCACGCGGAGTAACCGTCAAGAATGACGCTCTCTAATTCGTCCAATAAACCCTCTAGAAACGCCTGTGCGGTCATTTCCGCTATGCTTACGCGTGCCGTCGGGTCAGAAGTCGAATTCTTCGCTCCCGACCCTCCTGAAGCCTTTAGAGGCTCTCTAGCGGCGTTTAACCTGTTGCGCGCGCTTTCAATGTCTTTCGCGGCCTGCCTAACACTCTCCCACCATTCCAGCCCAGTCATGCCACTACCTCGCCTTTTCCTATAATTCCTCGACCGAGAAATAGATGCCCATGGTCTCAGCGTAGCCTTTGCTGAGACTCTCGCTGCAGATAAAGCGGTCGTCTTCAATTATTCCACACCTGGTCAGACAGTCTTCAAACGTCTTCAGCATGTTCGACATGTCCGGCTTCTCCGTCATGGGGGTGCCATGCGGGTGCTTAGGGCTCGCAGGGAAGCACCACTTCACCACGCAACGCAAAGGTCCCGTGAGCGGTTGGAAATTCTCCGACACCTTCGTGATCGACTTCAGCCACACACAAATCAGATCCTCCGCGGTCTTCAGTTCGTCCGACTTCCTGATGGCGGCGTGCATTCCTTTACCACCGCCCACGATGTACGCCACAAGGGCGTTATGCGTCACGCTCGGCGGCTTCATGGGCAAGAATGCCGATACACGCCTTTTCGCGTCTTGTGCGGGCTCTGCGTGCCATGGGCGGCCGCCCGCGCTTCTTCTTGGGTCAACCACATCAATCAATCTCCTCATCGTGAATCGTGAATCGTGAATCTCAAAAAATGGAACCGCGCCAATTACGCGGGCGCGCGCGGAAATGTTCAAGAGCTTGTGGCAAACGCACCCTAGCACTAGCCTCAGCGTACAAGGGGCGTTTGGCGCGCGCCCTTGGCGCCAAACCCCTGTGCTAGGGGCGTATTGTCCAAGGATTGAATACGAAAAAATCACCATTACCACCAAAATCGGCTTATATACCTATATAAGCGGTGCGCCGTTTTTGGTGGCAACTACTCATTTGGGTCATTCAAAAAGCCGCTTTCTGCTTCTTTAACTGCGTCGATGTACATCGTCATCATGCGAGTGCGACCTCGTGAGCCCTCAACCTCAACTTTGCGCTTTTCGATGGCGCACCAATCGCTGTCCGCCCACCTCTGAATGCTCCGAATGTTTGGCTTCACTTCGTACCCCTCGGGGTCTATGCGCGTGCCGATTCGTTCTAACAGATCCTCTTGTGTGACGTATCCGTTTTCATCCGCGCAACCATCTGCCACCGCCGCATCGTAAGCGTCCTGCATCAGCTCCGCCGCTTCCTTCTGGATGCGGTGATTCTTCGCCAGCTTGCTTTCGCGTCCCTTGGCAAACGGGTCAGCGCCTTCAGTCTCAAACTTGGAAAGCATGCCTGTTGGGTCGTCGTAGAACCTTGGCCACTTGAAGATGACGTCGCGCTCTGGTGGTGTCGGAAAGCTCCTCGTAGTCATGGATACGCGATACGCCGGACAATCATTCAAGCGTGTACGCCTGAACTCCTCCGGAATCTCTAGCGGCGTGAAGTCACACATTGAGTCCGCGTCACGCGCATAAACGCCAGAACCACTCATGCGGTCCATTGCCTTCTTCTGACCAGCTGTACCCTTTGGATGGTGGTGCGCATAGACTACGGCGCATCCGCACTCCTCGGTGATACGGTCGATGGCGTTCGTGAACTCTGCCACCATGCGAGAATCGTTATCGTCTCCGCCGTTGACCTTGTAGACCGGGTCAACGATGACCATGGTAAAAAAACCCTTCTCGCCATGCGCCAAAACACGACGAATCAAAAGAGGCGTTAAGTCCTTCATAAGGCGAGCCTTGCCGCGCAAATTCCATGAATAAAAATTGGTCTTTAAATCATCGAGCGCACCGGGCTGCTTATCACCATGGCGAGCGTCCCAAACCGTGTGGAGACGCTGTCTAAACTCATCCGCTTCAATCTCAAGATTTACGTATAAAACGCGTCCTTTGATACATGGCATACCCAGCCACGTGCTACCCGTGCAGACCGCTTCCGCTAAGTCAATCAGCGCGTAGGATTTACCCATCTTGGAGTCGCCCGTGAGAATCATCTTCTGACCCTGGCGCAAAAGTCCCGCGCCCTCGATACCGATAAGCGGAGCGTTCAACTCCACCGGCTCATCCCAGTCTGAACAGTCGGCTTCATCTGGAAGGTCATCCTCTGACTCGTCCGCCCATTTCTCCCACTCATCCCAGTCTTTACAGCCAATATTGAGCTTTAAGAGTCTCTGACGGTTTTTGCCGCGGGTGATGCCTGGCATACGTGAGAGACGACTGGGATTCTTGTTGGCCATATCTGGCGAGAATTTACGACGCGCACAGAACTGGTACAGCTTCTCTACGCGCTTTCTATACAGGTTCTCATCGCTTCCCGCGTCAATGTGGACGATAGCGTGAACGCTCTTGTTGCCGCTTGATACCACGGCCACACACGGAAGCTTCATCGCCTGGATCATGCCAAGCTGCTTTTCCACCTCGAGCGTGTCAGACTCAACAAGGGCATATCTGAACTCCGTGATGTTTTGGTTGGAGCGTCCCTTTCCGTCTACTGGGTTAAAGCAGATCCATGCGCCAGCCTCCGGGTTCCAGTCGCCTAGAACCTTGCCAAGGTCTCCGCCGCACTTGGCGAGCTCCTCTCGAAGCTCGCCTGCGTTTCTGCCCCAGTGTCCGCGCTTTGGCATGTATCGGCCGTCTTTTTCGTAGACCTCATTGACGTAGCACACGTTATCTGAATCCTCAAACACCGCCGCCAAGTAGTCCGTTAAGTCCTTAACCTGGTCCCAGTCTCCGTCCATAACATCGACGTCAACCTCGTCCGCCCAGTCTGGCGTAATGCCAGAAACGTCACCCGGGTCGATGATTTCATCGTCCCAACCAATGGCGTAACCTTTCACACCTGGCGACCATCCACGAGCGCGTGCGAATTCGATAATGGTTCCGCTCTTAATACGTGACGGGGAGTTACCGAAACTCTTCCACTTACGCTCGCACTCGCCCTCGTGGTAGCGGTAGATGTCCATGCGACTCCACGCGTCCCAGTCCTGCCATGAAAAGCCAGACTCATGGAGAGCCATGCCACAGTCCACCCACTGTTGGTAGTCAAGCTCTGAGGGATCTATCCAATTAAGCGCTTCCAAGAGGTCTTTGTGGTCGTCTTTATTTCCCATAATTTTCCACCACGCTTACAAGCGCCCGATAAAAAGGCATAACCTTTGTAAATGCCTTGTTCGATATGTCGACGACCTCAATACCACACGCCTCTGCCACGCGGTTTTCAATCTGCGCGCCTTGGCTCTTCGTCCATCCAGAGAGTAGAATCATTACCTCATACATCGGATAATAGGGTTCGTCTTCACCGTCTCTGACTCTAAGCGATAGAGCCTGTAAGCATGTGGCCATGGCGGCTTCGTATGGAGAGTCCGAAGGTATTTCTGTGGCTGGGTTGAAGACCATGCCGTCGCTTACCTTATGCAGAACTTTCTCCATGAAGATGAAGGGGTATTTGTACCCCTTCACGCCTGTGATTGGTCCAGACAGATACACGTTTCTACCCTTTAGAAAATAAAGGTCGCTTTCCGTGACATCTTCTGCAGCAAGCTCCGCGAGCTTGTCCGTGTATTCATCGAGATTCATCTCAGTCCTTCCCTCCTAAGTTCACTCCTGAAAGTTTCTCGCACGCTGCCTTTGCGTCTTTGTCGGCTAGTGGTCCGTTGACAAAGTCTTCTACGTACTTCATCGCTTCCACTAAGCTTTTGCTTTTCTCTGCAGTTACCAAGACGGAACAAAGTGCCGCGGTAAATCCTTCGTCGAAGCCTTCACTGCGTCCTTTTTCATATGCGTCTTTTGCAAGAGACTTCAAAAGTTCAACGCTAAATGCAGACATTCCTATATTTTCAAGATCCATTAGTCCCTCTTTCTGTTTAGAAACATGCCAGCGAACATCAGAAAACCGCCGACGAGTACTCCAAGGCACATATTCAGTGCCCCGTAGTAATAGTCCCAACTGTCATCGCCCGTTGCAGGTAGTGCGGCCTTCTTCTTTGCCTTCTTCACTGGCTTTACTGGCTCGGGGTCTGTATCCTGTGGCGTTGGCACTGGCTCGGGTGTAGGCGTTGGAGTTGGTGGTGTCTCGGGTTCTGGCTGTGGCTCGGGCGTTGCTGGCTCTACTGGTCGGTTATCACCGTTACCGTTGCCGCCGCTCTCCTGGCTTACGTACTGGTAGCGTGAGCTCTGCGTAGTCTCGCGGCTCTTTAGCTGGATTGCGTTCGAGGTCGTCTCTGTGCCTTCTGTCTCGTAGTACATGAAGTATTGGTTGCCTTGGAAATCAACGCTTGACAAGTCCCACGTAAACGTATTGCCGTTAATGGTTGGCTCGGGAACGTCCATGCGCACCCAGCTCGCGGGGTCAATGTTGCTGTATGCGTCCATGTGAACGCGGTAGAGCCTAAATGAGCCAGGAATAATGCGTGTACCCTCTTGTGCTGTATCCTCTAGTACAACGTTAGTGAGTGACTCCGCTGCGTGGTTTAGACGTACCGACCACTCGACCGTGCCGTGGTCAGTCTTAACGCCCCATTTAGCGATGACCTCGTGTTGGATAGCTCCGTAGTGACGTGTCTCAAAGCTAGTCTCGACAACCTGCCCCGTTGCTTCATCGATAAGCCTTAGCGTGGTAGTTCCTGCCGCTGCGTCGGCTTTGACGTGTGCAGCGAGCCAAAGCGTACCTTGTACATGGTCTTTACCTTCGACCCATGACGTGTAAGTGATCGTGACGCGTCCGGGTGTAACTTGCGCCGTTGCCATGACGTTACCGTCTGGCGCATAGATGTCGAAGCTCGCTGCGTTCGTTGCTGGAAAGTCCAGGATGTCAGGGATAGCAAGTGAGAACGTGTCGCCCTCGTGCACCTCGCCTTGTGCCTGCCAAGATGCCGTCAAATAGATGTCTTGGTTAGTAAACGCAGAGGTTAAGTCCTGCTTGTTTTTGTCGGTGACCTTAAAGCTGGTAATCGTGGTCGGTACTGTCTGAGCCTGTGCGAGTACTGGAACGCATACCAGCACGGCAAAGACAGCAACAGCCAGCCATTGAAGAATCTTCTTCATGGTTGAACCTTTCTATTTGGTTGTGAAAAATGGGGAATTAAAATAAACGCTGGTTTAATTCAGTAAATCGTTAATTTTTCGGGATACGTAAATTGCAACTGGAACAGTAACAGCTACCGCAAGAACGAAAAGAATAGAAGCAATAATAGCAATGATGAGTGACTCGATACCTTCCATTTGACCTCCTATCCGAAGAAGCCACCACAATAGAGCAGCAAGAAAGAAATAACCACACTAGTTGCGAAGGTGTAGGCATTGTGCGGCTCACATGGTTTGCCGTGGTTGATAATCTCGTAAATTAGTCCAAAGATAGCCATAACAAGCCAAATAATTTGCGGAATACCAAGGTTAATTGTCATCGTTGCTCCTTTTAGTTGTTTGGATCATACGTTGCGGGGTCAATATCACGCGGAACAATCCAGCGGTTCATGGCCAAGCGGCTCATCATGCAGATCGGAAGAGCGTCGTG
>CAKARX010000079.1:0-5769 GCA_916720745.1 uncultured Atopobium sp.
GGCAGTCGGGTTATTTTCCGCTTCCAGAGGGGCAGAAGCTTATCAATGTTGAAACTGTTTCTACCGATAACTTTGTGCTCTGGGATCACGGTTTTGACTTCTACGCACCTCAAACGTTCGTCGACGATTCTGGTCGTACCATCTTGATTGGATGGATGGGCATCATTGATCCGATTTACCACAGTTATCCTGCGGGCATTGGTTTCTGCCACAACCTTACTCTGCCCCGAGAACTTTCGCTGTCTGATAACGGTGTTATTTTGCAACATCCAGTTAAAGAGCTTGATGCTAAGCGACACGAATACGCGGAATTCGACGCTGACGGCTTCGTCGAAATAGATCAACTATCTGCGGATATTGAGATCTCTGGCATCTCCGGAGATGGAACTCTTGTCCTCAACGACGCGCTTGTGCTTTCTTACTCCAAGGGCATTTTTATCTTGCAATTCATTGACGAGGACACCGCTGCAGGTAGAACTCAACGCTCTATTGAGTTAAAGCAGCTCTCTGACCTGCGTATTGTTGTCGACGGCTCTACCGTGGAGATTTACCTGAACGGTGGCCGCGTAGTTTTCTCGACGCGATGGTTCCCTGCGTCCGAGCATCTGACGTTGAGCAGCACTTTTGTTGCTGCTGAATCACGAGCATACAGCCTAGTCGCGTAATTCAGTGGATTTGCTTGGTGTAGTCTTGCTCCGACACCAAAGGAACACTGTTTGTAGTCGTGGATTGACGACGTTATGCATGAAATTGCATATTTCATACGTTTTATACGTAAAATCTTCACTGAACTTGGAAAATTGCCGTTTTTGAGAGCCAAAGCGGTAAAAAATCCGTTTAGTTGGGGATGGAAGAATTTAGTTCAATTTTTTATCTTTATGTTTTCCCAGGAAAGACGAAAAAATTTTAACTATTTCTTTTACTAATTGAGTCAAAACAGCTCATTTTCAAAATGAATACACCAACTAAACGCATTTTTTACCTTTTTGGGCCCAAATTCGCCAAAAATGAGCCCCAAACTAAAGTTTGGGGCTCATTAACGTGCAAACCTTAATGTTCGCGCCGGTCGCAGCCGCTTGCGCGCGCGTTCGCGCTGATAGCGCTACTCGGAAAGGTACTTGGAGAACGCAGCGACCATACCTTCTGCGGTGGTCTGGCCAAAGACGTCGGCGGACTTTGCCTCGTCCATGAAGATGCCCATCAGGCTCTGAAGCATCTCCACCTGGCCGCCGTCACGCATAATGCCCAGGTTAATGACGAGTTTTGCTGGAACGGTGTCGCCGTCGCCACCCATTGGCTCAAAGTTGATTGGGCTGGATGGCTTTACGATTGCAATGTAAGGCTTCTCAAGGTTAACCGGATCGGTATGTGGAATTGCAATCTCACCTTCAGGAAAAGCGAGTCCGGTTGGATAGTTCTTCTCGCGAGTTGAAATTGCCTCTTTCCAGGTGTCCTTGATGTAGCCGAGGTTGCTCAGGCGGGTCTCGAGCTGGTCAAACAGCTCAAAGGCGTCCTTGGCCTCAATGTCAAAGAAAACGAGTTCAGGCTTTAGGAGCTCAGCGTCGGTTGTAGCCATTGCTACTCCCCTTTCTGTTGCTGGCGGCGCGCTCGCACGCGCAAGCCGTTGGGATATAGTTTTGCCTCGAGGTCGAGCAGCAGCTTGTAGACCTCTCGGGCGTCGTTGCCCTGTGCGTCGGTCATATCGCCGCAGGTCAGATAGAAGCGACCCTGCAGCGGCGTGGCCTTGTTGATGCGCACGTACGAGCGCAGTCCTTGCGGAGCTTCTCGCACGCGAATCTGCGTAATCTGGGACAACTTGTAGGTTGATTTGTGCTTACCCGTCACAAACGTGATTGAGTCTGGGGCGAGAATAACCTGTTCAGGATAGGCATGCGCGAGAAACGCATTGAGGATCGAGTACAGGCAAACCACAACCAGAAAGAGCATCAACCAGCGAATAAACCCGAGTGCAAACAGTACGACTGCCGCAATGAGCACGACTATCGAGACGTAGTTGGGTAGCAGCACGTCGATGAGGTAGCGTCGGCGGTCGTACGTGTACGTGACCGACTTGCTCGCGGTCGCGGCGTCGGTGTGGGTCGCGTCTGCGGCGGCTGCGGCGTCGGTACGGGTCGCGCCCGCGGCGCGGTTGTCGGCTGCGGCGTCGGTGCGGGTCGCGGCTTCTGCGCGGTCGTCGGCCGACGAGCGCTTGCTGGTTGAAGTGGACTTTGAAGTGGACATGGTTTCTCGCCTTTTGGGTCAAGCGGTAAACAGAGAGGCTCGCCAAGCGGAACCTGGACGAGCCTCCTTGCGATTTTCTGTAGGCAACGAGGCCTGCTCGGGACGGGACTAAGCCTCCTGAGCTTCGTGCATTGCAGCAGCCTCCTTGAGGATGCGGCTACGGTTCCACACAGCAAGTGCGCAAGCGATTGCGCCGGTTACTACAACGCCAACGATTGGGTTGATGCTGGAGAACAGGACAAACAGGCCGGACAGTGGGCTGCCGCCGTCGGAAAGGACGGTGATCAGGGAAGAACCAGCAACGCCGGTGCTACCAACTGCAGCTGCGATGTCGAAGCCAGCCTGAGTTGCAGACTGTGTGATGAGTGGAGCAAGAGCGGTGGAGATCAGCAGGCCGATGATGACGGAAACAATGCCGATGATCAGGCCGCGGAAGCCGTTACCCTTGCAGACAGGAACTGCGACTGCGAGCATGTAGGTGCCAGCAGCAAGGTCGACGAATGGCAGAGTCTGGTTGCCAACTGGCTGAAGCAGAAGTGCAAACAGAACCATCAGAGGAATGCAGATAAGAGCCAGGGACAGAGTGACTGGGTGGCCAACTGCAACTGCAGAGTCGAGGCCGATCCAGATGTTGCCGCGGTTCTTAACGCGCTGCTGGATGAAGTTAGAGGCTGCCTCGGAGATTGGCAGGAGGCCTTCCATCAGGAGAGCTGCCATACGAGGGATGAGGATCAGAACGGAACCAAGGGTGACGCCGATGGTCAGGATCTTGGTGATGGAGCCTGCGACGTCAGCAGCGTCGAAGTATGCAACGCAGCCGATGATGAGGCCGATGACGGTGCCGATGAACAGTGGCTCGCCGAAGACGCCAAAGCGCTTCTGCATGGACTCGACGTCAATGTCGATGTCGCGAACGCCAGGGATCTTGTCGATCAGCCAGTTCAGACCCATAGCAACTGGTGCGTAAGCAAGCGAGAAGCCCTGGGAGATAGAAACGCCTGGCATGTTGAGTGCCTTCTGGACGTCCTTTGCGGTTGCGTCAGCAAGAACAAGCAGGATGACCTCGTCGATGATTGCTGCAGCGAAGCCAAGCATGATGTTGTTGGTAACGTTTGCAACAAGGGAGCCGACGAATGCGTAATGCCAGTAGTTCCAGATGTCGACGTTGACCGTCTGAGTGAAGTTAACCAGGACAAGAAGCAGGTTAACGATGAGTGCCAAAGGAATGATAACCAGACCAATAGTGGTGCCGAGTGCAATTGCTGCACCTGCTGGCCAACCGACATCGATGACGTTGAGGGTCAGACCAAAGCGGTGAATCATCTCCTGAACTGCAGGTCCAATTGCGGTACCAAACAGCTGGTTGATGACGAGGTTAAGGCCGATAAAGCCAACGCCGACCATAAGGCCAGCCTTGAGGCTCTTACCAAAGCCTGCTCCCAGAGCGCAACCGATGATGGTCAGGATGATTGGCATCATGACTGCAACACCGAGGCCCTGAAGGAACGAGAAGAATGAAATTACTACTTCCACACTTACCTTCTTTCGAACAAAAACAAACACCCGTCGCCGTTGGCGAAAGGCCGTTGGCGCGTGGCCGAGCGGACAACCGTTGGCGAGCGGGTGTAAAAACCCGAACTACTTACTTGAGGATGTCAAGAATCTGCTGCTCAGCAGCTGCCTTACCAATGGTGGTGAGGAAAGGAACGCCGCTGACATATGGGCAGGTAATGCTTGCAGGTGCCTCAGTAGTTGCAATGAGGATATCTGCGTCTGCGCACTGGCTGACTGCCTCGCCAATGGAGCACTTAACAATGTTGTAAGTTCCAGCAAGGCCGTTGGAATCGAGAAGATCCTTGACCTTTGCCTCAACAGCAGTAGAGGTTGCGATACCGGAACCACAAGCTACGACTACCTTTTTCATGTCTTCTCCTTCGAGACAGAACGAGATTTTCTCGCCCTGGTATGTGGCTGATGTGCTGGCAGTTGTGCCGGAAGCTGCGTGCGGGACACGCGGCTGCCGTGCTGGTGGCTGCCAAGCTGGCCCACCAACCGATGTGCCGATGTTACCTGTTTATTGCCCGGGCTTCTCGGCTTCTAAACACTTAACGTTGGTATTGTAAACAAATTAAACAAGATTGTCCACGTTGTTTTATCTATACAACTTTTATATAGTAGATATATTAGTTTTATGAAGTACTTGCAGGTAAAACGTTTTTAACGTATTAGTTGAGTTGTTTATTTGACGTTTGAGGGGGACGCTATGACAAGGGTAAGCATCCGCGATGTAGCTGCTGAAACAGGCTACTCTCCTGCAACCGTCTCAAATGTCCTCAACGAAAAAGGCAACGTCGGAGCCAAGGCAACCCACATCATCCTAGAGGCCATTGCGCGCCTTGGGTACAGCCGCTCGGCTCAGATTTCTCGCATCATTTTTGCGATTGCGCGCGTCAACGGCCACATCGTCGACGAAAGCGCCTTTCAAGCGGGTGTTTATACCGGCATCGAACGAGCTGCTCGCAGACTTGGGCTGCCGTCGGCGATGGTGACCTTGGACCTCCCCGAACCCGTTACTAGCAGGAAAAACATTGCAGAGCTGGAACAAAACGAGGGAGCTGGCGTCGTTCTTCTCGCCACCGAGATTGTCTCGGACGATCAGTTTTCCTTGCTGGAAGAATTTAGCCTGCCGCTGGTGATTCTGGACAGCTGGAGCGACAAGCTGCCGTTTGACTGCGTGGTTACCGCTAACGAAACCGCAGCGTATCGCGCGTGTACGCTGCTGGTTGAGCACGGCCACGAGGTCATCGGATACGTCGGCCACGTCGAGCGCTGCAAGAACTACCCCCTGCGTGAGCACGGTATGCGTCGCGTGCTGGACGACATGCGATTCCCGTTTGACGAGAACAACCGTGTGCTTGTTAACTCGGCGCCCGAAGAGGCCTATCACCAGCTGGTTGATTGGCTGGAACAGAGGCGCGGCGCGCTGCCCACCGCGTTTTTCTGCGAGAGCGATAGTCTGGCAGCCACCGTTGTCCGCGCCCTACGTGAGCTGGACATTGATGTTCCGGGCGATGTCTCGGTTGTGGGTTTTGACGACGACCGCATCTGCAAGCTGATTCAGCCTTCGCTAACCTCCGTGCACGTTCCCAAGCACGAAATGGGAGAAATCGCAGTTAAACGACTCGTTGATCAGACGACTGACGCGCATTACGCTCCCTGCATTTCACAACTCCATACGACTGTGGTTTCGCGCAAGAGCGTCAAGCAGTTGTAGCGGGCGGACGGACCGCGGCGGGCGGGCGAACCGCGTGATACGACGAGCGAACCGCATGCTTCGGCGGAAGAACCGCAGGTAGACGGCGTACTGTGGGCGCGAGCGGGTATGGAGTATGTGCCAGAATGCGCGACACACGGCATTTTGCGATGCTGTCACCATAACGATACGTATTTTTCGCGGTCAGTAACGTCAATATGCACGATATTGCATATTTCATTCGTTTTATAAGCAAAATCTTCACTGAACTTGGA
>CAKARX010000080.1:0-5656 GCA_916720745.1 uncultured Atopobium sp.
AAGCTCAGTTTATGTGGCAGATTAACGGGGGAGACGCAACGCTTGCTGAGCTCAAGACGCTTTCTGAGGAAGAATATAGTGAGCTGATTGACTGGCTGCAGACGCTTCCTTTGTACGCCACCGTTGAGGTCCAAGGTAGAGACTTTGTTTTGGTGCACGCGGGCGTAAAGTCTAATGGCGTTCCCTTGCCAACCGCCTGGGATAAGGCTTCTTTGGAACAGTATTTAAGCAAGCAATCTGAAAATGATCTTTTGTGGATTCGTGAAGAGTTTTGGCAATATCCTACGGATTTCCGCACATCAGATATTGCATACCCGATTGTTATTTGTGGACATACGCCTACGCCTCTGTTAGCAAGCTTTGGTGCAAAAAACTTGAACCGAAGTGCTACTACTCCTGATGGTCTTGCGCAATGGGTGCAGTCAGATGGCGATAAGTGGGGAATTGATACAGGCACTACAGGCGGAGCCGGCTACGGTCAGGTAACCATATTGCGTCTTGATGATTTGCAGGAGTTTGTTGAGCCGCTGCAAGAAGGCGAGTAGTCGTGGCTGAAAAGAGGTCACAGTCTGCTGGCGATGCTGCTAAAACTGCGCTTACGCATGTAGAGAACACGCTTGATCCCATTATTTTCCCGGATTCTCGTGTGCTGCTCTTGGGATCAATGCCTAGTCCCAAGTCTCGAGAAATTGGCTTTTATTTTGGCAATCCTCAGAATAGATTCTGGCGCGTAGTTGCTACGTTATATGGCGAGAAACCCCTCAAGTCCATACCTGAAAAGATTGACTTCTGCAAAAGACATCATCTTGCTCTTTGTGATGTGCTTGAGGCTTGTGACATTAAGGGTGCAAGTGACGCTTCTATTGCAAATCCAGTTCCACACAACATTGGCGCTCTTATTCAAGATTCATCAATCTGCGCTATTTTTACACTTGGTGGGACGGCAACAAAATTTTATAAGCGCTATACCGAGCAACAAACCGGTATTCCTGCACGTCAACTGCCCTCTACAAGCCCTGCTAATGCACGTATGTCAGTTGATGATTTAGTGGAAGAATTTTCCATTATCAAAAAATTTACCAATTGTGAGTTGACAATATCCTAGTTGCAGCTAGGATTATACGCATGCGAATTATGGCTACGACATACACTGCACTTTGTGCATGCACCGCGATGTGTCTGGTGCCCGGGTCACATACGACCAGGGTGTAATTGTCGCTGAGCAAAATTTTCCTGGTACAGACTCGGGCGTAAAGCTATTTTGTAACTCTTGTGTGATTATTCGCACATCCCGAGAGGATTTATTCGCATGGACTGGAGCTTCATAGGGGAACACCTCCCACTGTATGCAGAAGCTGCAAAAATAACACTTACCATCTCTTTTTTTGGAGTTCTCTTCTCGCTTATCGTTGGTTTGATAAGTGCTCAGATTTCGCTGACAAAAATTCCTGTTTTAAGTCAGCTTAATGCCGTTTATGTTGAGCTTTCCAGAGGAACACCCCTGCTTATTCAGCTGTTTCTTATCTACTTTGGCCTAACTAAAATTGGTCTCAAAATGGATGCAGAGGTAGCTGCTGTTGTGGGTTTAACGTTTCTTGGTGGCTCCTATATGGCAGAAGTGTTTCGCGCAGGCTTTGAATCAGTTGCAGCCATTCAGTTTGAATCTGCACAGGTTTTGGGCCTCTCAAAGATTCAAGCGCTCCAGCATGTAATTCTTCCACAGGCACTTTCTGTAGCAATTCCAGGCCTCGTTGCTAACGTCATTTTCTTGATTAAGGAATCTTCCGTTGTTTCCGGTATTGCCCTTGCAGATTTGATGTATGTAACCAAGGACATTATTGGCATGCAATACGACACTACAGAAGCTCTCTTTATGTTGGTAGTTGCCTATGTGATTATCCTTGTTCCTATTTCTTTGCTTGGCAGCTGGCTGGAGAGGAGGCTTGACTATGCCCGTCGATAACATTTTGCTGCAGGAAGGAGTAATAACGCGCCTTCTTGGAGGTCTTGCAACAACGGTGCACATTGGCCTTATCTCTGTGGCACTTTCTATTCCTCTTGGTATTCTCGTTGGACTTTTTATGACATCCAACAACAAGGTTGTTCGCGCAATTCTTCGTGTTTACCTTGAGATTGTTCGTGTTATGCCTCAGCTAGTGCTGCTCTTTGTGGTGTTTTTTGGTACTTCTGAATGGTTTGATGTCAACTTTGATGGTATTGAAGCTTCAATTGTGGTCTTTACCTTCTGGGGAGCAGCTGAGCTTGGGGACCTGGTACGAGGGTCATTAGAGTCAATTCCAGCATCTCAGTATGACGGTGCGTTTGTACTTGGCCTTTCTCGCCAGCAAACGTTCTTTAAGGTCATTCTGCCCCAGGCTTTCAAACGCCTTTTGCCACCAGCCATCAACCTGATTACACGCATGATTAAGACAACGTCACTGTGTAATCTGATTGGCGTAGTTGAGTTGCTTAGAGTTGGAAGTCAGATCACCGATTTTTATCGCTTCAAGTTCCCAACTGACGGAGCACTTTGGATTTACGGAGCTATTTTCTTCCTGTATTTTGCTGCCTGCTTCCCACTTTCGTATCTTTCACGCAGGCTTGAGAGGAGCGCCTCACATGAGTAACACCGTTTTAGCAGTTAAGGACCTCACTAAGGTATATCCCTCAAGCCAGAAACCCGTGCTTGATAAGATTTCGCTCTCCATCAATAAAGGCGAGGTAGTCGTGGTGTTGGGACCTTCCGGTTGCGGTAAGTCTACGCTACTTCGCGCTATTGTTGGCTTGGAAGACATCCAAGGGGGAGAGGTACTTCTCCACAATCAGGTAATTTCTGGTCAGAAGAGGGAAAGCGCTGCAACAGGCATTGGAATGGTTTTTCAAAGCTATGATCTGTTCCCCAACATGACGGTTTTGAAAAACGTAACTCTGGCTCCTCTGGTAGTGCAGAAGCGCTCAGAGGATGAGGTTTTGGCACAGGCAGAAGAGCTGCTTCGTCGAGTAGGACTGTGGGAGAAGAAAGACGCTTATCCATCAGCACTTTCTGGTGGTCAAAAGCAGCGCGTGGCAATTGTTCGTGCTTTGATGACTAACCCTGAAGTTCTTTTGCTGGACGAGATTACTGCAGCTCTTGACCCTGAGATGGTTCATGAGGTTTTGCAGGTAGTTATGGAGCTAGCAGAGCAGGGAATGACCATGCTGGTGGTAACTCACGAGATGCGCTTTGCTCAAGCAGTTGCTGATCGAGTCATCTTGATTGATCAGGGACACATCGTAGAAGAGTCGTCTGACGCACAAGAGTTTTTCTCGGCACCTAAAACAGAAAGGGCACAAGAGTTTTTGCGCACCTTTGAGTTTGAACGTGTGCATAAGTAAACAACGTGTTTTTGCACGTAGATGATGTAGTAATTGATACAACTTGTTAGGATTTGAAATGAACTTCTTTGAAAATACTTCCACTTCTCTTTCTCGCCGTGCTTTCCTTGGTGCAAGCGCACTTTCTGCTGCAGCTCTTTTGGCTGCTTGCAAGAAAAAGGATTCCGACGGAGCTCAGGGTGGATCTTCTGATACAGACTCAAAGTTCAGAACTCTTGATGACATCAAGAAGGCGGGCACAGTAAATATCGGCGTCTTTAGCGACAAGGCTCCTTTTGGTTATGTTGATGCAAACGGCAATTACGCTGGTTACGACATTGTTTTTGCAGAGCGCCTTGCAAAGGATATGGGTGTTAAGATTAACTACATTGCCACTGACGGACAGAACCGCGTACCTTTCTTGCAGTCCAATAAGGCAGATATCATGCTGGCAAACTTTACGGTAACTGATGACCGTAAAGAGAAGGTTGATTTCTCTCTGCCATACATGAAGATTAAGCTGGGCGTTGTTTCTCCATCTTCTGCGCCAATTACAGACGTTTCTCAGCTTGACGGCAAGAAGCTTATTGTTTCTAAGGGAACTACAGCTGAGGTTTGGTTTGCTAAGAACGCACCTAAGGTTGAGCTGGTCAAATTTGATAGTTATGCCGATGCGTATAATGCGCTGCTCGACGGCCGCGGCGATGCTTTCTCAACCGACAACACCGAGGTACTTGCATGGATCAAGTCTAACCCTGGCTTTGTTGTTGGCATTGATGACCTGGGTGACTCCGATACTATTGCTGCTGCGGTTCACAAGGGCAACTCCTCGCTGTTGGAGTTTATCAACAACGAGATTACCGGCCCTCTTGCAGAGGAGAACTTCTTCCACAAGGACTATGAAGAGACACTCGCTCCAATTTATGGCGACGAGGTAGATCCAAACAACATTGTCGTTGAAGGCGGCAAAATCTAAGTTATAGCCCTCAGTTTTACGCGCCGCGTCGTCCTCAACACTCATATACGCCCATTTCGCGATAAGACCTTGCAGCTTGTAAGGTCTTCTCGCGTTTGTAGCTAAATTGTTAATTTGTACAGCGCTTTTCAAAAATGCTTCTTTGTGCTGATAAAGTAGGTCAACTATTTTTTGACCACCAGGGCAAAGGAGCTGATAATGGCAGCTGAACAGCAAAATACAACTCGTAAGATTGGCGTCCCCAGGTTCCCTGGCGATATTATGCTTTATCCACTTTCTGTGGGCCTACTGCTTCACTCTTTTTTCCCTCAGGTTCTAGAAATTGGTAGTTTTACCACAGCTGTTGCTAAGGGTGCTCCTGCTATTGTTGGCATTGTTCTGCTGTTTGTCGGCGCTTCCATTGACCTGAAGACGGTTCCAAAGGTTCTGAAGACTGGTCTGACCATTCTTATCCCTAAGCTTGCCATTGCTATTGCCTTTGGTCTCTTTGTTGCCAAATTCATGAACGATAACTTCTTTGGTCTTAATGCACTTTCTATTATTGGTGGCATTACTTTCTGTAACGTTGCTCTGTACATTGGTATTACTGCTGAGTATGGAACTCCTGATGAGCAGGGTGCAGCTGCAGTTTTATCTCTTGTTGCAGGTCCTGCAGTTACCATGATTGCTCTAGGCGCAGCAGGCGTTGCAGCAATTTCTCCTACCGCACTTATCGGTACGCTGCTCCCTCTGGTTCTTGGTGTTGTTCTTGGTAACCTTAGTCCATTTATTAGGGGACTTTTGGTTCCTGGTATTAACCCTTGTATTGCTGTTGTTGGTTTTGCGCTTGGTTGCGGTATGAGTGTTGAGAACCTTATTACTGGTGGTCCATCAGGCATTCTTTTGGCAGTTCTTTGTATCATCACTGGTATTCTTACCATGCTTGTTGAGCGTCTTCTTGGTGGTTCTGGTAAGGCAAGTCTTGCAAGTGCAACTATTGCAGGAACTGCAACAACCACTCCTGCTGCGGTTGCTAGTGTTGATCCAACCTATACAGCTCAGGTTGTTGCAAACGCAAACGCTCAGCTTGCAGCTGCGGTAGTTATTACTGCACTGGTAGCTCCAGCATTTACCGGTTGGCTTGATAAGAAGCTGGCTAAGAAAAATGATGCCAGTGAGGCACAGACTTCAGAAGAAGGACCTGCTACTGAGTAATTAAGTAGGCTTTATATAATGCATATGAACTGCCTCCCATTTCTTATGTCCAAGAAATGGGAGGCAGTTCATATGCGGGTGATTATGATTCTGCAGCGTGTTAGCGTCGGCTTTTAGGCCTGGCGCACAAAA
>CAKARX010000081.1:0-5479 GCA_916720745.1 uncultured Atopobium sp.
GGTTATTTTCAAGAAAATTTTTAAATTCGTTGGAAATAACGCTAGACAAGAATAAAAGTTCCCTGTATTATTTCAATTCGCAACAAGGCGTCCGGGGTATTAGCTCAGCTGGTTAGAGCGCCGGCCTGTCACGTCGGAGGTCGCGGGTTCGAGCCCCGCATATCCCGCCATTGCATGTTCAAGCCCTCTTCGGAGGGCTTTTTCATTACCAAAAAAGTCCAGCATAAAAGATTTAAATTACATCTTCAATTTATTGAAACCAAGTCAGAAAATAGAGCATTGTGTGATATCTTTACATCAGAATGTGTCTAAGTGCTTCTGCTACAGAAACATTTAAAAGCAGAGGTAAAGTGAGGTGGATTGTGCGGAATCAGAATACTTTGGATGCGCTGTCGCAACGCGATGGTGTGAATTCCATTTCCGCAGATTCTTCTCTCACAGAATCCACTTCAGATTCAGTCAAGAAAATTGCTGTTTTTGATTTTGACGGAACCGTCATTTCTGGACAGTCAGGACTCTTGTTCTCTGCGTATTTGCTTCGTCGCCACCTGTCCTCAATTGCACGCACGCTCAAGCTTGTGTGGTGGGGAGCTCGCTACAAGCTGCACCTTCCTCAAAGGCAGGAAGAGGCTCGTGAGCTGGTTGTTGGTGCACTTACGCAGTATAGCGTTGAGTTTGCAAATGCCGTCATGCACGATTTTCATCGCGAGGTAATTGAGGGGATGTATCGCCCTCAGGCGCTGGAAGAGGTGCGTCGTCGGAAGGCAGAAGGTTGCTGTGTGCTGTTGGTGTCAGCAACGTTTGAACCTATCGCGGAATTGGCCGCAGAGAAGCTGGGAGTAGACGGGTTTCTCGCCACAAAGATGCAGGTAGGAGCAGACGGACACTACACCAGCAAGGTTGACGGCCCCGTGATTGAGGGCGCTCAGAAGCTGGTCTCGGCAACCGAGTGGTGCAACCAGCACTTTGGCGAGGGCAACTGGGAGATTGCGTACGCGTACGGCGATCACTACTCGGACGCAACGCTTTTATCGGCAGCACAAACGCCGTGCGCCGTTTGCCCTGGTCCAACGCTTGCCAGACTTGCAAACAAGCGCGGCTGGAAAATTTTGAACTGGTAGAAACGATAGAGCAAGAAGCAACGACTGAACTAGCAACTGAACTAGCAATAACTGAACTGATAGTAACTGAACTTGTAACAACGATTAGCCTGGTCACAAGCCAGATAAGTGAGAAAAGCAGTCCCTCAAGCGGACGCAAGAGGGGTACTTGGAGAACCAATGGAAATTTCACGCAAAACTGATTATGCAATCCGCATGCTTTCTTCGCTGGTGAGAAGCCCAAAGAAGCTTCTTTCTGTTCGCGATGCCGCAGACGAAAACGATATTCCATACTCCTTTGCTCGCTCAATCCAGCACGACCTGGTCCTTGCCGGAGTAATTGTCAGCACGCGCGGCGCTCACGGCGGCATGATGCTGGCTATTGATCCTAATCAGGTGAGCGTTCTTGACATTGTTGAGGCAGTTCAGGGACCTGTTTTCATTTCTAGCTGCGAATGGGCCGGCCCTAATAACGAGCCATGTCCTCGTCGCAATTCCTGCTATTTTGGTCCTCTTTGGTGCAGTGCCGAGAAGACCTTGCGTAATTTCTTTGCGTCCGTAACCTTGCATCAAGTTGTTGTAGAGGGTCTTATGCCAGAGATGGTGGGCGAGTTCCAACTGGTAAAGAACGAGAACGCTCAGCGTAACGAGCAGATTATCCAGAATGCTGCTGCCGCTATTGAGGCTGAGGTTACCGCTGGTACGTTTGATAACCTGCTTGATGGCGAGGTTATTTCTGCCGAGAAAAAACCGTACGAGTTCAATATTGGTCGATAAGAAAATCTCACATACAAAGATGAACGAAGGCCTGGAAGTTTTGGCCGACGAGCACGCTGGTGCATCCGGCGGAGCAGAGCTCACGCCTGAGCTGCGTGCATTTGTCGAGTTTGTGGCAAAGAAAGGCCGCGAGCTATATCGCGACTTGCCTTGGCGTCGTACGTACGACCCGTATGCCATTTGGATTTCTGAGGTCATGCTTCAGCAGACACAGGTCAGCCGCGTGGATGGTCGCTGGCAGAGGTGGCTGGAGCGATTCCCAACGGTTGACGCGTTGGCTGCCGCAGCCCCTTCTGACGTGCTTGAGGAGTGGCAGGGTCTTGGCTACAACCGTCGAGCTTTGTCCGTGCACCGAGCTGCTCAGGCAATTTCTGAGGCGGGCGGCGTCTTTCCGCAAGATCCAAAGGAGCTGGTAAAGCTCCCAGGCATTGGTCCTGCTACTGCAGCGGGTATTCGTGCGTTTGCGTTTAACCTGCACGGTGTTTACCTGGAGACCAATGTGCGCACGGTCTTTCTTCACGAGCTGTATCCCCAGGCAGAAGGCGTGCCAGATTCCGAGCTTGTTCCGCTGGTAGAGCTTACGTGTCCTGCAAGCGTTACGAACGCTGCGGACACTGCAGTGGACACCGCCGCGAATGCCGACGAGACGGAGCTCACACCACGTAGCTGGTACTACGCCCTTCTCGACTATGGCGCGTACTTGAAGAAAACCATTCCCAACCCTTCGCGAAGGTCCAAAAGCCACGTCAAGCAGTCGCGCTTTGAGGGATCTCATCGACAGAAGCGAGCCGAGCTCTTGCGTGTTCTTCTCGCCCATAAAGACGAGGGAGGAGCGGTGTTTGAAACGCTTCACCAGGAGCTCTGCCAGATTGAGGTCAATGCGGGGCGAGAAACCCTTGATGAGCAGGTTACCCTTGGCTTACTTGAAGAACTTGCGAAGGAAGGCTTTTGTCAGAAAAATGATGAATACTGGATGCCCTAAATGGTTATAATTCATAGTGCTGACGAAGGGGTCAGTATATGAGCACAAGTGCTAATGATTATCATTTGCATTTGTTTGCTAAAGGTAACACAGCGCTACCCAGGCGCTTAACATCGCGCTCACAAGCGCTTTGACATGCGTTAACGTGCCACTCGTTAACGCGGGAGAGGAGAAAAAATGGCAGTAGAGTTTGAGAATTCTCAGACAAAGAAGAACCTCGAGGCAGCTTTTGCTGGTGAGTCCCAGGCTACCAACAAGTACAGCTACTATGCTTCCCAGGCTGCAAAAGAGGGTTACCAGCAGATTTCCAACATCTTCACCGAGACTTCTGGCAACGAGCGCGTTCACGCTAAACTTTGGTTCAAGTACCTCCACGGCGGCAAGATTCCAGAGACTGCAGAGAACCTCAAGGACGCAGCTGCTGGTGAGAACTACGAGTGGACTACCATGTACGCTGACTTCGCTAAGGTAGCTGAGGAGGAGGGCTTCGCAGAGATCGCTGCTAAGTTCCGTCTTGTCGGTAACATCGAGAAGACTCACGAGGAGCGCTATCAGAAGCTTCTTGAGCGCGTTGAGTCCGGTGAGGTCTTTGAGCGCGAGGGTGTCAAGGTTTGGAAGTGCCTCAAGTGCGGTCACCTGCACGTCGGCGCATCTGCACCAAAGGTCTGCCCAGTCTGCGGTCATCCACAGGCATACTTCGAGGAGCAGTCCCTCAACTACTAAGTTGTAGGTGCTCTGAGCTGCAGGGCTGCAGGCGCGACAACGCGAAGCCGCAGCTCAAACTTCTAGTGCGTTAAAAATGTACCCACCAGCAAGCAAATGCCTGCTGGTGGGTATTTTTGTGTGTGGACATTGCGGGGAGATTGGGTTTCTCGCTATATGTTCGTTGCGCGCCTGATTTCTTAAAAGAATCTGTAACTTTTGCCTAAATGCTTCAAAGAATCTGTGGATTTGCCTGATTTCATCAAAGAATCTGTATCCAAAATACAGAATCTTTGCACTTTTCAGGCTCACTTTTCAGGCGAGATTTAAAGCGTGTCTGAGTTCGCCCTTTCATGAAGCCTGATTTTCTCGCCATGTCTGAGCTATTTGCCGGAAAAGTTCACCAAGTCTGAGCTATTTGCCGGTTTTTCTCGTCATGTCTGAGTAAATTTACTCAGACTTCATGCGCTTTTCAGGCTTATCGCGGTACTTGAGTCTGGATTCGCAACTCAGAAGCGCCTGGCGAGAAGCCCGTGCACTTGCGGCACCCGCGACACCCGCGGCACCCGTGCGCTCGCAGGTCAGCACCAGGTCCGCTCGCACCCGCCCACCCGCGCTTACCCCTTGAACCAGCGGTTGGGCTGCTCGTAGGAGGGGCAGATGTCGCTCATGGGACAGCCGACACACTTGGGGTTGCGAGCAGTGCAGGTCTCTCGCCCAAAGTGAATCCACTCTTCGTTGACGTCTTTCCAGAGTTCGTGGGGGAGAAGCGCGAGCAGGTCCTTCTCGGCAGCCAGCGGCGTAGAAGCCGAGCTCAAGCGCATGCGCTTGGAGATTCTGTACACGTGCGTGTCCACCGCGATGCCGTCGACCACGTTAAACATCTTGTTGAGCACGATGTTTGCGGTCTTTCGACCAACGCCCGGGAGCGTGACCAGGTCTTCCATGGTGCCCGGAACTTCTCCGCCGTACTCCGTTAGCAGAATCTGCGCCGTCTCTACACAGTGCTTAGCCTTTGCGCGCCAGAAGCCGATGGTCTGAATGACCTCTCCGACCTCGACAGCATTGGCGGCCGCCATGGATGGTGCGTCGGGCCAGCGGCGGAACAGCTCGGGAGTAACTTTATTTACCGCGGCGTCAGTAGTCTGCGCCGAAAGCATAACGCTGATGAGCAGGGTAAACGCGTCGTGATAATCCAGCGCGCTCTGGACGCTTGGATAGAGCTCGTGCATGCGTCGGCACAGCTCAATGCCGCGTTCTACCTTGACTTTCTTTGATTCTCTGGGCATGACCTCTCCTCAATTCCTTCTATGTGTACCCAGTATGTAGTTACGTTATCACGTGAGGCGAGAATAGCAAAATAGCTGCATAACAGCTACAATAACAGCCCAATTGAAAAGTTATCAAACCTGCGCCTGCGCGCGGAGGACGTCGTCGGCTGCGCTCCGGCCGCCGACTGCGCCCCGGGCGTCACAGCGGACGTCGCAGCAGCTGCGTCCAGCAAGGTTTGGTGTAACCCGCATGCGTTTGCATGTGGGTTTAGCGGCATGGCGGGAGACTGCGTGTTTATTAATAGAGTTGCTGCTCAACTACTGAGTGCACCCGAGCTAGAGAAGCTAAAGCGAGAGCTATCGCGTGGATCTGATGCCACACTGTCCCTCTCGCAAAGCGCTCGTCCACTGATGCTGGCTGCACTCTGGGCGCAGAACCCCCGACCATGCTTGCTGGTTGTTGCGGGCGAGGATGCCGCGGACCGCACAGCGCGCTCACTTGCAGCGTGGCTTGGCAACGACGCTGTGCTGCGCTATCCCAACCGTAAAGATCGCCCCTGGTCGGACACCACGCCAGACGACGCTCTTATTGGAGCCAGGTGTCGCGCCATCGCCAAGCTTTCCGCTGGCGAGAAGGTCATTGTAGT
>CAKARX010000082.1:0-5458 GCA_916720745.1 uncultured Atopobium sp.
TGGCGCGACAGCGCGCGGACCTTGTCCATCGGGGAGATGCTGGCATCGGGCAACCCCGGCAGGCAAGACGGCGCCGGCGATGCCGGCGGCCAGGGCGAGGACTTCCTGCCGATCATCGACTTCCCCAACTTCCTGCTCATCGTGCTGAAGATCACGAGGATGTCGGAGGAGGGGTTCGACCTGGCGGCATTCAACCTCGACGACAAGGAACTGATAAACGAGTTCGACAACGCGAGGCTCGACGCCGACGCCGTCAAGGCCTTTGCATACACGCTGCTGAAGGCCAGGTTCCTGCTCGACAACTTCGTCGTCCACCATTCGATGGAGGACGATACCGTGGACAGCAACCCCTGGAAGCTGCAGAAATGGCAGATAGAGTTCAGTAAGAAGGGCTACGCAAAGAACCTGTGCGATGACCAGGGCACGCAGGAGCGCCTCACGCACCTGCTCTCGATGTTCGAGGTCTCCTTCACCGCGAGGCAGAGGAAGAACTACCTGTTCTACGTGCTCCTGTACCTCATGGAGCAGGACCTTGGAGACGGACGTTGCCTGGAGGGCTACGCAGCGTTCGTCGAGGAGCTCGCCGACCGCTACTTCAACGAGGTCTACCTGAACGGGAGCCTCCTCAACGAGAGGAACACGCCTAGACCCGGCAGCTTCGACTTGACGGTCATCTCCGGCAGGGAGCTCGTTAGAAGCGCCGTTGCGAAAGGCTCGCCCGAGCGCTTCGACAGCATATACGGGGACGGCAGCGAGGCCTCTCACGGCGTGCCCCTGTTCGTCTTCAACTACCTTGACTTCCGGCTCTGGAAGAAATACAGCGACGACCTGCGCGGAGGGAAGTACCGAGAAGGGGACCGCGAGAGGGAGCGGTTCTTCTCGGAACTCGGGTGCGGGGACTTCGACCTCGCGGCGTTCGACCAGTTCTACTTCTCGAGAACGAGGCGGAGCCTGGAGCACTACTATCCCCAGGCGACGGCGAACGGCGAAGACGGGCATCTGAGCAAAGCGCAGATCAACTGCTTCGGCAACTACGCGATGATCGGCAGCGAGGCGAACAGCTCGGGGTCGAACTGGGACCCGAAGACGAAGATTGACCACTATCTCGATGACGCCTCGGGGAAGGTAAACCAGGTGAGCGTCGCGTCGCTGAAGTTCCGGATCATGATGCAGGTGTGCAAGAACCGCGGTAAGTGGGGCTTCGATGAGATTGTAGAGCACCAGGAGAAGATGGTCAGCCTGATGCTCTAGGGCAATCTGGCAGGGTGCTCCGGTTGCCAGTGGCGAGCGGAGGCTCGCAGAAAGAAGCGTGCTGGTCTACCCCCATCTCCAGCCAATGCGCTGCTGAGATAGAACTACATAAAAATCCTGCGATTCGTAATTTTAATAGGAAACGTTGATAGTTTGTTTGTATGTTAAGGCTTGTCTATTATATCACGTTAACGTGATATAATAGACAAGCCGAAAGGACTTACATGCCAACACTTGCAAGGTTTTATTGAATAGTTATACGTATGTACTTCTTGGGATCGGAGCACAATCCGCCACACATACATGCGATTTACAGCGAGGATACCGCAGCGTTTGATATTAGGTCCGGTGAGGTAATCGAGGCAGCCTACCCGCTCGTGCTGCTGATATGGTGTGGGAGTGGATGGATTTACACCGAACCGAGCTCTTTAAGATGTGGGAGACGCAAGAATTTAAGAAAATCGATCCACTCATCTAAAGGAGGCGGATTATGAAATTTCATAAGGTAAAAGATATCTCTGCTCTGACTAGCTTAAAGTTAAGCGTTCAGTTTACCAACGGCACTACAAAAATCTATGATGTATCTCCACTTATGCATCGTTTTCCGGTCTTCAAGACATTGGAGGATAACGAGTCACTGTTCAGAGAGGTAGAAGTTGATCAAGGTGGCTACGGTATTATCTGGAACGATGACCTTGATCTCTCTTGCGATGAGTTATGGAAGAATGGAACGGAAGTTGTGACTCCATTCGATGGGCTTATATCGTTTTCAGATGCTAGTGAACTCTGGGGTTTAAGCGAGTCAACTCTGCGCAAGGCTGTTGCATACGGCAAAATAGTTTCAGGAGTGGATGCTCGTAAGTATGGTAAGCAGTGGATTATTAACCGTGACGCTATGTTGCGTGAGTATGGCAATCCTGTGTGCTAGGGTCTACAAATATTCAACCTCAAATACTGTCCATTTCAGTGGACAGTATTTTTTATATGTTTACGTAGACTGGTATTTCTATAAAGTGTGTTTTTTAGTTGACATCGTGAGATGGGAGTACCAATGGAAAAGCAGAGTTCAGATAGCCCCGTATGTCCTAAATATAATAGTACGAATGTCGCTTTTTGAGGTAAGCCGTAACCCTCTCATTAAAGTCCTTTCATGTAAGCACATGGAGCTATCTTGAAGATTTGTACATTTATGCTTAATATGAAATAATATTCAGCATAAATGTATAATTTGGAAAGAGGGCGACCATGACCTTAATCGAGATTGCGAAAGACCAGAATGGTTACGTGTCAGCATCACAGGTTACTGCCGCTGGCATTCCCAGGAGAAAGCTTGCCGAGGCTGTCGACAGGGGCGAGCTCGTTCAGGTTGAGCGCGGTCTCTACGCTCTTCCGGAGACATGGGAGGACCCATACCTCGCCGCACAGCACCGGTTCTCGCGCGGCGTATTCTCCGATGACACGGCACTGTTTCTGCACGGTATGACCGACCGTGCACCCTTTTCCCTCACCATGACGTTCCCCAGAGGCTACAATGCCACACCCGTCAGGGAAGCGGGGATAGTCTGTCGTACCTGTGCCGACGAGGTGCTTGAGCTTGGACTGGTAGAGCTGACTACTCAGCACAACAATATTGTTAGGGCATACAATCTAGAGAGAACACTTTGCGACCTTGTCAGGGGTCAGGGCACAGTAGACTCACAGGTTGTTATTCCGGCGATGCGGGCCTATGTTAAAAGTTCAAAGAGAGATGTAGAGAAACTAGTTGAATACGCGCGCAGACTTGGCGTTGAGAAGAAAATCCGAAATTATCTGGAGGTGCTGCTATGAGGATGAAGAACGCAATGCAGCTCAAGGCACATGTGAATAACATGGCCAAGGAGGCGGGCATCCCTACACAGGCGCTCATGCAGAGCTACCTCCTCGAGAGGTTGCTTGAGCGCCTCTCAAGATCGACATGGAGAGACAACATTGTTATCAAGGGCGGTGTGCTCATCTCGTCCCTCGTTGGCGTCAGCTCTAGGACTACCATGGACCTGGACACGACGGTCAGAGGGTTCACTCTTACTCATGAGTCTGCAGAAAAGGTCTTTCGCGACATCACGTCAGTACAGGTAGATGACGATTGGGAGTTTGAGTTTGACAGAATTGAAGACATTCGCGAGACCGATGACTATCCAGGCATTCGCGTACACCTCAAGGGGAGCTATGCCCCCATGTTGGTCCCGCTGACAGTAGATGTCACCACTGGTGACAGAATCACGCCGGATGCGGTGGAGTACAGCTACCCGCTGCTCTTCGGCGAGGGCAAGATTAGCCTTATGGCATACCCAATTGAGACAGTACTTGCGGAAAAACTTGAGACTGTGGTATCTCGCGGAGTTACCAATACCCGTCTCCGAGATTTCTATGACATTCATGTTCTGTTGGGTGTCAAGAGAAATGACATCAATATGGAAACATTGAGAAATGCCTTGGCATCGACTTGTGAGAAAAGAAATAGTCAAGCCGTCATAGCACGTTGGACCGAGGTACTCGACGATGTTGCTGGCGATGCTGCTATGCAAGCACAGTGGACGACGTACGTGAGGAAGAATCCGTACGCAAAAGGAATCGCTCTTCAGGACTGCTGTAAGGCTGCAAAATCTGTGTTTGTGGAGTTGACCGACATAAACAGTTATACCTACGACAAATAGTAGAACAATAATTGCAAGATAACTCAAAGCTCTTACAAGTTCTTACAAATATTGCCGATATCGGCAATAAATAGCCTCCTTTGCTATAATAATCTCATCAGTTTTTGCCGATAGGGGGTGAAGCTCAATGGGATTTCTTTCTGCAGTAGAGATTGCTGAACTCTGGGGCATATCCGAGAGAAGTGTGCGCAATTATTGTGCAACAGGTCGCGTACCAGGCGCTTTTCTCGTGGGAAAAACTTGGAACATACCAGGCGATGCCGTAAAACCTTCTCGAAAAAATGCCAAAGCGTCGTCAACAAGTCCGCTGCTTACGCGCTTGATTGAAGAAAAGACCTCAAAAATAAAGGGTGGCATTTACCATAAGCTCCAGGTTGAGCTTACCTACAACTCTAATCATATTGAGGGAAGCAAGCTCTCCCTCGATCAGACACGTATGATTTTTGAAACGGCGACTATCGACGTTGATGGAAATCCTGTTCACATTGACGACATTGTAGAAACTCAGAACCATTTCCGTGCCATCGATTACGTGATTGACCATGCAAAAGATTCCCTCACAGAGGGCATTATCAAAGAGCTTCACCGTATTCTGAAAACGGGAACTACAGATTCTTTACAGGATTGGTTTGCCGTTGGAGATTACAAGCGCTTTCCAAATGAGGTTGGTGGGCGAGAAACCACTCTTCCAGAAAATGTTGCTCAAGAGATGAAGTCGCTGTTAAAGGCTTATAACTCAAACAGCTCCCATTCTTTTGAAAATATTGTTGATTACCACGTTCGCTTTGAGCGCATTCATCCGTTCCAAGATGGCAACGGACGTGTTGGTAGGTTGATTATGCTTAAAGAATGTCTTGCTCATGACGTTGTCCCGTTCGTAATTACTGACGAAATGAAGTCTTTCTATTATCGAGGGCTCTCTAAGTGGGATAAGGAGAACGGCTATCTTCTTGATACGTGCCTTACAGCTCAAGATAGATTCAAAGCCACACTGGATTACTTCCGAATTCCGTACGGTGATAAGTAGGTGTAACTGCTTTTCTCGTTTTAACGTTATAGTGCTGTTTTAGATTAATAGACGTCATCATATTGCGCATGCAGCCGATGAGCTCCTTCTGGATAAAGAAAGACCCTCGTGAATCGTTGCACCACTTCCTCAGGGGAGGGGGGTCACTGCGTCTTTTGCGTAGTGGTAGATTTTGATTGGCTTGACTCCAGCAACCTCGCAACCTCCGCCGTGGAATAGACGTCCTGTGGCAGGACGGGTTTTTGCACGGGCCCCATCACGAACAGAGTGTTGCCGTTGTCCTCGCCATGTTGCCTCCTTGGCTATCGCGGTTTTTTTGCAACATGCATCAGGGGAGCAGGTCAACGGAAAACAGAATAGGTTCTATGGGAACTTTCAGTTTCAGTAGGCATACCGATGTGGGGTTTATCGTCTCCCCACTCTTTGACATTCGTTCGGCGTCACCTAGAATAAACAATACTGAATTAATATTCAGCATTGAGAGAAT
>CAKARX010000083.1:0-5456 GCA_916720745.1 uncultured Atopobium sp.
TTATTCTTAGTATATTTCTCCAAAGTCTTTATGCTCCATGTGCCAGTACTGCGTGGTCCGATTCACGAAAACGTTTTATCAAGATATCCAAAATTTCAACCAGGTGTCCGATTTCGGGCTTGGAAAGCTGCTCATCCGCTCCCACCTCTTTTCCCTTCACGCGCATCTGCTCATTAATCAGAGAAGAGAAGATAACAACCGGTATTCGTTTTAATCGCATATCTTCCTTCATGAGTTTCGTCAGCCTATGTCCGTCCATCATAGGCATTTCAATATCCGTTATCACAAGATTGATTTTCTTATACAGATCCGGATCGTCCTTCAGGGAAGAAATATATTCCCATGCTTCCTGTCCGTTATTGTATACCCGAACATCGGTAAATCCTGCCTTTTGCAAGGAGGTGCCAATCATTTTTTGCAACAAAACGGAGTCCTCCGCAACCACAACCGGTGCTGTAATCGTGCTTCTTGCTCCCATTTTTTCAATTTCTTCCAGCTTAATCCCGGTAGCCGGAGCAATTTCCGCTACTATTTTTTCAAAGTCCAAAATGGTTACCAATTGATTATCACACTGTGCAATTCCGGTTGCTACGGACTCAGCGCCGTTTGCTAAAGTTCTGTCGGGCTTTTGGATGCTCTGCCAGGAAATACGGCTTATTCCTTCAATAGAATCTACACGGAATGCCACCATCATTTTATTAAAATGCGTGATGATAAAGAGGTCTCTTGCTCCCTGCTCCGGAGTGGTCCCCGTCAGATAGTTTGCCAGATTGATAACTGTAATAAGCTGCTGTCTTGGCTTGATGCTTCCAGCGCGGACATGTGATGCGAAGAGCAAGAGTGGCCGCCTTCGCGGACAACAGAATCCAAGCCAAACTTGTCGCGGCCGGTATATGGCATGGTTGCGTCGTTGGTAACGGGGTCGTCAGCATTTTCCAGCTTGAACTCGCCATTTACGCCGTTCTTGTAGTTCTCCTTAGCAACCGAAATCATCAGCTTAATACGGTTGAGCTGATTGACCTCGGACGCACCTGGATCGTAGTCAACAGCAACAATGTTGGACTCGGGGTGCATCTGGCGCAGGCGCTTGATGACCGCCTTGCCCACAACGTGATTGGGCAAGCAAGCAAATGGTTGAGCGCAGACGATGTTTGGCGTGCCCGTCTCAATGAGGTCGCACATCTCAGCGGTGAGCAGCCAACCCTCACCCATCGTGTTGCAGAGCGAAAGAATCTGCTCGGCCTTCTCGGCCAGCTCATCGATGTTGGGGTACGGCTCAAAGCGCTCGGACTTCTCCAGCATCTTGTTGATTGGTGCGCGTAGACCCTGAACCATCTTGATGCCCGCGATGTGCGTCAGGCGGCTCTTGAACGTAGTGCCCAGCTCCTTGTGCGTGTTGATCGCGTTGGAGAGACCAAACAGGAAGAAGTCGACCAGGCCCGGAACGTTGGCCTCGCAGCCCTCGGACTCGATGACCTTGACCAGCTCATTGTTGGCCGTTGGGTGGAACTTAACCAGAATCTCGCCAACAACTCCGACGCGTGGCTTCTGGCGGTCGTTGACCACGGGCAGGCTGTCAAACAGCTCAATGGTACGCTGGCACTGCTTGTAGAATTCCTTGCGAGAAATTCCGTTGATCTTGGAGCGTGTATCGGCCATGAGCTGGTCATACAGCTCGTTTGCGGAGCCCTTGACCGCCTCGTAGGGGCGGACGCGATACAAGAGCTGCATGATCAGGTCGCCGTACAGCAGCGCGTAAACCGCCTTGATAAGCAAATCGGGCTTGAACAGCTTGAATCCTGGATTGTCCTCGTCAAGGCCGGAAGCAGCGGAGACGGAAATGACCGGAATCTCTGGGTGACCTGCGTCTTTGAGCGCCTTACGAATCAGTGCAATGTAGTTGGTTGCACGGCAGCCACCGCCGGTTTGCGAAATCAGAACTGCGGTCTTGGTCAGATCGTACTTGCCCGAAAGCACTGCCTCCATAATCTGGCCCGTGACCAGGATAGATGGGTAGCAGATGTCGTTATTGACGTAGCGAAGGCCCATGTCAACGGCACCCTGGTCAACCGAAGGCAGCAGCACAACGTTGTAGCCCGCACCCTTCAGCAGCTCCTCTACCAGCTCAAAGTGGATCGGCGCCATCTGTGGAGCCAGGATGGTGTAGCCCGCTTCCTGCATCTCCTTGGTGTAGCGGACCTTCTCGTAAGCTGCAGATTCTGCCTCGCGGTACACCGGCGCACGGCGAGAAGTACTTGCGCTCCTGGCCTTTTCCAGAGAACCATCGGCCATGCGAACGCCCTGTGGAACAGCCTCGGTAACCAAGCCGGCAGCTGCAAGTCGCTCCAGCTCTGCCTGCTGCTCGTTCAGGGCAGCCATCAGGGAGCGGATACGAATACGTGCAGCACCCAAGTTGGAGACCTGGTCAACCTTGAGCATAGTGTAGATCTTGCCCGAAGCCTCAAGAATCTCCTGGACCTGGTCGGTGGTCAGCGCGTCAAGGCCGCATCCAAATGAGAAGAGCTGAATGAGGTCCAGGTCGTTTCGGGACGCAACAAAGCGAGCCGCACGGTACAGACGCGAATGGTACATCCACTGGTCAACAATACGGATTGGGCGCTCAGGCAGCATCTTGTGAGCAACGGAATCCTCGGTGAGTACGGCAAAGCCAAAGGAAGAGACCAGCTCAGGGATGGCGTGGTTGATCTCTGGGTCGTTGTGATAAGGGCGACCTGCAAGAACAATACCGTGAGCGTCGTGCTCCTCAATCCACGCAAGAGCCTCGTCACCTGCGCGGTGCATCTGGTCCTTGACGTTGATGTCTTCCTGCCATGCAGCCTCAACAGCGGCGTCAATTTCGGCGCGCGTGATGTGCTCGCCGCGGAAGCGACCCTTACCAGCCTGGGCGTCCTTCTCGCGCTGTTCACTGATGAGCTCGTACAAACGACGCTTGAGCTCGTTTTTCTTGTCGTACGGAATGAACGGAGCCATGTACTGGATGGACGGATCGGAGAGCTCGTCCACGTTGAGGCCCAGCGCCTGAGGGTAGCTCATGACAATTGGGCAGTTGTAGTGGTTGGTTGCGGAGTCGTCCTCCTTGCGCTCCCAACGAATACACGGCATCCAAATGAAGTCTGGGTCCTTGGCCAGCAGGTTCATGATGTGGCCATGGGAAAGCTTCGCAGGATAGCAGGCGGACTCGGAAGGCATGGACTCAATACCCGCGTCGTACGTCTTTGCGGTGGTCTGGTCGGACAAAATGACCGAGAAGCCCAGCTTGGTGAAAAACGTGTGCCAGAACGGATAGTTCTCGTACATGTTCAGCGAGCGAGGAATGCCAACGGTGCCGCGTGGAGCCTCGTCTGCAGGAAGCGACTCGCGATCAAACAGCAGCTTGTTCTTGAACGCAAAGAGGTTTGGTGCCTCGTTCTTCTTGGCACCACGCTTCTTACCTGCGCCTTTCTCGCAACGGTTACCGGTGATAAACCTGTGACCGCTGCCAAAGTCGTTGATGGTAAGCATGCAGCTGTTAGGGCAGATGCGGCAGTGCGTGTTGGTAAGCTTGACCTGCAGGTTGTCGATGGACTCGCGGTCTAGCAGGGTGGATACGCCGTCAATGCCTGCGCGGTCGCGGGCGAGAAGAGCGGCGCCGTAGGCACCCATGACGCCTGCGATGTCAGGACGGATGACGTCTCTGCCGGTGAGCAGCTCAAATGCGCGGAGCGTTGCGTCGGACATGAAGGTGCCGCCCTGGACGATGCAGTGCTCGCCAATCTCGCTGAAGTCGCGGAGCTTGATGACCTTGAACAGGGCGTTCTTGATGACGGAGTATGAAAGACCAGCAGCAACATCGCCGATGGTTGCGCCCTCCTTCTGCGCCTGCTTGACGCGGGAGTTCATGAAGACGGTACAGCGGGATCCCAGGTCAACAGGGAGTGTTGCCTTGGTTGCGGCGGTTGCAAACTCGCGGACGTCCATCTTCATGGAGTCGGCAAAGGATGCAATAAAGGAGCCGCAGCCTGCAGAACAAGCCTCGTTCAGCATGATGTGCTCAATGACGCCGTCTTTGACCTGCAGACACTTCATGTCCTGGCCGCCAATATCAAGAATGAAATCAACGTCTGGGACAAATGCCTTAGCGCCACGCAGGTGAGCAACAGTCTCAATCTCGCCAGAGTCTGCGCGCAGAGCCTCAATCAGGATGCCCTCGCCATAACCGGTGGTTGTGACGTGGCCAATAATGCAGTCGGAAGGCATCTCGTCGTAGATGGAGTCCATAATCTTGCGAGCGGTACCCAGAATATCGCCGTTGTTATTGTCGTACCAGGTGTAAAGCAGCTCGCCCTTCTCGCCAACAACAGCAGCCTTCATGGTGGTAGAACCTGCGTCGATGCCGATAAACACGCGGCCGTGGTAGTTGGCCAGCTGGCCCTTGGGGACTACCTCCTGGTCGTGGCGGGCCTTGAAGTCGTCAAAGTCCTGCTGGGTAGCAAAGAGCGGGTCCAGACGAGCAACTTCGGAGCCCTGGATATCCTTGAGGTTGTCCAGCGCCTCCATGACCTGCGTAAAGGTGATTGGTCGGTCGGACTCGCCCGCCAGAGCAGCGCCCGTTGCAACAAAGAGGTGGGCGTTCTGTGGCAAGACAATGTGCTCGTCGTCCAGGTTAAGCGTGATGTAGAAACGACGGCGCAGCTCAGAGAGGTACTGCAGAGGGCCGCCGAGAAACGCGACGTAGCCGCGGATAGGGTGACCACAAGCCAGGCCCGAGACGGTCTGGTTTGCAACAGCCTGGAAGATGGAAGCGGCGATGTCGGCAGGAGCGGCACCCTCGTTGAGCAGCGGCTGAACGTCGGACTTAGCAAAAACACCGCAGCGAGATGCAATTGGGTAAATCTGCTTGACGTCTTTTGCCAGCTCGTTGAGGCCGGTTGCGTCGGTCTTGAGGAGAGACGCCATCTGGTCGATAAACGCACCGGTACCACCTGCGCAGGTACCGTTCATGCGCTGCTCAATGCCGTTGTCAAAGTAGATGATCTTTGCGTCCTCACCGCCCAGCTCAATGGCTACGTCGGTCTGAGGGATCAGTGTCTCAACAGCGCGCTTGGAAGCGATGACCTCCTGGACAAACTCCAGGTCAAGCCATTGCGCCAAGAGCATTCCGCCGGAACCGGTGATTGCGGCGTACATGGGTGTCTCGCCAATATGCTTCTGGGCTTTGACAAACAGGGAGCGCGCCGTTGCGCGAACGTCGGTGTGGTGACGCTCGTAGTTTGCGTAAACCAGCGTGCCGTCCTCGTCGATGACGGACAGCTTTACGGTTGTGGAACCGACGTCGATGCCCAGCATAAGGTGGGCCTGAGACAGGTCAAGTGGAACGTTTGGTGCAAGCTCTGCACCATTCTCTACCAGCTCAAACTTTGGACTAATCATTGTTTTCCTCTCCGAGAACAAGAGTT
>CAKARX010000084.1:0-5413 GCA_916720745.1 uncultured Atopobium sp.
GCTTGCCCCCTACGTATTACCGCGGCTGCTGGCACGTAGTTAGCCGGGGCTTCTTCTGCAGGTACCGTCACTTTCGCCTCGTCCCTGCTGAAAGCGGTTTACAACCCGAAGGCCTTCATCCCGCACGCGGCGTCGCTGCATCAGGCTTTCGCCCATTGTGCAAGATTCCCCACTGCTGCCTCCCGTAGGAGTCTGGGCCGTGTCTCAGTCCCAATCTGGCTGGTCGGTCTCTCAACCCAGCTACCCATCATTGCCTTGGTAGGCCGTTACCCCACCAACAAGCTAACAGGCCGCGGGCCCATCCCTCTCCGCCGGAGCTTTCTCGAGTCTTCCATGCGGAAGTCTCGAAGTATTCGGTATTATCCACGGTTTCCCGTGGCTATCCCAATGAGAGGGGCAGGTTGCCCACGTGTTACTCAGCCGTTCGCCACTTTATACACACCCGAAGGTGCTTTAATCGTTCGACTTGCATGTGTTAGGCGCGCCGCCAGCGTTCATCCTGAGCCAGGATCGAACTCTCCATTCAAAAATTTAACTGACTAAAAGTCAGTACAATTTAAAGTTGAGTTGAATCCACGTCTCTAAAATCCCGCTGATCTCGGATTCGCTGAAATTATGAATTGACTATTGAACAAAATGTTCAAATTCGAATTTCGCTTGTCTGTCTTTGCTGATCTTTCGATCGCAGTATCCGGTTTTCAAGGTTCGCTGCGCTGCGATTTCACATTGCGTGGTGCGCGGCGCGGGGAATAACTATACGCACTTACGACTCGTTTGTGAAGATGATTTTGTATCTTCTTAATTCCTCCACAATTTCTACACAATTCGTAGTCTTTAGTGAACTGAGAAGTATTTTCGTTTTCAAATTGCTTATATATTCTTGTGGTAATCCCTTATTTTTCATCTATATATAGTGTTGTCATTTTGCGTTAGCTTTTTACGTATTTTTGGCATTGTCTTTGTGCGAGATTTACGCGTCTTTGACGCTGTCTTTATACGCTGCCTTTTGTGCGTTATTGACGTTACTTTTTTACGCTGTCTTTTGCGCGCCTTTGGCGTTGTCTTTTTGCGCGTTTTTACGCTGCCTTTTGCGGCGCCTTTTTATACCGCCTTTTAAACGGTCTTCTCGACACGCTTTGTTTGGGCTAAATCTCGTCTTTTACAATCTGGCAAGCTGCGTCAAGGAGCTGATCGCGCAGTGTCTCGTTAGCAGCCTCAGAATACACGCGTACCAGGGCATCCATACGAGAAGGACGGATAAGCACCCAAGAATCATCTTTAAATTGAAGCTTGAGGCCATCGGCATGACTTACCGAAACAGGAACTTTACCTGCGACGTTTTCTGGATTAAGACCTGGAAGAATGTTTCTAAACGCCTGAGTAGCTGCAGCATCAAGTCGTACTCCTCGCCTGCTATAGCACATACGACCCAGCTCAGTCTCATCCTCAGCAACAAGCTGGGCGAGCGATTTGTGGGTGTACGCAAGCATTTCCACAACGAGCAGGGCCACAAGCAGGCCATCTCGCTCCAAAAGGTGGCTTGGGATACAGATTCCACCGTACTCCTCTGCGGCGAGAAGAACGTCTCCTTGCTCAATCTCTGAATAGAGTCGAGCAAATCCAACAGGCACGCTTGCAGATTCCAGCCCAAGATGAGCTGCTTGCCTGGATACCGTTGCGGAACAAGTTAACGTAGAAACAACTCGACCGGTTTGCTTGCGGTTTTGCACAAGATGGCGAGTAATAAGCGGGATGAGCTCGTGTGGACTAAGAAGTCGACCGGTCTCATCTACTGCGGCGGCACGGTCTCCGTCGCAATCAACCAAGAGGCCCAGCTGAGCATGACGGCTTACCACCATCGAAGAGCACTCGTCAGCCCAGGGATCTGCTGGCTGCGGGTGGATGCCGCCAAAGTCCCTGACAGGACCTTGATGCATTTGATGAACAACGCATCCCGCGGATGAAAGCACATCGGCAAGCAGGTCTGTTGCTGCACCATACATAGGATCAACTACCACACTAGGGCGCAGCTCTTTGATAACAGGCACATTGATCTGATCAAGAAGCGCACGCTTATAAGGCGTCACAATATCTGTTGTGGTAAAAGTTCCACGCTGGTCTGTTGGGTCAAGCGGTGTTGCAGATTCTACGCGCTGAAGAAAATCGCGCGAAACTGGGCCACCGTTAGCAGCACGAATAATCATGCCGCAATATTCGCAGGAAAGCTCAGTTGCAGAAATGATAAGGCCGCCAGCTACATTTTTATGCTGCGCACAAGCCCAGCAAATAGATGGTGTGGGGCAAAATGTCTCGGAAACACGCACGTCAAGACCAAAGGAAGCCAGCGTTGCCGCAGCTTCAAGGGCAGACGAATCTGCCTCAAAGCGCGTATCAAAACCAACAAACACAATGCCGCCAGGCAGCTCCTGTGACCAAACAGTACCAAGGGCCTCTGCAAGTCTAACTACATTATCCCTGGTAAAGCTTTTATCATAGCGGGCTTGCCAGCCATCGCTGCCAAAACGGAGTATGTCAGGTCTTTTATCCAATGCGGTTGGCATAGCTGCCGAGCGCCTCTTTAAATGCTGCTGCAGAGCTCTGATCAGAGAGTGCCATACGAGCATTAGTTGCTGCCCAAGCTGAAGGAGTACCAGTATCGCAGCCCTCTTCCGCGTCGATTACCAGCGCATACATCTCTTCCTCAGCAAGCAGGCGCTCCATTGCATCTGTCAGCTGAATCTCATTGCCAGCACCTGGGCCCTGAGTTGCCAGGAGCTCCATAATCTTTGGAGAAAGCAGGTAACGACCAACGATAAACAGGTGAGAAGGAGCGTCCTCTGAACGGGGTTTCTCGACAAGGCCGGTTACTTTCCAAATAGCACCCTCGCCCTCAGCGTTATCTGATGGAGAAGAGATGCACTCGCCCGCGATGATGCCGTAGCGATTCACCTGATCTGCAGGGACTGGAGCAACTGCGATGACGGAAGCGCCGTTGTGCTGCTTGGAAATCTCTGCCATGCGGATGCACATCTGGTGGTCTGGAACAAAGTAATCGCCGAGAAGAACAAAGAATGGCTGGTCGCCTACGCCGTCTGCAGCGCACAGCACTGCATGGCCAAGGCCGCGAGGATTGTCCTGATAGGTAAAGGAAACAGGAAGCGCAGAAGCTGCATGAACCTTCTCGGCAAGGTCTTGCTTTCCACGAGAAGAAAGATCTGCTTCAAACTTCTGGTCTTCAGCAAAGTAGGTTTCAATCTGTGGCTTCTCGCGAGAATTAATGATGATTACCTCATCAACCTCTTCTGGCTCAAGAGCCTCTTCTACTACGTACTGAATGACGGGCTTATCCAAAACAGGCAACAGCTCTTTAGGGGTTACCTTTGTTGCAGGTAGAAAACGCGTACCTAGACCTGCTGCTGGGATAATTGCCTTCATGTGTTTACCTTTCACCTATGAGCCCTGTTGGCTCTGCACACCTAACGTGTGCTTTTTAGAATGGCGGTTTTGCCGCCGATAAACTCAAATGACAAACGCTTGCGTAAGTGTCCAATTGCATAAGCACTCAGTTTGCGTAGCGCCTAGTTGCGTAAACGCCTCGTTTACGCAAGCGTCCAAGTAAGCTACTTGCTTGGAATCTCAATTCCACGCTTCTCAAGGAAGGTGATGAGCTTAGCCAGCGTGTCTACAGAAAGTGAATGCTCCATAAGGCAAGCTTCTGCGTCTGCAGTCTCTGTGTCTACGCCCAAATCCTCCTCAAGGAAGGTGCGAAGCGCACGGTGAGCACGCCATGTGGTACGGGCGTTTGCCTCGCCTTCTTTGGTCAGCGTGACACGACCGTAACGACTCTGCTCAACCATGTCCTGCTCTTTAAGCTGGGACAGTGCCTTGTTGACGCTTGCCTTGGAAACATCGAGACACTCAGCAATGTCAACGGAGCGGACGCTCTTATCGTCATCTGGCTGTTCAAGTGCAATTCGATAAATTGCCTCAAGGTAGTCCTCGCCGGCTTTTGTCAGCGTGTGGTCGTTTTGTACGTTATCGTTGGCCATAACTCTCCTCCGACGACTGCTTGACAGTCTTTTTCATGCAAAATCAGTTGCGCTATGCAACGAAAATATTTCTAACACTTGAATGATACCCAAAAACGCCGCTAAGGTTTACTGGCGAGAAGAGCTGTTTGAAGATTCTGAGGACTCTTCTGAGCTTTTCTCGGCAGCCTCAGCATTTGCCTCGGCATCTGTTTGTCCGTTTAAGCTAGACGGATCGTCTCCTGCATCAATTACTTTCATCATCTTTGCAAGTGCGTCTTTATCTGCAATGACATACGACTGACCGTCAATTTCTGTTCCCTCGGATGGTACGTATGCCGTATAGATATCCTTATCAGTGTTCATGCCAATCATCTGAGTGCCCAAAGAAATAATGTTTGAAACAGAGAGATCGGTAATAACCATGCTTGCCGTTGAATTGACAGTATTTGCAATGGCTACAGGGTCTCCTGTATTCAGAATCTGAGCAATCATAGCCTTGATGAAGGTTCTCTGATGGCGCATGCGGGTGTAATCGCTGTCTGCAAAAGCGTAGCGAACACGAGTAAAGAAGAGTGCCTGAGCACCGTTCAGCTTCTGAACGCCAGGGTAAAGCTCAACAACGTCGCTGAAGTTCTCTGTATCGCGCATGTACTGCTCAACGTTTACGGTTACGCCACCAAGAGCATCGGTAATGCCTGCGAGACCATCAAAGTTGACCTCTGCATAGTGGGCAATATGTACGCCGCACAGTTCATTTACAGCTTGTACCATGCCATTTGCGCCGTCATAGTAGTGGACGGCGTTAATCTTCATGTAAGAACCCTTCCACAAGACACGGGTATCTCGTGGAATAGAAAGCATAGTCACACGCTTATGGATAGGGTCAACGCGCGCCAAAATAATGGAATCTGCACGATATTCAGTCTCGCCAGGTCGGCCGTCGGTTCCTAGAAGCAGCATATAATAGGGGTCGCTTGGTGCAGAAGGCTCCTGAAGCGTCTGACGAAGCTCAGCAGTAATGACCTGCGAGTTATTGAGCTGCGCCTGAACGCTTGCATACCAGATACCTGCGCCCACCACAGCGGCAACAAAAACAGCAGCAAAGATGCCCAGAAGCGACCTGACTACCATCTGCTTTCTGAAGACACGCTTACGACGCTTGTGGTAGCCCTCTGCCTGCGTGCGGCTAAAAGGAGAGTTGCTCACTGCAGCATTCTGCGATGTATTGGTTGCAGCGCTTGGTGCAGTACCTTGGATACTTCCCGTAGCGGTATTTTGTGCAGCGTCAGCCGAAGCGCCCTGTGAGGCCCCGTTGTCGAGCGGTTTTGCATGCTTTGGTTTAGTTGACACAAACTATCCTTCGATAAAGTCGTCGTCTGGAA
>CAKARX010000085.1:0-5281 GCA_916720745.1 uncultured Atopobium sp.
AAAGAATCTGTGTTTGAGTCACCGATTCTTTTGCAAAATCAGGCAAATCCACAGATTCTTTGATGCTTTTAGGCAAAAGTTACAGATTCTTTGCAGAAATCAGGCGCGCACTGGATGGCTCAGCTGCCGACACACCGCACGACATCGCGACTTTGCAGCTACCGCTGGCGAACAGCGCGTTTAGCGAATCGCAACGCCCCAGTTGGTGGACATCCAGGTCCAAAGGAAATAGAAAACTGCGGCAATGATGGCCAAAACGATGATGGCGGCAATTAGCGAACCCGCATTTGAACGGCGCTCTTTCCTGACAAAAATGTCGCGCTGACCCTTAGGAACCTGCAGGTATTGGCCGTAGTGAACGTCTTTGCGAAGGTGAGCAATCTCGTTCTTTGGCTTGCGCCAACCCTTCTTCGCGTAAGCGCCCTTGCTGGATTCAAAGCCAGCAGCTTGGTTCTCTGGAACCTCGAGTTTCTCGCCCGGCATCGTAAAATCGCTGATAGGCTCCACTGTTTTGTGGTGACGGTGCTGGCGAACGTACGGCTGCTTTGCAGCATCCTCGCCCGCATGCTCAGAAATCTCAGATGACGAGAAGTGCTGCGCGCCAGTTGCGTGAAGCTGAGCATCACCAGCCGGTTGGGCTTCCTGCTCAAAAGATTCAGCGTATTCAAACTCCTGCTGAGCGTCAGAACGAGGGTCCTGATTCGCAGGTGAAACGTTGTTTTCAAGGTTGTTCGAGGTGTCCACGATGGTCCTTTTGTCGTAGTCTCGCAAAACATTGATATAAAACATGATACCGCAGCGCGCGCAATCCTGCACAGTTTTGCTTGGATATTTGGGTGATTGCAGGTCGAACGCATGGTGGCTGCATGGTGATTGCATGGAGGCGACTCTGCCAGACGGTTGCGTTAAGAAGTATCGGTCCGCGCTCCGGTCCGCGCGTCGATCCGCGCATTCATTCGGTACATAACCGCAGGGTAATCTTAGTCGTCAAGACTTAGAAATTTTATAAAAAGTTGTATAAATTTGTGCAAGCAGGGTACAACAGATGATGAACAACGAAGTGCCAATAACGGCATCTACCAGTAAAGGAGTGGTTACTATGAAGAATGTAGTTCCCTATGATCGTATTGCAAGGAATCTGAGCACGTGGCCATTTGGCTCATTTGATTCTTTCTTTGACGCGCCTTATTCCGCCCTGTCCTCTGTTTCGTCCGATGCATTTGTTATGAACGTTGAGGATGCGGGTCAGTCTTACGTGGTAACGGCCGAGCTACCTGGCGTTTCTAAGGAGAACATCGACGTCGAGCTCAATGAGGGCAGGCTTTCAATCACCGCTACTCGCAAGGAGTCCGAGGAGGAGAAGGCCAAGAACTACCTGCACAAAGAGTCTTCTGAGTGGCAGGCAACTCGTGGCGTGTATCTGAAGGACGCAGCTCGAGAGGGTCTAACTGCAAAGCTTGATGGCGGCATCCTGACCATCACTGTTCCAAAGCAGGATCAGCAGGCTAGCGTCACAAAGATTGCAATCGACTAACACTAGAACATCTGAGTAGGGGCTTTGGCGGTCAGTCAAGCTGCTGCTCAGACAGTAAGGTGCCTGGTAGTTGACCTGCCAGGCACGTATAGCTGCAGCCGAGCGTACGGCTAGACGTGCCTGTTCAACGCCCGATTACAGGCATCTCGCATAGCGAGAAGATCTTGGACTCCAAGGTTTTCTCGCTTTTTGTTGTCTCGGGACTTGGGACGCGTTGTTGAGGTGCGGGGCAGCGCGCAAACGTGCAGCTTACAGTGACATTGGCCAGTCCTGGCTTGCAACGCAGATGGCAAGAGAACCGTCGGGAGTCTGTGCCTCGGTAAACGCATCGTTGAGCGGCTGTGCGCCAACCGCTTCAGCAAGCGTTCTAACTGCGATGCTTGGACGGTTATTCTCGTGAGAGAGGTGCATGCCAACTACGCAGCGTGTATTTGGGCCAACAAGCTGCGGCAACGCCTGCGCGGTGTACTCGTTCGACAGGTGGCCAGAGTCTCCGTGGACGCGTTGCTTAAGCACGTACGGATAGGGTCCCGTGAGTAGCATGTGCTCGTCATGGTTGGACTCGATAGCAAGAAGGCGCACGTCAGAGAGGCACTCGAGAGCCTTGGGAGTCAGAATGCCCGTGTCGGTGCAGTAGCCCACGGAGTCCACGATGCGCCTATCAGGGCCGGCGAGAAAATCAAAGCGCATGCCCATGGGTTCGCAGACATCGTGCGAGGTTGGGAACGTGCTAACTTCAACGTCTGGCGCGGCATCAATATGAACAGAACCCGTCTGGTCAACGAGGGTAAAGGTGACGTTTGAACAGGAGCTTCTTCTTGAGAGCGCGGCGGCAGTTCCTGTTGTAGCAAACACAGGAACATCAAAAGTTTTACTGACTACCGAAAGACCTGCGACGTGGTCGGTGTGCTCGTGCGTAATAAAGATGGCCACAAGCTCAGAGAGGTCAACGTTCAGCTCTTTAGACCGACGCAGAATTTCTTTTCTAGAGATTCCGCAATCAATCATAATGAGACCATCAGGCGTTTCTAGCAGGCTGCAATTACCTTTTGATCCGCTGGCAAGAATATGTAGGCGAAACGTGGGATTCATGAATTTCTTTCTACTGAGTAACTTTCGGGTATAACTGTAACAAACACACCGGACAGAAATTGGTGCTAAGTGCCATCCGTACACGCATACTTCAATAAAAAGAACGCTCTCGCAACAAAAGGCCAGGCAGAAGGCTCGAACCGAAGCCAGACGGAGGGTCAGCGCCGAGGCCAGGCAGCGGATCCGCGACGTGGGCAGATTGCCGCTCCCGTCATCCTTATGGTCTCGGGCGGAGCTGACTCGATGGCGCTGCTTCACATGGCAGCAACAGAGCCGCTTGACCTTGGCGATGACACAGGACTTGCGAGTATCGCAAAAGAGCGCCTGCATGTGCTGCACGTAAATCACCTGCTTCGCGGTGAAGATGCTGACGCTGACCAGCACTTTGTTGAAGAGACTTGCGACTCGCTAGGCGTTCCCTGCACCGTGCTGCGCGTGGACGTGGCAAAGCTCGCGCAGGAGCGTGACGGCAACGTGGAAGATGTTGGTCGTCGGGTGCGGTATGACGCCGCGCGAGAACTCGCTCAAAAACTTTGCGCTGAGCAAGGGGTTTCTCGCCAGAAGGCAAAGATTTTGACGGCGCACACAGCTGACGACCGCGCGGAGACGTTCATGATGAACGTGATGCGCGGGTCCGGCATGAGCGGCCTGGCGTCGATTCCTAGGCATCGCGGGCTGATTTATCGTCCGCTGCTCGACTACACGCATGACCAGCTCAAAGACTGGCTGAAGACTCGCACCCTGGAATGGCATGAGGATGCCACCAACACCGACACCCACTATTTACGTGCGTATATGCGCCATAACGTGCTCCCTCTGCTGAAGGCGAGAAACCCGATGTTGGTGCAGACGGTGTGTAAAATTGCGGATTTGATGGCCGACGAAGACGATTATCTTGAGGCGAAGGCTGCTCGCAAGCTCAGGCAGATTACGCTGCGCAAGAGCGAGTCTTCGCTGGTACTTGACGCGTTAAAGCTGAGCTCCACCGACGTAGTGATTGCTCGCCGCGTGGTGAGGATTGTGGCTCGGCAACTAATCCCTGAGGCCTGGCTCGAGTTCAGGCACGTAGATGCCGTGCTCGAAGCGGTTGCTGCGGGAGTTGGCGTGGCTAACCTGCCGCAGAACCTTGAGGCGCGCGTTCGCTTGGGCACCGTGACGTTCTCGTTCACGGGCGCCGCGAGGACCGTGGGCGGCGCGGGTGCCGTAGGCGCGGTGGGCGCCGCGGGCGCCGCGGGCGCCACAGGTGCCACGAGGAGCGCGGTCGCGGGCGCTGCGGTCGCGACCAACGGTGAACCTGCAGGTACGTCGCCTGCTGCAGCCACGTTTGGCGAGCACCTTGCAGTTCCGGGAACGCTGGAGCTGGCAGACGGCCGAGTGCTTTCGGCGCGCATTCTCCCTGTGGAGCACGGCTTTGACGTCGTGTCCTATGCAACCGCGCATAGCCAGGAGTGGTTGGGCGAGTCGGTTCTTCTCGACGCAAAAGCCTGCGGGGTAGATCCGGTTCACGGCGGCAGCCTGTGGGTCTCGGGACCCGAGGCTGGGGACACCATGCAGCCTCTGGGCATGCATGGACAGTCAAAAAAGATCTCTGACCTGCTGGGCGAGGCGGGTGTGCCCGTTGAGTCCAGGAGTATGATGCCTATTGTGCGCACAAATATTCGTGGACATGTGGTGTGGGTTGCGGGAATTCGTCCCGATGAACGAGTAAAATGTACGCAAGATACAAAACAGCTGCTAGAATTGAATATCTATTCTGGTCATAAGCCATTTGAGAGGAGCCAGTAATGGCGGAGCTTCACCCTGATATTCAGGAGATTCTGCTTGACGAGCAGGACATCAAGGACATCGTCAAGAAGGTGGGTGCAGAGATCACGCGTGACTACGCTGACAAGAACCCCCTGGTCATTGCTGTTCTTCGCGGAGCCGTTGTGTTCATGGCCGACATCATGCGCGCTATTGAGTGTCCACTCTCCATCGATTTCATGGCAGTTTCCAGCTACGGCGACGGTGTTAAGAGCTCTGGCGTTGTGCGCATTGTAAAGGATCTTGACACCAAAATTGAAGGCCGTCACGTCATCATCGTCGAGGACGTCCTGGACTCCGGCCTGACCCTTTCTTACCTGGTCCGCATGCTCCAGTCTCGTAACCCCGCTTCCATTGAGATTGCCGCTTTCCTGGTCAAGGACATTGAGGGCAAGCGTCCAGCTATTGATCCTCGTTACGTGGGTACTCATGTACCTGACAAGTTTGTTGTTGGTTACGGCTTGGACTACGCTGAGCGCTATCGCAACCTGCCATTTGTTGGTGTTCTGAAGCCTTCCGTTTACGAATAGGCTGAGGTCGGGCGGTCAAACTTGCGGTCAAGTCCGCGGAATCGGCAGTCAAGTCTGCGGAATCTGCGTTCGGATTGTGCGGTTCACGGCAAAACTCGTGCAATAGATACAAATTTGTTAAAACTTTTAAAGTTGGGCGAGAAGATCGATTTTCTCGCCCAATATGCTATCTATCAAAAGGTTGTGTGAGGTCAAATGCGCCGCAGCGGCATCCACACCGCCGCGCCAACGTTTTACCAGGTAGTTACTGTAGGCTTCGAGAGAATCGAGAAACCATGGTCAATCAGACAAGTCTTGCATACGGATCAGAAAAGTCTGCAAT
>CAKARX010000086.1:0-5218 GCA_916720745.1 uncultured Atopobium sp.
TGCTTAAAATGTGACATAAATGACACATTAAATTTCACGTTCAATCTTTTGGACATTTGTCTGCAAACTGAAGTCTTTTTCTTTCCTCAAAAATCTCAAAAGTTAGACATAGCTAACTTTTAGGAATACAATATGGCGAGAAACCCGTTGAGCTCGTAGCTCCAAACTCCTAACTCTTGGCCTCACGCTATCAGTTTCTTGCTTTCAGTCCCGTAGCTACCTGCTCTCATCTCTTTGAAGGAAGTCACTATGAAACATTGCTGCACGCATAACCCGGCAGTCGCAAACCCACACCCGCACGCTACCCGCAATCCTCTCCTAACCCGCAGGTCAGCGCTGGCCTTGCTCGGTGCAAGCTCCGCGGCAGCCATCGCTTCTCTCGCCGCGTGTGGCCCACGCGATTCCGCTACCAGCGCAGGCACCGCGCAAAACCCAAACTCGTCGGTTCCCCTTGTCTTGACCACTTTTACCGTCATTCAAGACATGGCTTCTCGCGTTGCAGGAGAGTTCTGCCAGGTAGAGTCCATCACCAAGGCCGGCGCTGAGATCCACGACTACGAGCCTACGCCCGACGACCTCAAGCGCGCGCAAAAAGCCCAGCTCATCCTCAACAATGGCCTGGGGCTTGAGCGCTGGTTTGAGCGCTTCGTCGATGACTCGCCTGCTCAACGCGCCGACCTCAGCGAAGGCATCACCGCCATCCCCATCGCCGAGGGCGACTACCAGGGCCAAGCCAATCCGCACGCGTGGATGTCGCCCGCAAACGGCAAGATCTACGTCGAGAATATCGTCCGCGCGCTCAGCAACCTTGTCCCTGACCACGCCAAGGACTTCGAGGCCAACGGCGACGCATACAAAAAGGAACTCGACAACATTTCCTCTCATCTGATCGAGGAGCTCAGCTCACTGCCGGAAAACCAGCGCACACTGGTGACCTGCGAGGGAGCGTTCTCGTACCTGTGCCGCGACACCAACATGAAGGAACTCTACCTCTGGGCCGTTAACGCCGCTGATGAAGGCACTCCGCAGCAGATTGCCAAGGTTGTCGAAACTGTAAAAGCCCAGCAAATCCCCGCAGTATTCTGCGAATCCACGGTAAGCCCCAAGGCAATGCAGCAGGTAGCCGACGAGACGGGTGCTGTCCTTAAAACTGACGAGAAGAACATCTTGTACGTAGACTCCCTCTCGGAAGCTGACGGTCCCGTGCCCACCTATCTTGACCTGCTGCAACACGACGCAGACGCAATCGTATCTGGTCTCATGGGAAGGTAGTTGTTCGATGAATCTTTGCGTTTCACAACTTTGCGCCTGGTACGAGAAAAAAGACCGCGAGAAACCCATCATTCACGACGTGAATTTCTCGCTCTCGACAGGAGATCTTTGCGCACTTGTTGGCGTCAATGGCGCCGGTAAGTCTACACTCTTCAAAGCCCTGATGGACACCATTGAATGCGAGGGATCCATCACTTGGGGTCAGCAACCTCTTTCGCAAGCACGTAAACAGGGCAAAATCGCGTACGTCCCTCAAACTGAGGCAATTGACGCAACGTTTCCGCTGCTTGTAAAAGACGTTGTTATGCAAGGTAGATACGTCCATCAGGGTTGGATGCGTATACCTTCCGCCCAAGACAAAAAGCTGGTTGCCCAAGCACTCGAACGCGTCAACTTGGCCGACCTTGCAGATCGACCACTTGCCCAGCTCTCCGGAGGACAAAGAAAGCGTGTTTTTGTGGCACGCGGAATTGCACAAGCCGCTGAACTGATGTTTCTTGATGAACCATTTGCGGGAGTAGACGCTCGCTCTGAGGCCATCATTACTGGACAGCTCAATGACCTCAGTAAAGAAGGCAAAACATTGCTTGTTTCAATTCACGACATTAACCTGGCTCAGGAAAAATTCCCGCTTTGCCTGGTCATCAATAAAACTATCACCGCACAGGGCCCCTCAAAAGAAATTCTTTCTGGAGATGTCCTCTTACAGAATCTTGGAATTTCTGAAGATACCCACATTGAGGAGGTGCTCCATGCCTGAGGTAGATATTCTCCAATACGCATTCATGCAGCGAGCCCTCATCACCGGAATTGCAACCGCCATAGTCTGTGGGCTTTTGAGCTGCTGGATTACTCATATGGGATGGTCACTCATGGGCGACGCCATCTCTCACTCTATTCTTCCGGGCGTGGTAATTGCTCATCTGTTGGGGCTTCCCTATCTGGTGGGAGCACTTGTGTTTGCTCTCATTACCGTGGTGTTGGTCGGACAAGTTAAAAAGAGCCAAATTGTGCGACCTGATACTGCTATCGGTATCGTCTTTACAACATTTTTTGCGCTGGGAACTGTTCTCATATCAAAGGTTCCAAGCCAAATCAACTTATCGCACATACTCTTTGGCAATCTTTTAGGAGTAACCACTCCCGATATGCTGCAAGTTATTTGCATCGGTCTGCCAATTGCAATTCTGCTTATCCTTAAAAATAAGGACCTGACCTTGCTTTCATTTGATCCAACACAGGTCCAGGCAATCGGCCTTTCCACTAAAACGCTCACTTCATTCTTACTTGTTGCCCTAGCCCTCGCAATTGTCATATCGCTCCAGGCAGTTGGCGTAATTCTGTCCGTTTCGCTCCTTATTGTTCCAGGCGCTTGCGCAAGGCTACTAACCAATCAGATGCGCCATATGCTCTGGATTTCTCCACTCATTGCTACGGTCAGCGTTTTAATTGGAATAACAGGCAGTTATTACCTAGATGCCTCTTCTGGAGGCATGATTGGCCTTACCCTCGGCGTGGTTTTTTGCATCATTTTTATACTAAAGAGTTTACCTAGGTTTACTTTTGGGCATATACTAGACAAGAACTAAGAAAGGAGGACCAATGCATACTACACTGAGCGCTTCAAAAGCCCAGCTTACTCACGCGACTCGTGCGCAAAAGCTCTTGCACAGGCAAGCATCAGCGGCATTAAGAACATCCATTGGTCTTATGGTCGGAGCTCTTCTTATTGCAATTGTCCATTAAGGCTTTATCTCATAAATCACCCAGATTTGGCGAGAAACCCCCTCCTATTCAAAGGGTTTCTCGCTAAATTTTTATATAAGTGTTTGAACGAGAATACCCACAGAAACCGACGCAAGGTTAGACAAGATTGAAAGTGTCCATGGAGCGTCGCTTACTCTTTTTACCTTGTAAATGAGACCTTCAACAGCAATAACGGCCAGCTCAACCGCTATGACGCACGCCCAATATTGAGCGTCGTTAGCAACCACATTAACAAGGACACTTGTGATAAAAACAGCGATTGGATTGGTAAGCACCTGTGCAGCCACAACAATCAGCAGCGCGTGATTGTCTTTAACGCCAAGCGATTTTGCGACAATAAGCTCAACAGTAATAGTCAGAATCAGACAAAACGCAAACATCGGAATAATGGTTATCAAATACGGCAATAAAAATATTTGGTCGTCCATGCTATTTACCTTCTGCTTGTTTGCCTTCAGCGTCAAGTTTGTCTTTAGCCGCAGGATAGTCTTCAACTGAGAGTTTAACTTCACCTGTAAGCCCATCTTCAGTTGCGAGTTCTTCGGCCGGTTCGGATAGCCCTACCGTTAGAGCATCTTCCCCTGCAGTCTCAGCAACCTGTGCTGCTTGGAGCATGCGCTCGTGACCAAATGGTCCCGTAGCCACAGTGTCTTTGACCAAAGTCAGACTTACACCCAAAGCAAGCGCCGAAATCAGACTCATGACAGTAAGCACCAAAGGATGCTCCAAGCGAAGTCCCAAAAGCGCAGGTAAAGCGCCTATCGCCAAAGAGAAGCTGGCCAAGCCAAATGCGGTTCCCTTTGCTTCGTGCAAAATATTAGCCAAAAAAGCCAGCGTGATCGCCATTGTAAAATTAAAGAAAAACACAGCTAGGAGGCCCATAAGAGGCATCTCCCATGAAGGAACAAATAAAGTAGCTGCGGCAATGAGCGAGAAAATAGCTGTAGTTCTAAAACCAATACGGTCGGCAACCATTCCGCCAAGGGCTTTACCTGCAAATACACCAAGAATGCTCAAAGCCAACAGGAGCATTTCGCTCTTCCAAGGAAACGCCATGACTATGCCGGTGTAGCTTCTGAGCGCAACCACAAAGCAGAGCAAGAAGATTGCAAGCAAAGTGCGAGAAGAAAACTCAGGAATGGCAAAGGGAACGTTATGTATATTCCAATACTTTTTATTAACTTTTTGCACCACTCGGGTAATGCTTGCGCATAAGAACAGCAAGACAAGCAGGGAAAACGCAATCTGAAGTCTTCCCATTTGAGCACTTTGTGTGCCTAAAAAGACTCCAATTGCACCAGTTGCAATAAAGATTCCCGAAGGTCCTGCATGTTTTTGCGAGATATTAAGGACGCTCAGTCCACCTGCACTATGAAAGAGCGCGTTTCCAATCGCAAGCAAAAGAATCGCAGGCCACTCGAGAAGGGCTATAGGGACCAGAGAAAGAATAACTCCAGCGCCCACTAAAGCATACGAAAGTAAGGCGGCATAGGAGTTCTTATCCAGCTGATCCAGTACAATGCCTATAGGGAGCTGCAGGGTAAAGGCAACTATGTCATACAGTAAAATACTTAACGCAACAACTTCCATCGAACCTTGGCCAGACTCTCCCAACACTCGGCTTACCGCGCAGAGCATGGTAGATACGCATGCAAAGTCAACTACAAAATGGCACAACGCAAATGCAAAAGTAGTGACTTCTTTTTTGGGAAGAATCTGCTGTGTTGTGGACAAGGTTTTACCTGCGACGCCTTATGATCATAATGAAGCCAATTACTGCCACAAGAGTAGAAACTGCAGCCATGGCTAAGAAGCTAGATGATCTACCGATTCTTGGCGTAGAAATAACATCAGCTTTTGCGATAACGGGAAACGCAATTGTCATAACAAAAGTGCTGGCAGCAAGCGCGATTTTTTGGGCTGAACCCAAACTAGAACGTAGATGACGATACAGTGACATAGTACCTCCTTCATCAACTTTTTAATATTTTACCAGCACACACGCCGCGTTCCAAATGTACTTCCGTAAACGGCATAAAAAAGCGCCCGACGAATGTGAACTGCCTCCCATTTTTGTGTCCAAGAAATGGGAGGCAGTTCATATGCGGGTGATTATGATTCTGTAGCGTGTTAGCGTCGGCTTTTAGGCCTGGCGCACAAAATAGCGCAGCTTTGGTAG
>CAKARX010000087.1:0-5205 GCA_916720745.1 uncultured Atopobium sp.
GTTGGGACGCGAACAACTGCAAACGCACAGGTATCTACCAGTGCCTGAGAAACAGCAGCTTTCTGCATCTTCATATACAACATCTCCTTGTAAACGTATCTCGCACTACCCTCTTGAGCTGGCGAGAAACCCGTCATTTTTGATACTTAGTTATGAGCAATTCCGTAATGGTCAAGCATTGCATAGATCTTCTCGTCAACGCCCTCTACAACCTCGGTAACAGGGAAACGAGCAGGGCCAACAGGGTATCCAGCAAGCTCAAGAGAGCGCTTGAGGGTCTGAGGGGTGCTTCCAAGGTGAAGGATGTCGCGGATTGGCTCAATCTCTGCCTGCAGGCGAGCTGCTTCCTCTGCATCTCCTGCCTCAAGAGCCTTCCAAAGGTCAACGACAACCTTGGTAATAAGGTTTGCGGTACCAGCAATTGTGCCTTGAGCACCAAGAGCGTGAGCCTCAGAGATCTTTCCGTCAGAACCTACAAGCACGTCTACGTCGTGACCAGCGGCAGCGTCCAGATATTCCTTGAGGTTATCAATGTTTCCGGAACTGTCCTTAATACCCTTGATATTCTCAATGGTTACCAGCTGCTCAACTGCCTCTTTAGAGATGTTTTTGCCGGTACCCTTAGGAATGTTGTACAGAAGGACAGGAATCTTTACGCTTGCTGCAACGGTTTTGAAGTACTCGACCAGCTGCTGATCAGAAATGCCCAGGAAGTAAGGGTTGATGACAGAAAGTGCGTCTGCACCAATTGCCTCTGCCTCACGGCTCATGTAGAGAGCCTCTTTTGTTGAGCAAGCGCCGGTTCCTACGTAAACAGGAAGACGACCTGCGGTTTTCTCGATAATAAACTTGGAGAACTTGATCTTCTCGTCAGGGTCACAAACGTGGAACTCACCGTTAGAACCAAACGTAAAGATACCGTCAGCGTCCTCGGAGATAAGCTTTTCTAGAAGCTGCTCAGCTGCTTCGTAGTTAATAGACTGCTCTTCGTCGCGGTTAAACGGCGTGACCATAGGAACAATAACGCCCTTAAATGTTGACATGCAAACTCCTCTGTATACTTTACGGTGTTTACCTGGGGTTATTTGCCCTCGCGAATGGACGCGCCAAGAGCTCCACCGGGATGCCACTTAACGTACTGCTCTGGGTTAAGGCCGTACTCGTTTTGAAGCAGGATAGAGAGGCACTGAAGTTCCATGATCTCAGCCAAAATTGAGGCGCGTGGAGGCTTGTTCATAGAATCGCCCTCCTGCTCAACGCCTGCAATAAGGGCAACCTCTGCCTCGTTTGCCAGCCAAGAGTTAGGATTTCCGGTCAGTGCAATAATGTGCACGCCAACGTTCTTAAGGCAGGTAACTGTGGCCTTGAGCTCGCCTGTCTCGCCGGAGTTGGAAATAGCAATGACCACGTCGCCAGGACGAGTCTGACCAGCAGATCCGTGGACACACTCGGTACCGTGAAGCTCGTAGGTTGGAGTTCCGGTTGACGAGAAAAGCGATGCAGCATAACCAGAGACGTGACCTGGCTTACCAATACCGGTTACGTGCAGACGGCCACCCTTTGCCTCTGCATCCAAAATAAGCTTTTTAGCTGCGGAAAGCGCATCAAAATCAATGCTCTCTACATACTGATGAAGCGACTTTCCCACAATGGAGAGAAACTCCTGAACCTGCTCTTTTTCAGTTGCCATTACAACTCCTTATCTGTCTATGAGGCAGCGCTCAAAGACACTTACACATGCTGAGCTAACGCGTCTCTTTGACCTTGTGCTGAGCCATAAGCTGCTCGATCTGCTCTTGAATTTGATCAAGCGTGTTGGCCATAAAAGGACGGTTAATGTCTACAAATTCAAATCCGGAAGGATGGCTTACCCAAGCGCCTTCAAGAAGTAGGCGGAGCGCCTTGCCCTGTCGGATGAGTTTGTAGCTTTTAATCTTGGTATAAGGAACGACAAGTGCTTTTCTCTTGTCGGATTTTGCAAAGATACATACGTTTTTCTGTCCAAAATCAATAACATGAATACCGCTGGCAAAACGACTAAAGCGTTTTCCCATGGCTCGTGATGCAAACCACGTAATGGTGAGTCCTGCAATAACACCAACAAGACCCAAAATATTGCCACTTACATTGGCGTAAACCCAAAAGAAAAATGTCAGAGCAAGAGCAGCAAACGCCAGGAGCAAGTACAGAATTCCCTGAACCATCAAACGAGTTCTATCTTCAAGAACTTCTAGAACTAACTGATCTTTGGGAAGCTCTGGAGCAGGCTGTTTGTCAACGCTAAGGCCAAACATATCGCCAAGCACTGACTCAGTAACACTTTTGTTGTTCTTCTCGTCTGCCATGTTTTTCCTTGTTGTGAAGCTTTTAAAAGGGCGCCCGCGGGCTTTCCACGAGCGCCCTAAGAAACCGTAGAGCTGAGTAGGTACTACAGAAATCTAGGCTTAGGCAAGACCAAAGAGTGAGCCGATGCCGTAGATGATAGAACCAACGATGTTGTAGTCAACGTTAGGGAAGGATGCCTCTGCAATTCCCAACTGAGCAAATGCAGGATAGAGAATCAGAGGACCAGCGGTCAGGAAGATACCAACCAGGAAGGAGCCAAGAAGAGCACCACGCCATCCACCGTAAGCGTAACCACAAACGCCGCAAGTACCACCAGAGAAGAAGCAGATGCCTGCTGCAGGAATCATGATGGTTGGGCTGTGGAATGCAACCATAAGTGCCATTGCAACAAGGCCGCCAAGGAAGGAGCCAATGAAGCCGATGATGACAGCGTTTGGTGCAAATGGGAAGATTGCAGGGCAGTCGACTGCAGGACGTGCATCTGGAATGAGCTTCTCGGAGATGCCGACAAATGCAGCGGTAATCTCAGCGATGAACTGACGGACGCCGTAAACAAGAACGGACATGCCAGCAGCAAACTGAAGACCAGCAAGGAATGGCCAAATCCACCACACGTCGTTACCAAAGTAGCTGGTGAATGGCTTGTTGTTTGCAAGGGTGTCGCCAAAGTGACCGGTGACAAGACATGCAATAGTAACAACGTAGAACAGAACAATCATGAAGAGAGCAACGGAGAAGACAAAGTCCTTGAAGAGCTTGAAGAACTCTGGAAGCTCCTTAGCTTCCTTCTCGCCGTCCTCCTCATTCTTCTTAGCAAAGAGCTTTCCAACGTAACCGGAGAAAGCATAACCGATGCAGTTGAAGTGGCCGATTGCGATGGAATCTCCACCAACAAGCTTGTTGACGAATGGCTGGCACAACGAAGGTAGTGCAGCACCGCAGAAGCCGAGGATGACACCACCAAGAACAATGGTGACCCACATTGGGAGACCAAGAGCAATGAAGACCAGTGCGAGTACGCAGGAGAAGTACAGGAAGTGCTGACCAGTCAAGAAGACGGACTTGAATGGGGTAATCTTGGCAAACACAAGGTTCATGATGAAGCCAAGGACCATTACAAGAGCAACCTCAGTACCATAGGTATTCAGTGCAAGAGCAGTTGCGACCTCAACCTGGGTTACAACACCCTTAACAGCGAATGCACGACTAAACATATCGCTGAAGATGTTGACCTGAGCAGACATAGCGCTAGAACCAATGTTGAAGATCATGAAGCCAATAATGGTCTTCACAGTTCCGGAGAAGACGTCCACAGCGGACTTCTTCTGCAGCAAGAGGCCGACAAGAGCAATAATGCCCATGATGACGGCTGTATCTCTGAGCTGCATGAGAATTGCATTGAGCATGCTTAAATCCCTTTCAGCAAATAAACCGACGAACCTACTCAGATAAGTTCTCTAAATCAAGTGACAAGTACCTCTTGTCAAAGGTTTGGCGAGAGCTTCTCGCCAAAGGCAACCAGTGTTGCGTATGACGAGAAACTCCCGCCAAAAAGATACAAAGGGGAGCTTATGCGTTGTGCTCTGCGAGCCAAGCGGTGAGCTTCTCCTTCATCTCTGCCTTGTCGACAATGTTGGTAATACCAACTGCAGAAGGAACGCGATCGTCAGCGTTGAGCTCATCGGTGAGGTCAGACATGGTGATGACAAGATCGCCATTGAAACCAATCAGGGAATCCAGATTACCGTGCTCAGTCTCGATTGGAAGATCATTCTCTTTGATGACCTGGTCAATCTTGATCTTGAGCATCATGGAAGAACCCATACCTGCACGGCAGCAAACCAGTGCGTGGAACTTCTTATCAGCCATTACAACCTACCTTCCTTTGCGTGGACAAGGTCCACAACATCTTTTGGTGACTGAGCTTTTTCAAGCTGAGCAAAGAAATCAGGATCACTCAGCAATTCAACAAGAGACTGAAGGGCGCTAAGGTGGCCTTCACTATCTTTTGCTGCAAGTGGGAAAAGAAACTTAACTGGATCGTTGTCTTTGCTACCAAACTCAACAGAATCCTTAAGTACGGTAATGCCTACTGCAGGCTCAAGTGCGCCGGACTCAGGACGTGCGTGAGGAAGAGCAACATGCTCGGTAATAACAATATAAGGGCCAAGTTCGTTGACACCTTTAATGATGTCATCAACATAGCCCTCAGTTACTTTTTTGTTATCAACGAGTGGTTGTGCAGATTTTCTAATTGCATCTTCCCAGTTAGAAGCTACAACATTGAGCTGCACCAGGTCTTCGGTAAGGAGATCACTTAACACAGTACCACCTTGCCTTTCTCTTAATGAGACACATTGGCCCAAAGCCGCCTCATGACAAGTCTTAATAACTTGATAATATGCCACGAAACGTTCTTAACTTCAATCAATTTTACTAAAACAGTAATCAAAGTTGTTCATATTTTTTCAGCGCATCTTTTGTCCAAGTAGCTATACAAATGTTCATGTTTTTATGAACGTAATCGAAGCGCCTTCTATTATCCCATGTAAAGTTTATATGTTAAATTTTTTATAATCTAAAACATTCATATATATTTACACTATTATTTTCCGAAATATCTTGATATCCTTCTTCTGATGTTCTATTTTATTGATGAATGAACATTCAAAGAAAAAATGTTGCTCATAAAGGGAGGGCATTTATGAAGAGGAGTAAGGCTTACGTAGATTCGCGTCGCGAGGCAATTACTGAGCTGCTAGAAAAAGAAGGACAGGCAAGTGTTTTAGAGCTTGCTGATCACTTTGAGGTCTCCTCTTTGACTATCAGACGTGACCTGGACTTTCTTGAGAAGCGCGG
>CAKARX010000088.1:0-5109 GCA_916720745.1 uncultured Atopobium sp.
CGGCACTTTCCACAGCGTCAGCCACAAGAGATGCGGCGCTGCGCTGGTCAAGTGTAGCGGCTGCCTCAGAGAGCTTTTTGCGCTGGTCCGCGTTATCCACCAGCTCAAACAGAGCTGTCGAGAAGGTCGTGGTGCCCACCTGGTTATCTGGCACCAGAATAGCTGCTCCCGCATCCGACAACAGGTGTGCGTTAGTAGTCTGATGATCTGCTGTTGCCAAAGGGTACGGCACCAAAATGCTGGGGAGCTCAAGCGCTGCAATCTCGGCCACAGAGGATGCTCCAGAACGAGAAACTACCAGGTCAGCTGCTGCAAGCATGGCACCCATATTGGAAATGTAAGGCTTAACCTCCCAGCGAGCAGCCTCCTCGTCAGAAAGCTTCATAAGCGAGACAACCTCGTCGTAGAGCTTCTGGCCTGTTGACTGGATGATGCGAAGGTTAGGACGGGCAAGAAGCTCCTGCTTAAGCGCAGCAAACGTCTCGTTGATACTACGAGCACCCAAACTACCGCCAAAGATAAGCAGCAATGTCTGATTGTCTGCAATACCCAACTCTTGCCTCGAGGCGGCTCTGTCAGCAGAAAGAACACTCTTACGTACAGGATTTCCGGTAACCACAATGGTGTCCTGAGCTTTAACGCGTCCCTCAAAAGCCTTGCGAGCCTCTGGGAAGGCAATGCATACCTTAGAAGCTTTACCAGCAGAAACGCGATTAGCAAGACCTGTTACCGAGTTCTGCTCGTGAATCAAATAGGGGATGTGTAGCTTTGCGCAAAGTTGAAGCAAAGGCAGCTCAACATAGGCTCCAAAGCCAATGGCAACATCAGGAGCTCCCTGCTCTCTGAAACGCTTGTGCAGCTGTGACTTTGCGCGCTCAAGATTGTATGCCGCGCTAATGAGCGTCCAAGGGCGCCTGCGATCAAAGCCATTTACATGGATAGGTACCAGCTCAAATCCTGCCTCAGGCACCAGCGTACCCTCAAGCTTATTGGGCTGACCGTAAAACGTAACCTGGTGACCACGCTCACGGAGCTCCTCAGCCAGAGCCAGAGCTGGGTTAATGTGACCTGCGGTTCCACCTGCAGCAATTGCAACAGAGAGTTTCTTCTGTTCTGCCATGCAATCCATCTCCTAGAAATCAGCTATCGACGAGGCCTGGTGCTATTTCCACGAAGCCTGTCCGATGCAGAAGGTCCCAAATCAATTCTGCGCCTACCGGAAGCGTCTGTTGTAATACGGCCTTGAGGGGCATCGTCATCTCTTGAGCGCAAAACGCCTCGTGAAGGACGTGCGGAGCTCTGAGCGCTGCTCTTGGGGCGAGAAGAACGTGGGAGTGGCATGCCTACTCCTACCCCACCATCAACCATGGTAAGACCAGCAAAACCTGGAGCATCAAAGGTATCTTGCTCTTCGGCTATGCTCCAAGACGCACGCTGCCTATCGTACTCGGTTTCTGGAAGCCTTGACTGCCTTGAAACAGACATCAAAAGTCCAACCATCAAGATACTGGACATGATGGTTGAGCCGCCGTATGAGATAAACGGAAGAGGCTTACCAGAAAGAGGCAGAAGGCCCAAAACACCACCGATGTTGACAAAGGCCTGAATGATAAACATAGAGGTACAACCTGCAGCAATAAGCCTGCCGGTCAAATCTGGCGCATAGCGAGCAATCTTAAAGCCTGCCCATACCAGGGCGCCAAATACTGCCAAAAGACCCAAAACGCCAATAAAGCCCAGCTCTTCTCCAATGACCGCAAAAATAAAGTCATTATGAGCCATAGGAAGATAGGAATATTTCTGGCGAGAAAAACCAAAGCCAACACCAAAAATACCGCCAGAGCCAAAGGCATAAAAGCCCTGTGCAAGCTGATAACCTGCGCCGTAATAATCAGCCCAAGGGTTGAGCATGGTCACAACGCGGGCACGAGAATAATCATCTTTAAGAGATAAGAACGCAAAGCCAATAAAGCCAGCAACAGCAATAGTTGCCAAAACCCTTCGGTCAACATCAGCTAGGTAGCCAATGACCAAAAGTGTTCCCACAATAATCAGCGTAGAGCCCTTATCTGGCTGAGCCAAGATAAGCACCAGCGGCACAAGCGCGGCAATAGCAAACTTTTTAAAGAACTCCATCTGATCTATGGTCTGATCAATAAAGTACTGCTGAGCCAGGTACGAGACAGAAATTAAGATGGTGATCTTTGCAAACTCAGACGGCTGGAAAGAAAACGGTCCAATTGAAATCCAACGAGTTGCACCATATGCGTCGGCGCCAGCAATAGGAGTAAAAATAATTGCCAGCATTCCGATGGTCACAATCCAGATAGGTACCTGGAAGTTTCTTACTACTGCTCGGTAATCAATGCGAGAAACAATAAACGCTAACGCAACTCCTGCCGCAGCAAAGCCAAGCTGGCGTTGCACGTAATAGAAGGGGTTATAGCCCATATCCTCAGAAGTCATCGCAGAAATTGAGGATGCAGAGTAAATCATAACCAGGCCAAAGCAAACAAGAATTGCCGTTGACACCAGAAGCACCAGCCTAGGCTGCATAAAACGCTCTGGAATAGCTCCAAAGCGACCTTTAGTCTGTGAGCGCTCAGAAGACCTCTGGCGAGAAGTACGTGGTTGCTGCGCGCGCTCCCCTGTTCTGTTTCTGCTGGTAGCCATTATCGACCGCTCTCTTTTTGAGCAAGATCTGCCACCAGCTGTTTAAAGACACGACCACGCTGAGCCATGCCTGTGAACTCGTCAAATGAGGAACATGCTGGTGAGAGAAGCACTACAGAACCTGGACGAGCAAGCTCTACCGCACGGTCAAAAGCTTCATGCATATGAGGCTCTTCTACCACTTCTGCATGGCCGCCAGAAACGCGGCGAAGCGCCTCTGCAAAGCGAGGACCTGCCTCTCCAAAGCAGATTGCGTATGCACAGGTAGTGGACACCTTCTGAGCAAACTCATCAAGCTCTGTGCCCTTATCGTGACCGCCAAGTAGCAAAATAATGTCTTTGCCTGGGAACGAAGTTAATGATTTTTCAACTGAATCAGTGTTTGTTGCTTTGGAATCGTTAACGTACAAAACACCATTAACCGTATCAACTGGCTCAATTCTGTGCTCAAGCGGCATAAAGTCAAACAGGGCATGCCTAATAGAAACAATATCAAGTCCCAGGAATAAGCCACATGCAGCTGCAGCAAGAGCGTTGAGTGCATTGTGCGCTCCCCTAATGTGGAGTGCATCAGCTGCTACAAGCTCCATCTCTCTACCAGATAGCCTGACTACCAGCGCTCCATTGCGTACAAAGGCGGCGTTTTGCGTACCGGGATCTGTCTGAGCAAGATGGCATACGGCAATGCCGCGAGCCTCAAGGCGAGAAGACACGTCCTGACAAAACTCATCCAAGTCAGAAACAATTGCCAGGTCATTTGCATCAAGGTTGGCAAAAATCTTCTCTTTAGCTGCTGCATACGCCTCGAGTGAACCATGCCACTCAAGGTGATCCGGCGTAATGTTTAAAAGCATCGCAACGTGAGGATGCAATTTTTGAGTAGTAGCAAGCTGAAAGCTTGAAAGCTCTGCTACAAACCAGCTCTTAGGCTTTCTCTCTGCAAGTTGGTCCGTAATAGTTAGGCCAATATTGCCAACAGCGCTTGCATCAAGACCTGCATACTGCAAAATAGACGTGGTCAAGCTTGTGGTAGTAGTTTTACCGTTTGTGCCGGTAATACCAATCCACTGTGAAGGGCTCTCTTGATAGGCAAACTCTGGCTCGCCCATAATTTGCTTAGAAGCTGCCTTTGCACTGACGAACAGCTCAGAAGTATCTGGAATACCAGGAGATGCAATAGTTAGGTCAAAGGTACCCTTAACCTGATCGGAGCCGCATTGTACCTGTACGCCTGAGTCTGCAAGCTCTTGGACCTTCTCACCAACAGTAGCATCTGCGCCGCCCACAAGAGTTACGGAAGACACACGACCCTCTGGCTGCTGCAATAAATACGTGCAGACAGAGACTCCGGTCTTACCAAAACCAAGAACGCAAACATTTCCGAGTGTTTCTAGAAGCGACACGCAAGCGATCCTTTCCTAGAGCAATATCTTTAATGAAGCTGGAAGTACAGGGCAAATCCCAGAGCAGCAAAGGCGCCTGAGATAATCCAGAACCTAAAGACAACTTTTGTCTCGTTCCAGCCAAGTTTCTCAAAGTGATGATGCAGTGGAGCCATCAAGAATACGCGCTTTTTAGTTGCCTTGTAGCTGACAACCTGAATGATAACGGACAGTGCCTCGATGATAAAAAGACCGCCCATGACCAGGGAAACTACCTCCGTCTTGGTAAGAACAGCCAGAGCCGCAAAAGCAGCACCCCAGGCAAGAGAGCCGGTATCGCCCATAAAAATGCTTGCAGGATAGCTGTTAAACCACAAAAAACCAATACAAGCACCGGCGATAGATGCGGCAAAAACAGCAAGGCTACTCTCGCCATAGCGGAAAGCTACCGCCGCCATAAAAATCATGACAACCATAACGCAGCCACCGGCCAGGCCATCAAGGCCGTCAGTCAAATTGACAGCGTTGGAGAGGCCTGCCATGAGCAAAAAGACAAAGAACAGGTACAGCCAAGGGATAGAAATTACATTTCCACCTAAATTGACGGTAGTAGTGAGGATGCCCAGGTTGATTTCAAGGCCACCGGGGAACGCAATAATGGGCGTAATGCCCCAAATATTGACTGCCGCCAGGCAAAATGCCACTGAGATCGTAATGAGTCCCGCCATCTTCTGAGATGCGGTGAGGCCAAGGCTTCTACCGTGGGCAACGGACTCAATATCGTCCAGAAGACCCAGCGAGCCTGTAAGCAGCATCGCTGCCATGGCAAGAATGAGATCGGTGTTCCACTGGGCAAGCGCAATACAAGTCAGCACAATGCTAACCAGCATAACAACACCACCCATAGTAGGAGTGCCCTGCTTAACCAGGTGCTGCTGAGGGCCGTCAGCGCGAACCTGCTGACCTACTCCCTCTTTCTTCATCAGTTTGATAAAGAGTGGCATTAAGACCAAAGTGATGATGCAGGAGACACCAAGCGCAACAAACACCTGGT
>CAKARX010000089.1:0-5103 GCA_916720745.1 uncultured Atopobium sp.
GCTAGATTAGAGCTGCTTGCCAGCCTCGACAAGGTCCTTGACCTGCGCACGAACGGCGTCCAGGTCCTCATCGGAAGGAATCCAGCCGATAGCGTGAACAGGCAGTGGCATGGTGAACTCTGCTGCCTCAAGCTCGGCCTGGACCATCTTTGGTCCAAGTGGAGCCCAGCCGTAAGAGCCAAACGCAAAACCAATACGGTGGTCATTCTTTGGCGAAAGACCGCTCATATAGGTCAGGAAGGAAGAAACGGTAGGCAGGAACTTAGAGTTCAGCGTAGGCGAACCAACGCAGACATACTTGGAATCCAAGAAGTGATACATGACGTTGGAGATGTGAGTCTCCTTGAGGTCGATGAGCTGGGCAGGAATGCCTTCGGCCAGGAAACCGTCAAGGAGAGCGTGAGCCATCTTGTCGGTTGAACCCCACATGGAGTCATACACAACCAGGGCCTTCTCCTCAAGCTTGCCGGTAGTCCACTCCTCGTACTTGGAGATGATGTCGGCAATGTGGGAGCGCCATGCAACGCCGTGAGCTGGGGCGATAATATCGATGTTCTCCAGACCAATGCCCTTAACTGCGGTAACAGCAGAGTCAGCCTGACGACCGTAAGGGAGAACGATGTTTGCATAGTACTTTCGAGCCTGCTTCATAACCTCGCAGTAGTCAGACTCGTCCTCAAAGCGGGTGCTTGAAGCGTAGTGCTGGCCAAATGCGTCGTTGGAGAAGAGGATCTTATCGTAGTCGGAATACGTGACCATGTTGTCTGGCCAGTGGACCATTGGGGTCTGCACGAAGGTCAGGGTGCGCTTACCAATGTTGAGCGTATCGCCCGTCTTTACGCCGTTGACGTTGATGTTCTCGCCATAGAAAGCCTTGAGCTCCTTGACGCCCTGAGGTGCGCTTGCGTAGACCTCGGCGTTTGGCGCGAGCTCCAGAATGCGAGGAACGCTGCCGGAGTGGTCCATCTCAATGTGGTTGCAGATCAGAACGTCAATCTTTGCTGGATCGATGATGCTCTTGATGCGCTCGACCAGCTCCTCGGAGAATGGGCGCTTGACGGTGTCAATGAGCGTGACCTTCTCGTCCAGGATAAGGTATGCATTGTAGGTAATGCCCTGCTCAGTGGTGTAGCCGTGGAACTCGCGAGCGTTCCAGTCAAGGGCGCCTACAAAGTAGACATCGGGTTTGATTTCGACAGAACTAAGCATGTGTCCTCCAAAGACCACAGTGCGAAAATTTGACACTACAAGAATATCATTTGCCGGCTGGTGAGTGTATGTTCACGTAAACTTTCCAGATAACTTTAACCCAATAGATTATGAGAAGTTGAGGTTATGACTATCTATATTTCCTGTAATGGATAGTAAAAATAAGGGCTATTACCACAAGAGTAATACAGCCTAAACCAACATAAGTTGTTCCAAATCCTGAAAAGTCTAAGGCAATTCCAATTAATGGATCCGAAACCACTGATGCGATTTCTTCAATCTGATTTGATACGGAGAGTAATGTTGCGCGATTATTCTCTTCAGCGATTAAATTCATTTGATTGTTTATCAAAATACTTAAAGTGGTTGAAAATAAATTAATCGCTACATAAGTAAAAATACATACGTATATACTTGGGATTAGCCCAGCGCATAACATCAAGATCGCAATCACGGAAAGAATAGCTAAAATAACGAGAAATTCTACGTTTCCTGAAAACGCAATACTATCTTCAGCAGATTTCTTATGAGAATCTTTAAATGTTCTTACTATCTTTGCCGTAAGCCTTGAACCAAAAAACTCGCCTAAACTTGCAGCAGCGGTAACGATTCCTAAGAACTTTATATCAAATCCCATACTGGTTAAATTTGGGGCAATAAACTGGCTGTAATTACTAACTAAAATCAATGAAATTGCTGAGACTATACAAAGGGAAATAAAAGTATTAGTTTTCACAATCTTTATAAGTTCCTGAAAAAACGTCTGTACAGACTCTTTCAGATCCAATTTACTAGTTCTAGTCCTTATAAATCCATCTTCTTCTGGTAAGCAATTGTCTCTTCTATTAGGGCTCACATCATTTTCTTTAAATTCCAAAGTGACTAATAGACCAAGAAAATATATAAAGATTGAAATAACGAAAGGAATCAAAGGATTAATACTAAAAAGAACAGGAGCTATTAAACGAACAGTAATTCTAATGATTGACTGAGTTCCTGTCATTTTTGAAAGAATTAGAGCATATGCTCCATTCTTCCTATCCATACCAGAATTTGCACTCGTTGCCTCGAAAAGAAAAGCACTTCCAGCTCCTGACTGCGACGCACTTGCTAAAGAAAAGAACAATTCAGAAACTACCATCAATAAAAAACTATTTGCAAAGGTTAAAGTCACTATTGCCGCAAGTCTAGAAAAAGAAGCAATTTTTAAAACAATATGATGTCCGTGACGATCAGATATCCAACCCGTTGGAATCTCAAGTACTGCTGTAGCTATTGCGCCAACACTCTGGACTAGTGCAATATCAAAATAACTTAAACCACGCCAAAGATAATAGAGAGTTAAGATGGTCCAAATCAGAACGCTTGAATTAATATAATTTGACCATTTGTAGAACAGAATGTTTTTTTCTGCTGTTTCTAGCTTTCCTTCAAACATTCATTTCCTCTTTAGATCATCCCTATCCCCTATTCTTATTTCTCCCTATTATAAGATTTCTAAATAGAATTACTTCCAACTGCCTTACTGCTTTAGTGAGCAAAACCAGAAAATATTGCTTCCACAGAAATATTTTCCTTGCTGTTATGTTCTTTTGACAGTGCTAACATAAATTACATAGGTCTAAAACGTATCCGGAGAGGGGAACCTATGAAAATGCTACGCGCAATGCGTGAGCCACTGAAGTATGTTCAGGGCAAAAATGCTTGTCTCGAGTTCGAAAAAGAGATGGGCTACATGGGAAAGCGCTTCCTGTTTGTTTGCTCTAACAGCGGCTACAAAGCAACCCACGACATGATCGAGCAGAGCTTCGAGGGCAAGGGCGACTACTACCGTCGCTATGAGGTCTTCGGCGGCATTTCTTCCAACGGCGAGATTAACCGCATGAAGGCTATCGTCGAGGAGGACAACATCGACGTAGTCGTCGCTATCGGCGGCGGCAGCGCTGTTGACACTGCAAAGGCAACCGCATATTACGCTGGTAAGCGCATCGTTATTCTCCCTACCGTTGCAGCTACCGACGCTCCATGCACCGGCCTCTCCGTTATTTACAACGATGACGGTTCCTTTGACAAGTACCTCTTCTACCCACAGAACCCAGATGCAGTTATGGTCGACACCCAGATCATCGCTAACGCACCTGTTTCCTTCCTGGTAGCAGGCATGGGCGACGCACTGGGCACCTACTTTGAGGGCCGCGCATCCATCCGCACCGAGTCTCCTTCCCTCGAGGGAACCGGCATTACCCGCGTTGGTATGGCAATTGCTAAGGAGTGCTACCTCACTCTTCGCGATTACGGTTCACAGGCAATTAAGGCTTGCGAGAACAACGTTGTAACCCCAGCTCTTGAGGCTATCTGCGAGGCAACCGTCTACATGAGTGGTGTCGGCGCTGACAACGTTAACTGCGCAGCAGCTCACTCCTTCTACAACGGCCTCACCTCCCTTGGTGGCCACAGCGCACCTCACGGCAACTGCGTTGCTTTTGGTACCCTGGTCCAGCTTGTTCTTGAGGGCGTTCCTCAGGAGGAGTTCGACGAGGTCCAGGACTTCTGCCTTGAGGTTGGTCTTCCAACTACCCTCGAGGAGGTTGGCATCACCACTGACGAGCAGATCAAGAAGATAGCTGAGGCTGCTTGCGTTCCTGGCGAGACCATCCACAACCTTGCTGGCGACGTCACTCCTGACGAGCTCTATGCAGCTATCGTTCAGGCTGACGCTATGGGCCGCGCTCTTAAGGCTTAAGCTTTTAGCCGCAGGTTGCGACGCAACGGCGTGCCGCAAGGTACGCCCGAGCGGCAGGTCGCAATAGGGCATCGCAACAGCACATTCGCTTGATACAGAAGAGGGACCGCAGATGCGGCCCCTCTTTTTTGTTGCGGTTTTGATGTGTTGCGAGCGCAGGCGCGGCTTGCGCCAGGGCGGCGATGCGGCGCCTACAGACCCAGCACCTGCTTAACATCTGCGGCAATAAGCTCAGGCTCCAGATGACTTTCTCGCATAAGCTCTGCGATGTTGACGCGGTCGTAGAAGGCCTTCTTGACGCCGTAGTTCAGCACGCGCGCAGAAGAAGTTCCCAGGTAGCTAGCGATATTCTGTCCCCAACCGCCTTCGATAATACCGTCTTCAATGGTCACGATGACGTCGTGGTCTTTTACCAGGTTGTCGAGCAGATTTTGGTCGATGCCAGAGGCAAAGTATGGCTTGACCAGCGTGGCTTCAATTCCCAAGGTGGAACTAAGGGCCTCGACGGTTTTCTCGCCAAGGTCGTAGAAATCGCCCAAGGCAAGAACGGCCACCTTGGAGCCCTGGCGCGTGACCTCGTAGGTGTTGAGGTTGTCGAAATTTGTGCGGACGGGACCCTCGGCGTGGACCACGGGACCGGAAGGGATTGCGATGTAGACGGGGTGTTTGTCCTGGTCAAGTGCCCAGTCGAGCATGGCAACGTACTCCTCGGCGTTGGACGGCGCGAGGAACACCATGTTAGGGATGTTTGCGATCATGGAAATGCTGCTAAGGCCCTGGTGGGTGGCGGCCATCAAACCCCTAATGGAGCCGGAGCCCACGATAACCGCAGGATTCTGGTTGAGCGCCAGGTCCTGGGTCAGCTGGTCGTAGGTGCGCTGGATGAAGGTTGCGCTTGAGCCCCAAACCACGTGCGCGCCGGCGTGAGCTGCGCCGGAAGCCATTGCAACTGCGGTTTCCTCGGCAATGCCCACGTCAAGGTAGTGCTTTCCCAGCTCTTCTCGACGTTCCTGCGTAAGGCCAAGCAGGCCAGGAACAGCCGACATAAGCACCAAGAACTTTGGGTCAGTCTTTGCGCGCTTGAGGGCATACTCTGCAAAAATGCTGGCATACGACTCGGAAGAACCGGATGCAGGGCTCTGACCAGTCTG
>CAKARX010000090.1:0-5071 GCA_916720745.1 uncultured Atopobium sp.
CAGGGTAACGGTAGGATCAAGCGCCTGAGCATGCGCAAAAGCGCCTCCTGGGCTACATGAACTTACCAGCGTAAGCACTACCCACAAGATGATGGCTGCAAGCAATACCGCTAGCGCCACACGACCCAGTCTCATGCGAGAAGAACGACGTCTTCTAGCCGCATATGCTGCCTGAGCTTCATCTCTGGGGTTGAGCGTACCATAGTGATTGCCGTAAGCAGTTCTTGCTCGACCACGTGCACGGGCGGCATCTGCACGGGCATGGTTAACGGGATTTGTTGGGCGATCTTGCGTCATCCTACGCTGCGCCTGTGCACGGCTTCCAACAGCTGCGTGACGACCTCGTACCGCACGTGGAGAGGTAGAAGACTCCCCATTACGAGAGACAGTAGGTGGAACTTGAGCTGGACGCTTTTTCTTACCAAAACCAAAGAGGTTGTTCTCTGCCATCAACAATCCTTGCTAAAAGATTCGTTTACCGAAAAAAGAATACACCGACTTTGCTTTTCTCGCCTTGAAAAGCATCTATCCCGTTACAATAAAGCGCTATACAGACTGATTTTCTGTAAAGTCTGCACAATTGGAGTTCATGGGGGACGTGTGAAGAAACTTTTACTGATGGCAACAGGAGGAACTATTGCTTCTGTTTCCACTGAATCGGGCTTGGCTCCCTCACTTTCAGGAGAAGAGCTTTTAGCCAACGTCCCTCTTGTTCATGACCTCTGCGAATTTGATTTCAAACAAGTCATGAATATCGACAGCACTAATATGCGTCCTCAAAACTGGCTTCAGATTAGAGATGCCATTATTGAGTCGTACGATGCCTACGACGGCTTTATTATCCTTCACGGCACCGATACCATGGCATATACCGCTGCTGCCCTCTCCTACCTTATTCAAAATAGCGAGAAACCCATTGTGCTCACAGGCTCTCAACAGCCAATGGCAAATCCATTTACCGACGCCAAACTTAACCTCTACCACTCCGTTCTCTACGCACTCGACGACAGAAGCGCTGGAGTTGTGGTAGTTTTTGGCAACGAGGTTATTGCCGGCACCCGCGCTCATAAACAGCGCACACTGAGCTTCAATGCATTTACGAGCATGAATTATCCACCGCTTGCACACATCCGTGGCAACAAGATTATTCGTAGTGCGCCAAATGAAGAGCAGGTAGATGGCGGTCTTACAACCTATGAAACGCTCAATACGCGTGTCATTGTGCTTAAACTAACCCCCGAGCTTAATCCATCTATCTTCTACCTTCTGAAAAATGACTACGACGCCATTGTGCTTGAAACCTTTGGTATTGGCGGCATCCCCTCATACGATGGCTCTTACGAAGAAGCTATCACCGATTGGATTGCGTCTGGTCGCACCGTAGTTATCACCACACAAGTTCCAGAAGAAGGACTTGACCTGGGGGTATATGAGGTTGGTAGAACCTATCAAGATATGCCCGGCGTTCTCTCTGGAGACGATATGACTACCGAAGCCCTGGTTGCAAAAACTATGTGGATACTTGGTCAGACCTCCGATCAACGGGAGCAAGAAAAACTGTTCTACCAGGTAATTTGTAACGACAGAATTCCACAGCCCGTGGATACAGAAATTTGCGAGTAGCCGATGAGAGACGCCACGTTTAAACCTACCGTGCTCTACCTAATTGCGCTTATCATCTGCGGTTCTAATGGAATCGTTGCAAGCCTCATCAATCTTCCTAGCTACCAAATTGTCTTCTTCCGTATGCTTTTGGGAACGCTCTTTTTGCTCGTGGTTAAGCTTGTACAAAAAGAGGCTTTTACCATTCAAAACTACCCCAAGGACTTCCAGGCGCTCGTTGGATCAGGCATTGCCTTGGGTCTTCAGTGGACCTTCCTTTTTGAGGCGTATCACCTGGTAGGCGTTGGAATCGCAACACTTGAGTATTACTGCGGTCCCGTTATTGTAATGGCGCTCTCTCCCCTTTTATTTGGCGAGAAACTCACTGCTAAAAAGATACTTGGATTTCTTGTAGTTGTTATTGGAGCAGCCCTTATTATTGGCTATGGAGTTGGACTGAACCTCTCGCCAGCTGGCCTTCTTCTAGGCGCTCTCTCTGCTGTTCTTTACGCTGTTATGGTTATTTGTAACAGGCAGCTCAAAGATGTTTCTGGTATTGAAGGCACCAGCATTCAACTGGGCATTGGCTGCGCTATTGTTGCTCTGGTTACTGTTGTATTCCATGGCATTGAGCTGCCCGCGGATCCAGCATCGGTAAATTGGCTTGCCGTTTTGACCATCGGCCTCTTTAACACAGGCCTTGGATCATTTTTGTATTTCCCACAACTTACCAAGATTCCAGTTCAGCGCGTGGCAGTCTTTGGCTACCTTGAGCCGCTATCTGCAGTTATTTTCTCGGCACTTATCCTTGGCGAGCCTTTTGGTCTTCTCAAAATAATAGGCACCGCCTGCATCATAGGCGGTGCCATCTTTGCTGAACTATCAAGTTCCTCTTCAAACAAATCAGAGGCTATTGAAACTCCGCTCTAGCGTATAAGCTGCGAAGAAGCTGCGTACAAGCGCTGCAAACTGCGTACAAGTCGCTGCTTACATTGGCATAGTTGGAGCAACAAAGACGCGAGCAGCGTTCTCGCGGTCAAGGTCATACAGGTTCTTTGGATCTCCACCAAAGAGCTCGACTGCCTTGAGAAGGTCGGAAGCATTTGCCTCTTCCTCGCCCTGCTCCTTAACGTACCAGTCAAGCAGCTGCATAGTACGGAAATCGTTTGCTTTCTGAGCAACGGCATAGCACTCGTTAATGCTTGCAGTAATGAACTGCTCGTGCTCGTATGCTGCCTTAATTGGCTCAACTACCTTGGTAAAGGTAAGGTCAGGCTTTGCAATTGCCTCCATGGTTGGAGTCCAATCGTTATCAAGCAGGTAACGGCGGAGAATACGTGCGTGAGCAAGCTCCTCCTGAGACTGGATAACATACCAGTTTGCAAAGCCCTTAAGGCCCTGCTCCTCATAAAAGTCTGCAAAGGTTAGATACAGATAAGCGGAATAGAACTCTTTGTTAATCTGCTGGTTAAGAATGTTGCCAACGCTTGAATCAAGTGCCATGTTCTTCTCTTTCCTCATAACATTTCTTTTCCACAAAAAATGAGAAGCCCTTTGACTTCTCATTTTTGATACCCACTTGTGAGTCACTTAGACAGGTCACACAAAATCTTAATGATAAAAATAGTTACTATTTTTATCTCCTGTTTGTGTACGCTGCGCTTGCTGTACGCTGCGCTTGTGCCGCCTATGCGCTAGTCGCGGGTGAGCTTGCGGTGAATGCGATGAGGGCGAGCAGCCTCCTGACCAAGTCTTTCGATACGATTTGCCTGGTAAGCCTCAAAGTTACCCTCAAACCAGAACCACTTACCTGGGTTCTCGTCGTCGCCCTCCCACGCAAGGATGTGCGTAGCAATGCGGTCCAAGAACCAACGGTCGTGGCTGGTTACCACCGAGCATCCTGGGAAGCGCTCAAGTGCATCCTCAAGGCTTTCCAGCGTCTCAATATCGAGGTCGTTGGTAGGCTCGTCCAGAAGCAGGAGGTTTCCACCCTGCTTGAGCGTAAGAGCAAGGTTTAGACGGTTCCTCTCGCCACCAGAAAGAACGCCAGCACGCTTCTGCTGATCAGGTCCTTTGAAGCCAAAGCTGGCCACATAGGCGCGGCTTGGAATCTCCGTGTCCCCCACCTTGATGAAGTCGTTTTCATCAGAGACAACCTCCCAGATAGTTTTGTCTGGGTCGATTCCCTGCCTGAGCTGGTCAACGTAAGATATCTGGACTGTCTCGCCGATCTCAAGCGTGCCAGAGGTAAGCTCCTCCTGGCCGACAATAGCTTTGAACAGCGTGGACTTGCCAACGCCGTTAGGGCCAATCACGCCAACAATGCCGTTTCTTGGCAGGCTGAACGAGAGGTCGTCGATAAGAACGCGGTCTCCAAAGGCTTTGTGGATGTGGTCGGCTTCCAGGACTTTCTGGCCTAGGCGCGGACCAACAGGAATCTGGATCTCGGTGAAGTCGAGCTTCTTGGACGCGCGAGCCTCTGCTTCCATCTGCTCGTAGCGGTCAAGACGTGCGCGGTTCTTTGCCTGGCGAGCCTTAGGAGACGAACGAACCCACTCCAGCTCAGCGCGCATTTTCTTTGCGCGCTTGGCGTCCTGCTGGTTCTGAGCCTCAAGGCGAGCTGCCTTGTTCTCCAGGTAAGTTGAGTAGTTTCCCTCGTAAGGATAAAGCTGTCCGCGGTCAACCTCGCAGATCCACTCAGCGACGTCGTCGAGGAAGTAGCGATCATGCGTGACGGCCATGACAGCGCCGGGGTAATCATGCAGGAACTTCTCAAGCCAGAGCACCGACTCCGCATCAAGGTGGTTGGTGGGCTCGTCAAGAAGCAGCAGGTCAGGTGCTTCGAGAAGCAGACGACACAGGGCTACACGGCGTTTCTCGCCACCAGAGAGATGGGTGACGGGAGAATCTGGGTCCGGGCACTGCAGCGCGTCCATGGCCTGAGAGAGCTGGCTGTCCAAATCCCAGCCGTTAGCTGCGTCAATCTCGGTCTGGAGCTGGCCCATTTCTGCCATCAGCGCGTCAAAATCAGCGTCAGGATTGCCCATCTCAACGCCGATCTCGTTGAAGCGCGCGATCTTGGCAAGCAGGTCACCGAAGGCGAGCTCGATGTTCTCCTTGACTGTTTTGGTTTCATCCAGCGGTGGCTCCTGCTGGAGCAGACCAACCGTGTAACCTGGGGTGAGCTTAGCCTCACCGTTAGAGACGTCCTCCATGCCGGCGATAACCTTGAGCAGCGTAGACTTTCCCATGCCGTTTGGTCCCACGACGCCGATTTTTGCGCCTGGGTACACGCCGACGGTGACGTCATCAAGAATGACCTTCTCGCCAACTGCTTTGCGGGCTTTGTACATCTGATAGACAAACTCTGCCATGTGCTCCTCCTTAAGGGGCTGTCAGATGAAATATTCACATAGTCCATTCTAATGAAATATTGCGAGGACTCCACAGTAGAGAAGCTGGAAAGAGG
>CAKARX010000091.1:0-4797 GCA_916720745.1 uncultured Atopobium sp.
CCTGCTTGAGATGCGCAGGTTGAAATGATTGTTTGAAGCGACTCCACAAATACCTTCTACTCGTCGTCAACCTTGAGAACAGCCAAGAATGCCTCTTGAGGTACTTCGACTGAGCCAATCTGCTTCATGCGCTTCTTACCTTCTTTTTGTTTTTCAAGCAGTTTGCGCTTTCTGGAAATATCGCCGCCGTAGCATTTAGCCAAGACGTCCTTTCTACGTGCGCGAACGGTAGAGCGAGAAATGATTTTATTGCCAATAGCACCTTGAATAGGAACTTCAAAGAGCTGCTGAGGAATGATGCCTTTTAATCTGTCGCAAAGACCACGAGCAAGATCATATGCTTTGTCTTTGTGAACAATAAACGAAAGCGCATCAACGACGTCTCCAGCAAGCAAGATATCAAGCTTAACCAGGTCAGAAGTGCGATACGAATCAAACTCATAGTCAAGTGAGGCATAGCCTTTAGTTCTACTCTTAAGCTGATCAAAGAAGTCCAAGATAAGCTCAGCCAGAGGAATACTAAAAATCATCTCAACGGACTTATCAGACAAATACACCATGTCCTCAGATACGCCACGATGATCAACAACAAGCTGCATAACCGTGCCAACAAACTCGGGAGGCACAATAATTTTTGCCTTGAGGTACGGCTCATCAATGCGGTCAATCTTAGTGACCTCTGGAAGATCTTGAGGACTGGTAATCTCAATCATAGTTCCATCAGTCTTATAGACGTGATAGTCAACAGATGGACTGGTAGCAATCAAGTCAAGATCAAACTCACGCTCAAGACGTTCTTTAACAACTTCCATGTGGAGAAGGCCCAAAAATCCTACTCTGAAGCCAAAACCTAAAGCCACAGAAGTTTCAGGTGACCACGTAAGTGACGGATCGTTAACGTGCAGTTTATCAAGTGCATCACGGAGGTTCTCGTACTGCTTGTTATCTACGGGGAAAAGACCGGTAAATACCATCGGTTTTGCTTCACGGTAACCCGGCAGTGGCTCTGCGCATGGATTTTGCTTATAGGTAAGCGTATCTCCAACACGAACAGCTTCAGGGTCTTTGAGGCCAGTTACCACATAACCAACTTCACCAACAGAAAGCTGGTCAACAGCCATCTCAAGAGGTCTCTTAGCGCCAACTTCCTCAACAAGAAAAGGCGTAGAGCCCTGCATCATAAGGAGCTGGTCGCCGGCTTTGATTGAGCCATCAAAAACACGTACTGTAGCTACAACACCTCTGAACTGGTCAAAGTACGAGTCAAGGATAAGCGCCTTAAGAGGTGCCGTAGAATCTCCCTTTGGAGGAGAAACCAGGTACACCAAAGCCTCAAGAAGCTCATGGATACCCTCGCCAGTCTTGCCGGAAACGCATACGGCATCATCAGCTGGGATTGCAAGAACATCCTCAATTTCTGCACGAACCTCTTCTGGACGAGCAGACGGAAGATCAATCTTGTTGATTGCGGGAACAATATCCAGGTTAGCGTTCATGGCAAGCATGGCGTTTGAGACTGTTTGAGCCTCCACGCCTTGCGTTGCATCAACAACCAGAACCGCTCCTTCGCAGGCAGCCAAAGACCTTGAAACCTCGTAGGTAAAGTCAACGTGGCCTGGAGTGTCAATCAGGTTGAACTGATAGCGCTCTCCATCATCTGCGTCATACATGACGCGGACAGCGTTTGATTTGATGGTAATTCCTCGCTCACGTTCAATGTCCATAGTGTCCAAGAGCTGTGACTCCATATCGCGTTCTTCAACGGTATGAGTAAGCTCCAAAATACGGTCACTGATGGTAGATTTACCGTGATCGATGTGCGCAACAATAGAGAAGTTGCGAATATGTGAAGTATCCTGTGTATTCATAAGGAAAATAATAGCGTAAAGTACCCCCTTCGTGCTATACTTCTAAAACTGCCTCAAACGTGTCTCAGCGAAGAGGCCTCACATAGTAAACACCGAAAGGAACCGCACGTGGCTAACATCAAGTCTCAGAAGAAGCGTATTCTCACCGCTGAGAAGGCACGCCAGCGCAACAAGGCTGTCCGTTCCGAGCTTAAGACTGCTATTAAGGCAGTTCGTACTGCTGTTGAGGCAGGCCAGCTTGAGGACGCACAGGTTGCAGCTAACAAGGCATCCCGTCTTCTTGACAAGGCTGCTTCTAAGGGCATCGTACACAAGAATCAGGCTGCTCAGCGTAAGAGCGGCGTTCAGAAGCTTGTTAACACCCTTAAGTAGCTCTTATCTACTTTTAACTTTTTAAAACGGACTCCTTGGAGTCCGTTTTTTCTTACCTTAATTCTTTGAATCTACACATTTGAGACGCCGCATAGAGCAAAGATAAGCTTGGTCATAGTGGTTGTTTTATCTTCTCCACTCTTAAGACCACGTTCTGCATCTGCGCAGAGACTCAAAATATGCTCAAGCTCGCCATCAGCAAATTGACGCGCCCATCGTGCATAATTTCTTACCTGCCAGTCCTGCTTACCTAAAACTGGGGCAATTTCCCGTTCTGTACCACGCTTAACCATAGACCTAGCACAAATGAGTTCTCTTACACGTCCAGTCATAAGTGATAGATTGCCAATAGCTCCCGACTCATCCATCTGACTATAAAGCTCCAAAGCCTTTTGAGCATTTCTCCCTGACAAACTGTCGAGAAAATCCCACGGCTTGACCTCAACCACTCGTGCAACATGAGTTTCTACAAACTGAACGTCAATTGCACCAGGACGACCCAGCAGAGCTGCTAAAGATTTAACTTGAGAATCAAGCATGGTGGTATTATCACCAACACGACTTATAAGCTCATTGGCCACATTAATTGGGATTTGTAGTCCGTACTTTCTTCCAAGATCCCCAATGTATTTAGGCAAATCTTTTCTAGAAATTGCACCACAATTAATAACTGCAAGCTTACCTAACGCATCTACTGCTTTATAAAGCCTTGTAGTTTTTGCTAGCGTCTGTGCAGAAAGCATCAGTGTAGTAGTTGGATTAGGATTTTTAAGATACTCCACGAGAGCTTCTGATACAGACTTAGGCAATTTACCAGCATCGTCAATAACAACAATTCGCCTAAAATCACCCATAGGAAGTGTTTGAGCAGAAGACAAAACAGATTCTGGAGTCAGCTCAGCACTTACAGAAATCTCATCAAGGTTAAAGGTAATAAAGCTCTGGTTAAGACGGCTTTTAAGCTTATCGATAGCCCTTGCACGCTTCATCTCATCAGGGCCAACAGCCAAATATGCAGCTAGTAGCTTAGCCTGCTCCGCCATCTTTTTCCTCCTCTAATTCTGTATCTACTTTAGCATGTTGCACGCTCACCCTAGGCCCATGTTCTCCGGGAAATACGGTGACATCTCCATAATCTTTTGTGCAATAAAACCTCGCGCCGACACCCTCTAAGATATCTACCGCTTCCTGTTTAGGATGTCCATATCGATTATTCTTTCCAGCACTTGCAACCGCTACCTCGGGTTTTAACACACGAGCAGTTTCTGGATAGAGTGACTTTGCCGCTCCATGATGTCCAACTTTCAAAAAATCAATATCGCTGACATCACCTGCAGTCACCGTTTCTTTTGTTTGATCTCTTTCAGCGTCTCCCGTTAAAAGCGTAGTTAAAGTATTTTGCCCGTCGTTATACGTCACATAGAGCTCAACCGACGCATTATTAGCTTCTTTAGCTTTATATCCCCTATGTGGCCACACCACCCGGACATGAAATCGACCTACATCAAACTCATCACCATATAAAACTTCATAGGAACCACTACCAGAAATCCTCTGAATGGCTTTTTGTAACTCAGGCTTTTCTTGTTTTGTTATTCCTTCTCCAACTAATACCCGGCCTGTCTTTACCGAACCAACCATATACCTCACGCCACCAGCATGATCCTCATCAAGATGTGTAAGCAAAATTGCGTCAAGATATGAGATGTGTTGTCGCTCTAGAGCGTCATTAACCACATCTCCCACACTCGTGTCTACGAGCAGAGAATGCGCGCCGTCACTGAGCAATATGGCATCTCCTTGGCCAATATCCATCACACAAATTCTTGTTGGCGAGAAAAACTTCCAGTAGATACTTAAACCAAAAATAAGCATAAACACCATCAAACAAATGCCAGATAAAACTGCTCTTTTTCCTTTTGGCCAAAACACGTAAAGAGCCACCATTGCTGCAAACACAAGCAATGAAACTATCCAACTCATGTCAATTAACGACACGCTTGCAAAAGATCTTTCAGATAAAAAAGAAGCGAGGGTCTCTGTAAACTGACCAAGAGAATCCACTAGAAAAAGAGCAATTTCTTGAACTGGCTTGAAGCCACTAAAAACTATTGCCCCAATTCCAAATAGGCTCAGAAGAGAAAACAAGCTTGTAATTAAGGCGCTTGAGAGAGGCGCAAGTAACGAAAAGTGGCCAAAATACACACATGAAATTGGAAGGCATGAGAGCTGAGCAACTGTCGTTGCACACATAGTGTTACGTACATGAGAAAACGGTTTTCTCAAAACCTTCTGCACTTTTCCATAGCCAGATAAGTGAAAGGCAATTTTTGCATAGTACTGAGCTAGACCACCGTATATATTCATTCCAAAAATACAAGCTAGTGACAAGGTAAAAGCAATGTTTACGCTCAGCTGCGGATCAATACAGAGCATGAGTAGAGCCAGAGTAGAAACAGCAGATAGCGTGTGTTGTTTCCTGCCAACACATTGCATAACGTATTTTTGTTCAACAAGAAGTATTGCCCTTATTGCAGACGCAGGTAATCCACAGAAA
>CAKARX010000092.1:0-4721 GCA_916720745.1 uncultured Atopobium sp.
AGATTCTGAGTAGCCATAAAAACTCCTTTTGTTAGTAATTACTACTACTTTGTCTATACCCATCACGTTGCAGTTGTTTCACATGGATTTGATTGTGGCTCTCTAATGGAAATGAATCCCTGGAAAGTCCGGATCTTCTGCATAGAAATCTATATAACTCTGTTTTGCTTCTTCTGGAGCATCATCTTTAATGTGATATCCGCGACCATCATCAAAAAAGAAATCGTCGATACCTTCATCTTCTGGGGTTGTATACCAATCGCGATTGGTTAAAAAGTAAGGTGGTCTAATACATGTCATTTATCCTCCACTCGTCAACAGATTAATCTATTTTTTCGCAAACTATCGTGTAAGACTAGTGTACTCGTGCGTGATGAAGGTTATGCGACAGAAACAATGAGTCACCGCTCGCGGCATAAAAATAGCCGCACAAGGCGGCTATTAGTAGTTGATGGTGCCAGCAACCAGGATCGAACTGATGACCCCCGCTTTACGAGAGCGGTGCTCTACCAACTGAGCTATGCTGGCGTGCAAAAGCGCGCTAACAACTATACGGGGAAGCCCTGTATTATTCAAGCAGAAATACTAAAGAAGCCCGAGAACACCACGAACAAGGCGCTCAAGATCATCTGCGTACTTCTCGGATGCCTCTTGAACACTCTTATGCGTAGTTCCGTGAGCACCAGCTGGATTTGCAGCAAGTGTTAGAGCCAATACGTTCATATCAAGAGCTCGAGCCATAATGACCTCAAGAGCTGTGGAAACACCAACGTATGAAACACCAAAGCTACGAAGCATAGCAACCTCTGCAGGAGTCTCAAAGTTTGGTCCCAAAAGACCAGCAAAAACACCCTCGTTGAGCTCAATTTTGAGGTCATCCGCTACGCCACGTGCAAGCGTTCTTAGATAAGGCGAGAAGGCATCATTCATATCTACAAATGGGGTCTCAACATCGCGAAGACCTGCCCACTCTGCAAGCGGATTGGTTCCGGTGAGGTTGATCTGGTCAGTAATAACACCAAGACCAGTCTTTGCATTACCAGAAACAGCGCCTGTTGCACCTGCAAAAATAATGTCTTTGCAGCCCAAGTGATGTGCGTGCTGAACAAGAGAGGTTACCTCAGCTGCAGAATAGCCCTGATAGAGGTGCACACGACCAGGATAAACAACTACAGGCACGCCATCGATAGTACCAATGGTAGCCTCAAAGCTGTGACCTGCCATAGGAGAAGCGTCAACAGGGAAACCTGGAATGTCACGATAATCAATACGACGAACTGGCTTTACCAAATCGGCAAGATGGCCAAGTCCGGTTCCCAAAATAAGAGCAACAGGATGCTCAACAGATGGGCTTACATTCTCAATGGTTTTCTCGGTAACCACGCAAATCCCCTCCTCTAAGAGGTGACGAGTAAGTGTACCCTCGCCAGAAACAAGCTTTCCTGAGTACGTACCATCATAAATCTCATGCACGCCACAAGACGGGCTTTTTGCCTTCAAAACGGCGAGCGTGATGTCAGAAGACGTAACGGCATTAAGAGCAATCTTAGATCCACGTTCAAAATCTTCCGTTACATCTGAACCGTCCTTGAGCCAAACACGTCCTTCTCGCTGCTCCGCGGGCGGACGAGGCACAGGAAGACCTGAGGAAGTCTCGGGGCAAATCTTTGTAACGTTTACTTTTTGAGCCAGCCTTTGTACTGCAGAAACAGGCTTGGCCCCTCCGTCATATCTGACGGGGAGGCCAAGTAAACAAGCGCTAATAGCAACTTTCATTGCTTTTCAGATCCTAGAGAGCAAGAGAATAAACAGCAATAGATGCCTTGCCAAGAATCTCGTTGATCTTCTGTGACCACTCCTGAGAAGCCTTGCTTGCAACAGCAGAGTACTTGCTCATTGCAACCTGATAAGCGGTCTGAGCAGCTGCATAAGAGGCGGAATCATTGGAGATTGAGTATGCAGAGAGCTGCTTGTAGTAATCGCCATCCTGGGAAGCCCAAGTGTTGTTCTTAGCATCCCACTCATCACCAGCAAGACCAATGATGTACTGAGCGTACTCCTGGCTTGTAGTCTCGGAGTTGCCGTCCTCAGGTGCAGTTGGAGCCTGTGGAGCATCTGGAAGGGTTGTAGTCAGAACACTATCACGATACTTCTTCATGATGACAGCATCATGGATGAGCTTCTTTGCAACGTCTTCAGAGAGCTTGTATGCAGAAGCAACCTGGCTAACATCAGTAGTCTTGAAGTTGGTCTGCATGTAATTGTTGACCTCGTCATCGGTGACGGTAATACCCTTGCTCTGAGCCTCAGCAACAACAAGAGCATTGCGAACATAACCAATAATCTTATCGGCTGCTGGAACAGCGTAGGTGCCGTCAGACTGCTTTGCTGCGTCAAGACCGGAAGTGTTCTCAATAACCTCACGAGCAGTTACTTCTTTGGTCTGACCGTTATAGGTATAAGAAGCAATAGGAGTGTTGAGCTCACCCTCAGAAAGTGTGGTGCGACCGTTCAAAGAACCAGTAGCTCCGCCGCCGCCCAGAAGGAAGCGACCGATGACAATACCAAGAGCAAACAGTACAACTGCGCCTACTCCGATAAAGATCTTTGAGTTCTTTTTTACATCAATAGATGGCATATCCTTGCCTTTCATCGCTTAATGCAACTATGCGTACATAATACAAACCTGTAGTTTACTCTTATTAGCATGCATAAAACATACAACCAGTAAACTCCCCCGTTTGTACACAGTCGTTTACATGCAAATCAAATTACTTGGTAGCTGCAACAATCTCTTCCGAATACTGCTTAATGTATCCAGTGGCATTTTCCGCATCAAACTTCATACGCTGCGACAACGCCTTCTTCACGTCTTTAGAAATAGTTCCGTGCGCTAAGGCGAGAAGACCCTGGAGCATGTCATGGTACTCAGCATCTCCGTGATAGCACTGAACTGCCTCATCCAGAAGTGGCCACGCCTCATCGGAATGCTTTGCAGAAGTTGCGCCGTACTGGCAGAGGAACAAAAATGCTGCTAGACGCACCGTTGCCGAGTCGTCATCAAACAAAGAAGCCTCAGCAGCATCAAATGCTTTGAAGACCTGGTCACCAAAATGCTCGCTCAAATGAGCAAGAGCATCAAGCACTTCCCAACGAGTCTGAGCCTCTGGTCTATACAGTGCATCAATAAGAGAATCGATGTGCTCTTCAAAGGCAAGAGGAGCAACATGAGCAAGCTCTGCAAGCTCATGAGACGCATCTTGACGAGCGCGCCTACTAGCATCAGACAAAGCGATGACCAGTGCATTCACTTTTTTCATCTGAGCCATAGTTGGCTTTTTAGCAGCCTTCTTAGCAGGTTGCTTTTCTTGTTTTGGCGCCTTTGTAGAGCCCGCTTTTGCGGTTGCCTTAGTTGAAGCCTTTTTTGGCTTCTGAGCAGTTTCTTTCTTCTCTGCCATGAAACCTAAATCCTTCCTAAAACACCCTTTATTCTCTAAATCCGTCTACGACAACGGTGCCGCTTTTTTGATCCTCATGAATTTTAATAAATCCAAGGCTTGATGCTTCACGTAAAAGAGAAGTAAACGAACGATATCCATAAGTTGCCTCAGCAAACTGTGGACGCTTCCTTCGCATGGTCTCCTTTAAGCGAGATGCATAAATAAACGTTTCGCTTTCGCGTTCCAAAGACTCAATGGTCTCAAATAAAAGCTGATAGCAGTCGTGTTTCTCGACAGGTACCTTCTCTTTAAAGTCTGGAATTCTGCCAGAACTCAAAATATCCTCGTAGAAGATAAACTCGTCGCAAACTTCAGCAAGAAGCGAGCTGGTAGACTCCTTCATACCAACGCCAATGACCGTTTTACCAGCCTCTTTAAGCTTTGCCACGAGTGGTGAGAAGTCCGAGTCACCAGAAAGCACAGCAAAGGTGTCAATGTGATCTTTAGTCAGACACATCTCAACTGCATCTACCGCAAGTCTAATGTCAGCGGAGTTCTTGCCGGTATAAGCTCTATCGGGAATCTCAATGAGCTCAATGCCAAGCTCATGCAGGGGTGTAATTGCATTTGGAAAGCGCTGCCAATCGCAATATGCGCGCTTAGCAGTAATACGGCCCTTATCAACCAGCCTCTCCATAATGAGCTTCATCTCTGGAAGATGACCTGGTTCTTGGTGGCCGTTTTTCTTTCTTTTACCTGTTCCTAGTGCCAAATTTTCATAATCGATGAAAACCGCAATAGAGCTCTGAGGAGTAGAAATATCACTCATAACCTGGGTTCCTTTGCGGCTAGCACTTAGTGGCAGCAGTGGCCGTCATGACCGTGCTCGTGGCCTTCGTGGTCATGATGATGTCCATGACCGTGGCACTCACACTCGTGATCGCCATCTTCATGGTCATGACCACAGCAGCACTCATGCTCGCCCTCATCTTCCTGGCTCTCGAGGAGCGACCAGTCAAGGCCAGCTGCAGTGCTGGTTGCCTCGTCAGCATAGAGCAGTGAGATTGCCTGAGTGCCCTTACGAGCGCCACCAATCTGGCACAGCATGTCATAGAGGGTAAATGCAGTTTCTGCACCAGGAAGCGTAATCTCAAGGTCCTCAGACTGAGCAAGTGCAAGCGCAATATCCTTGCGGAAGTGCTCGGCCAAAAATCCTGGCTGGAAGTCTCCCTCAAGCGACTTAGGAGCAAGCTCTTTAAGTGCGCGAGAAGAACCCATGCC
>CAKARX010000093.1:0-4681 GCA_916720745.1 uncultured Atopobium sp.
GGGCGAGAAGATCGGTCTTCTCGCCCTTTGCTTTATGCGATTATCTGCTGTTTGTTACTTGCTTGCCTTGTCAAACTCATCCTTGAAGTCAGAGAACATCTTGCCCATACGACCAAGCTGCATGCCAAAGCCCTTAGCCGCCTTGTTAGCGGTGGCCTGTGCCGACGACTTACTCGCTGCCTTAGCGTCGGACTTGCTAGCAGCGGCTTTGTCCGCGGCGGTCTTTTCTGCGGCGGCCTTGTCCGCGGTGACTTGCTCCTCTGGAGATGGCTTCTCGAGGCGAACATCCTCTGCGGCGACCGGCGCTGGTCGCTCGGAATCGTCTTCTGCATCGGGCTCGGTGGCATCTTCGATGGCACGTTTTGCCTTGGCCAACGTCTTACCCAGGGCAAATGCGCCCTTCTCGGTAGCCTCTGCAACAGCTTTACCAGCCTTAGCCGTGGCCTCAGAAGCTTTAGCGGCTGCCGCGGCGTAACCCTCGCCCGCCTTTGCTGCAAGACCGCCGGTGAGCTGGGCGTCCGCTGCCTCGTCTGAGAGGACCATGGCGCCGTTGGAGTAGCCTAACAGCCACTCTGGCTTGATGGCAAACGAGCCCACCAGCGCTTCTGATCCGGCACCGTCACCCACAAGAAATGCCGAAACCACGCCCGTAAACTGGTCAAACTCTGCGCCACTTACGTAGCCCAGACTTTTTCCGCTCTTAGTGCGAGCTTCCATACCGTGCCACAAAATGCAGGTATCAAAGTCCAAGTTCAGGCGTTTGATTGCTGCTTTATCGACGTTATTCTCGGGATCTTTTACGCAAAGCCCCTGCTCAATGGTCTCCAGAGACTCCAGTGTGACAAACGCGTCATCCTGCTTAATCATGCCAGCAATGTCGGGCTTCTGAACCATCACGCCCACTACCTGCGAGGACTGGCCCTGTTTGAAGGGGGCAAAAACCACGTTGTGGATTCTTCCTAACTTGGAAAAACGCTCTTCTCCCGCATGCTTGCCCTTTGTAGCAGGCTTTTTGGGGAGAAGGACCTTTGCGCCTAGGAGCTCGGTTGTTTTCACGTGAAACCTCTCTATAAAAAACGGGACGTCATAAGGCGTCCCGTCACATTGCTTGTAAGTGAGGCTTATGCCTCCTGGTAGCCCTCGCCAGCGTGCTCCTGCTCGTGGGACTCAACGTTCTCGATGCGAACAGCCTGAGCCTCAGCGGTTGTGGCGGTTGGCTCTGGAACAACAAAGGAGTCTGCAACAACATCAGCAGCATCTGCGACAGTGTTAGAAGCAGAGGTCACAGCATCAGAAAGTGACTCACGGAGCTGATCCATGCGCTCGCGAGCAAGGTCAACCTTAGCGCGGAGCTCGTCGGTCTTTGCGTCAACAGTAGGCTTGACCTCGTCAATCTTAGTGCTCACAACCTTAGATGTGCGCTCGTAAGAATCGAGTGCGGAATCCCATGCATCATTGACAGCATCTGCAGCCAAAGCGCGAGTCTCCTCGCCGGAACGTGGAGCCAGGAAAAGACCAGCTACAGCGCCAGCAGCAGCACCAAAAATAGCGCCTAGAAAGAAACCAGCAGACTTCTTGCTCATAAGTACCTCCTGTTAAACAGCAAAACGCTGTACGTAATCATACCTCAATAGGTGCGTTTATCGAACGGGCTTTGGACGAGGAACGTTAATCATGTTCCAGTCGTCTGGGACGTCGGTGACCTCAGAGTCGTCAGTGGCGTCCTCGGCAGCTGTTGCCTCGGCGAGCTCAGTTGCGATGGGATCGGCGTCGGTAGCGGGCTCGGCGACGACTACGGGCTCGGCGTCGACTACGGGTGCGACCGCATCCTCGCCAGCTGCGTCGATTCCTGCGACCTCGGCGTCGTTCTCCTCAGCGTCTGCAACCTCAGCCTCGACTGCATCAGCAGCAGCTGCATCAGCAGCAGCTGCATCAGCAACGTCCTCGGAGGAGTTGTCGGCAACGTAATCCTCTGCGTCTACGCTCTCTACCTGGAGCGCAGCGTCCGCCTCAGGTTCTGCGGAGTCTGCAGGCTCATCGGTCTTCTCGCCGTCAAGGATCTGGATGAGCGCAACAAGGCCGGAAACGATTGCGTTGATGTCTGGATCGGCCTCGTCCTGGTTGCCATATGCCCAGTTGAGGAGCCACACGGCGCTGGAAAGCGAGGCTGCAACCAGCACGTCATCTGGACATGCGAGGATGATCTCGTAGAGGCCGCGGCGAGAATCCACCAGGGAAGTCTTGCCGGAAGAGACGTCGCCAGCAAGGTTGGTCAGGGCCAGAAGCTCCACGGTTACGTGCTCAAGCAGGTGTGCTACCTCGGTATCGTTGGCGACAAGTCCAAAGCGAGCATCGGCATCGCCCAAGCACAGGTGATTGGAAAGACCTGGCAAAAGCCCAAGTACGCGCTCAGTTGCCTCAGCATTTTCCGAGGTCAAACGTGGCGCTTTAGCCGAAAACTCAACGGTAGCGGTCAAGTTTTTGGGTCCTACCACAACTTTTTTGATAGAAATCAACTGCGCCATTTCAACCTCTTTCTATTGGTTCACTCTATTGTAATCATTCTTTTAGTTATTCATTTTCTGATGTGTCAGAGTTTTCGCCGGCTGGCTCAGATTCACCGTCTAGCTGTGGTTCTGGGGCAATTACACGCAACAAAGATAGTCGGCGACGACGCATCGACTGCACACGGAACACGTAGCCATCCTTCTCAAAAACCTCACCTGGACGAGGCAGATGATTTGCCAAATCCAGCACAAAGCCCGCGATAGTCTCATACTCCTCGGACTCCCCTACCGGCCATCCAAGTTCATTCGCATCATTGAGCGAGAAACGACCATCTACCAGCCACTCTCTATCAGAGAGCTGCGTCAGGTACTTGTTGTCCGGATCAAACTCATCCTCAATCTCGCCGACAATCTCCTCGACGATGTCCTCGATGGTGATGACGCCGGCAGTTCCGCCGTACTCGTCAACTGCGATAACCATCTGGTCACGACTTGTCTGCATCTCGGTGAGCAGCGGAATGATGTCTTTGGTATCGGGTACGTAGTCAGCAGAACGCACGAAGCGCGCGATCTTCTCGTCGCTAGCGTGCTGGTCAAGCGCCGGCTCCAGCAAATCTTTGATGTGAGCGATGCCCACGATGCGATCGATATTCTCGTGGTAGATAGGGATGCGCGAGAAGCCCGTCTGGCGCATGACGCGCAGGACCTCGGCGATAGTTGCGGTGTCCTCCATGGCGGTCATGTCAACGCGCGGGACCATTACCTCGCGGACAACAGTGTCGCCCATCTCGATGACCTCGTGGATCATGGATTTTTCTTCTTCAGAAAGGTCCTCGGAATCCTTGACGATGTAGCGGAGCTCTTCCTCGGTGACCTCTTGATGGTCGTTGGTAGTGTCAATGCCCATCAGCGTGGTAACCGCATCTGCCGAGGCAGACGTGATGAACACGAGTGGACGCACAATCTGCATGAACGCCTTCATAGGGCCGACGACTGCTTTGGCCACTGCCTCGGAGTTTGCTAGGCCGATGCTCTTTGGAACCAGTTCGCCGATGACCACGGAAAAGAATGAAACAATCAGCGTAATAGCCACGACAGCTAAAGGAAGCGCCAGGTCAGCGTGGACACCAATGCTAATAAGCCAAGTGCCAAATGGCGCGGAAAGGCTTGTTGCAGCAAATGCTGAGGACGCAAAACCTACCAGGGTAATTGCGACCTGGATTGTTGCGAGGAAATATCCGCGATCAGTGGCAATGTCAATGACAGCAAGGGCTCTTGGATCGCCCTCGTCCACGTCCGCCTCAAGTGCCGCGCGACGAGAGCTAACAATGGCCATCTCGGCCGCAGAAAAAAAGCCGTTTACCAGGGTAAGCAGCAGAGTTATTCCAATACTTAACGCAATGTCCATCGAGTGTATGGGCACCTACCTCTTCGAAGTTACTTTTTGTACAGACTATTGTACTCTAACGCGCTCTACCTTGTAGTCTTCAGGAATTTGACACAGTCTCGCCATGAAACGTCAGGCGCGAGACGCGATGGCGCGAACGGCTCCGCGAGGTGATAGCGTCAACTAAGTGCGAGTTACACGGCGCGGCTGACGGAAACGTGGCGTGATGACGTCAACTATATGAGCAGCACGCTTTTCCCGCGATGCGAATCACTTATCTGCGGTTTTGCCCGCCATTTTAATATCATGCTTCTCTATTTTCTGCGTTAATTCTGGCTAACAAGCAGTTCCCAATATTTGATGCAGAATTTTGAATAACTCGTCCAATTAATTCATTGTCATGAATACGTAACTTTCACGCCTAAAATTATGTGCCGAAAAAGGTAAAAAACCCGTTTAGTTGGGGATCAAAACTTAAAATTGGCTGTTTTATCCCCAACTAAGACGATTTTTTACCGCGTCAAAAACTTTTATCTGGGGAAACACTATATGCAGAAATCTGTATTCCCCAACTAAACGCATTTTTTACCACTTAAGGGTCGCTTCGGGATCACTCTGGGGTCACTCCGGGGTCACTCTGGGGTTATTTGCATCATTCTTACCCGCTTAACTCCCCCTACAGCAAAAGACCCCCACATTCAGCATGAATGTGGGGGTCTTGCTCAATTTAGTGCTAGATTAGAGCTGCTTGCCAGCCTCGACAAGGTCCTTGACCTGCGCACGAACG
>CAKARX010000094.1:0-4670 GCA_916720745.1 uncultured Atopobium sp.
TGTACGAAAGTTAACAAAGCGACTCGGGCGCTCTCAGAAATGAGGGCGCTTTTTTGTTAGCTCAATATTCATTTTTATGCATAAGTGGAGAGGTTTATACAAATGGGCGTATCGTCATCAAGCAAAGAAAAACTCGAAGACTATGAAGCATTCGTTGAGAAGTTCAAGCCGAAGCTGACCACCGACGATTGCTTTACCCCCCACGCGGTGTATGACGCCGTGCTTGAGTGGGTGCGAGACAAGTACGATCTAGGCGACGCGCCAATCGTTAGACCATTCCGCCCAGGCGGAGACTACCAGAGCGAGGAATATCCAGAGGGTTGCGTCGTTGTAGACAACCCGCCTTTCTCTATCCTGGCATCCATCCGCCGTTGGTACACAGAGCGCGGCATCAAGTATTTTCTGTTTGCGCCTGCGCTGACTTCGTTTATTCGTGATCCGATTGTTTGCGTTGTTGGTTGCAATGCTACGGTCATTTATGCAAACGGCGCAAATGTTAAGACGTCTTTTGTAACTAATCTCGATACAGTAAACGCGGTGATTACCGCTCCGACACTTGCGGCTTCCATCGCATTAGCGCAAAAGAAAGAGCATAAAAAACCGCTTGCAAAGTATGACTATCCAAGAAACGTTCTAATGGCCACACATCTTGGAAAGCTTGTTGGTCATGGCCAAGAAATTGAAATTCCATATTCTGACGTTTCATTTACTCGCGTTCTTGATTCGCAGAAGCCACTGAAGCGTTCTCTTTATGGTTCTGGCTACCTTGTCTCTAATCGTGTAGCCAATCAAATAGAAGAATTGATGAAAGCTCCTTTTGTAAGTTATGCGAGACGAGAAGATGGCGAGCGCTTTAGTTTTGACCTCTCAGAGCGTGAGTTGGCAATTATTAGGGAGTTAGATGGCAAAGCTGAACAATCCGAACGCGGCGAAGAACTTAACGCCTAACAGCAAGCGCACCAAGGCTGAGCTGAGCGAGATAGGCAAGAAGGGCGCCGCAAAGTCTAACGCGGTTCAGAAGCGCAGGCGTGAGATTCGTGAGACCCTTCTAGATCTTCTCGCCATGCCAATGAAGCCGGGCAAGCTGTCCCAGGCGTCAACTATCGCAGGGCTTACGGGTAAGAACGTGACCGCCAGCGAAGCCATGGCACTTGCTATGCTCGCCCAGGCACTCGAAGGAGACGTCCGCGCGGCTGAGTTCGTCCGCGATTCTTCCGGACAAAAACCCGTCCAGCAGATGGAAGTATCCGCTAACGCTAAGGAAGCCAGCGCCGCGTTTAAGAGTTTGCTCGACGAGGTAGAGAGCGATGGAGACAAATAGAGCACTCGCGACGCTTATGGCCAAGCATCCCGTACGCTTAGCGCATGAGCTAGGTTATGACCTTCTGCGCGAAGGACTTCACGACAGATGGATTCATGAGATGGTGTTTGGCCACGGCGACATGACGCTTCAGTCGCATCGTGGTTCATACAAGACGACCTGCGTTGAGGTGGCTTTGTGGTTGATATTGCTCACACGCCCTGATTTGACTGTGGGATTCCAACGTAAAGGCGAAAATGACGTCGCGGAAGTACTCGCGGCGGTCAGGCGCATGGTCGAGCATCCGCTCACCCAGGAGATTGCACAGAGCATCTACGGCCAGCCACTGAAGCTGACCACGGCAAGCTCTACGGCAATCTCGACCAGTCTCGCGTGTAACGTCTCAGGCTCACCACAACTGACGGGCATCGGTATTGGCGGCTCGCTCACCGGTAAGCACTGGGACATCATCTTCACGGATGACATCGTCACACTGCGTGACCGCGTGAGCCGCGCCGAGCGTGAGTGCACAAAACAGATTTACCGCGAGCTCCAGAACGTCAAAAACCGTGGCGGACGCATCATCAACACGGGGACTCCATGGCACAAAGACGATGCGTTCACGATCATGCCACCCGCTGAGAAGTGGCCATGGGACACCACAGGGCTCGTGAGTGTGGACGTGGCCACTGAACTGAAGGCATCGATGACGCACTCACTCTTCGCGGCTAACTACGAACTGCGCCACGTGTCAGAGGAGGGCGTGGTCTTCGAGGGCGACTGTAAGACCTTCAAAGACGAGAGTCTTCTTTTCGACGGCATCATGCATGTGGATGCGGCTTATGGCGGTTCAGACGGTACAGCCATCACGTGTATCAAGTGGGTGGGCGATGAAGCTTACGTCCATGGTGAGCTGTACCGCGAGACACATGTTGACAAGTGCATGGCGCGCATCTTAGAGCTACACCGTGAGCTGAGACTTGGCACGGTGTATATGGAGAAGAACGCAGATAAAGGTTACGTGGCCGACAAGCTCGACGGCTACGGGTTGCCTGTTCACACGTATTCAGAGACCGCCAACAAGTTCATCAAGATTGCGACGTATGGCAGGGGTACTTGGTCCAAGCTGTCCAGGCTTGAAAGTGTTCGCGAAGCGAGCGTCGATTACTGGAATGAAGTTATGGACTTCACCGAGGGAGCAGAGCACGATGACGCGCCTGACTCGCTCTCGTGCGCTATTAGATTGCACGACAATGCGCCAACCATTCGACTATTTAGAGGAGGCATTTAGTGGGTGCTGACGTTAAGGGAGCAAACGCTTCAACGTTTGAGCCAAGGGGCGGCTACCGCTTACCAAAGGACACGCAGATGACCGCGGAGCTTCTAGGTAAGCTTTTGGTGGACTACCGCGCAAAGCAGGTTAACCGCTTGGCCAGTCTTCGCAAAGCATACGAGGGCGACCATGACATTTTGCATCAAAAGGAAAAGGCGGCATACAAGCCTGACAACAGACTCGTGGCCAACTTCGCCAAGCAGATCGTGGACTCCATGGTCGGCTACTTCTTGGGCGTTCCTATCCGCACGACGGCAGATGATGAAGCGTTCGCAGAGTATCTGGACGTATGGAGCGCAGTCAACGACTCCGATGACCTAGACGCAGAGCTTTCAAAGCTGGCGGACATCTATGGCGCAGGCTACGAGCTTATGTGGCGCGACGAGGAAGCCTTCGCGCGTTCTTGCTCGGTCACACCGCTGAACTGCTTTGTTGTGCGTGATGACACGGTAGAAAATGACATCATCTACGCGGTGCGCTTCTGGCTGGACGATAACCTTTTCGACAACGCTCGCGACACACTGCGCGGCACACTCTACGACCCCATGTTCGAGACGCCGTTCGTGATGGACGGTTCGAAGGTCATCTTCGGTGAGCCTATCATTCACGGCTTTGACGATGTGCCTGTGGTTGAGTACGTAGACAATGAGGAGCGCCTTGGTTTGTTCGAGGGCGTCATGTCGCTCATTAACGCATACAACAAGGCCATCTCCGAGAAGGCTAACGATGTCGAGTACTACGCTGACGCATATTTGAAGATTATCGGCGCGCGACTGGATGAACAGACCCTGCAGAACTTGAGAGACTCGCGCATCATCAACCTTGACTCCAGAGACTCGGCAAACGTCACCGTTGAGTTTCTGTCTAAGCCAGACGCAGACGGCACACAGGAGAACTTCATTGATCGTGTGGAGCGTCTTATCTTCGTTCTATCGATGGTGTCAGACCTCTCAAGCGAAAAGTTCGATACCAGCTCCGGCATTGCTATTAAGTACCGCCTGCAGGCTATGAGCGATATCGCTGTCGTGAAGCAGAGGAAGTTCCGACGCTCACTCTCTAGGCGCTGGAAGCTGCTTTGTAACTACGCGGGGAACACACGCCTAGACGCTAAGGCATGGACCACTGTCCGCGCCACCTTCACGCGCAACCTACCATCGAACCTGCTCGAAGAGTCTCAGATTGCGGGCAACCTCTCCGGCATTACGTCCGAGGAGACGCAGCTGTCTGTTTTGTCGTGCGTTGATTCGCCACAGGCTGAGATGCAGCGCATGGCCGATGAACGCGCCGAGCAGGCCGCGCAGATGGTCCCTGACCGCACAGACGGGGGGGCGAGTGATGGAGGTCTGAAGTCGCTCAACGGAGCACAGACCCAATCACTTCTTTCTGTTATTGCACAATACGCCGCGGGAAGCCTGTCAGAGGCTCAGGCGATAAGCGTTATTAGTGCGTCTATTGGAGTAGATCATGACAAGGCACGCTCGATTCTTTTGGGCGATGCTATGCCGGAAATTATTAACTAAGGAGCAACATGGACTCGTATTGGCACAGCCGCCAAACACTCGCCGACGCGGCGATGGAGAAAGACGAACGCGCTCTGTCTCTACGCGTCCATAACGCTTATGAGAGCGAGCTTCGCCGTTTGAACCGCGAGATTGCGGAGTACTATCAACGCTACGGTGAGAATGGCGTCCTGGAGTATCGCCGTCTCATGGAGACGATGGACCCTAAAGACCGCGAGCTCCTTATCCGTGACTGCGACGAGTTTCTGCGCCAGCACCCAGATATGCAGTCTATTGTGGATGTGCGTAAGAGCATCTACCAACTGAACAGGCTCGAAGGCTTGCAGGCGTCCGCACGCTTGCACCTCTACCAAGCAACAGGAGACGTGGTTCAGCGCATTGATAGCCACATCATGCGTCAGTCTTTGCGCGGTGCGAACACAGCGGCTGAAGCGATGGGATTTGGTCGAGCATTCTACAGTATGGACTCTGACGCGGTTCGCCGATTCGTTGATACGGTGTGGACGGGCAACACGTC
>CAKARX010000095.1:0-4521 GCA_916720745.1 uncultured Atopobium sp.
ACCGTGCCGTAGGTAAAGCCCCAACCGTGCGCCGTAACAATTGAGTTAATCTGATCGCAGAGGCGAGCACGGACATATGTGCCAGAGGGAATCAACTCAATAACTTCTTGCAAATCTTCTTCAAGATCGTCTACTTCAGCTTGAATCAGCACGTCAACCTTAGTGACTGTGCCCGAAGGCTTGCGCTTATAAAGATTATCAACAAGGTGCTGGAGCTCGCCATATGCCTCCGAGCGCATGCCAGGCTGTGCAGAATTTGCCATGATTCTCCTTGTCGCGTTGATTTTTAAATCACCTATACTTTGTATCACGCAGAGACCGAAAAGGGGAGTGTCATGTTTGAGCTAGTTTCTCGCGAGCTGTTCCAGCCAAAATCAACCTCTGAGCAAAACGCTTATCAGAAGATGAGCGATGCTGAGCTTAACCAGGCCCTTGAGCTTATTGGACAAGAAGCTCGTGCACTTGGCGAGAAAAACCTCAAGCTTGATATGGCTCGCGGAAAGCCAAGCCCTGCACAGACGGCGCTGTCTAAGCCTATGCTTGATGAGCTGAACTCCAGTTCTGACCTGACTGACGGCGGCGCTTTTGCGGACAACTACGGAGACCCCTGGGGCCTTCCTTCTGCGCGAGCCTTTGCCGCGGAGCTCACAGGTGTACCTGCTGATCAGGTCATTGTAAATGGTTCTTCTAGCCTTAACCTTATGCATGACATTATTTCTCATGCCGTAACCCATGGTCTTGCTGGTCAGCCTTCTTGGGCAGAGCAAATGGCGGCTGCAAAGGCTCAGGGCACTACACTTAAGTTCCTCTGTCCTGCTCCCGGTTATGACCGTCATTTTGCTATTACACAGCATTACGGACTTGAAAACGTTGCAGTCCCTATGGCCGACGATGGCCCCAATATGGACGTGGTCAAGGAGCTTGTTGAGAACGACAGCTCTGTTAAGGGAATTTGGTGTGTGCCACGTTTTGCCAACCCAACTGGCATCACCTATTCAGATGAGGTTGTCCGTGCTTTTTCAAACCTTAAACCTGCAGCTCCTGACTTTAGAATCTTCTGGGATAACGCCTATGCAATTCACGCTTTTGTACCAGAATCTGAGGCTCCTCAGCTCTTAAATATCTTTGATGCACTTTCAGAGGTTGCCGCAGATGGTGCTCAAAAGAACCTGGTTATCGCTTTTGCTTCAACGGCAAAGGTAACCTTCCCAAGCTCGGGCATGGCCTGGGTTGCTGCAAGCCCTGCAGACATTAAAGAAATCCAGAGCGCTTTCAAGGTTGCTCGAGTTTCTCCCGAGAAAATCTCGCAGCTGGCACATGTGCGTTTCCTCAAAGATGCTCAAGGTATTGAAGCCCATATGCAAAAGCATGCCGAGCTGCTTCGACCACGTTTTGAACTGGTTGAACGCAAATTGCAGGAGGGTCTGGGAGATCTAGGCGTTGCAACCTGGTCTCATCCTAAGGGCGGCTACTTTGTCTCGTTTGATGGTCCTGTTGGCTCTGCACGCGCAATTGTTTCTCGCGCCAATGAACTGGGCGTTACCATGACACCTGCAGGAGCTACATGGCCAGCTGGTAAAGATCCTTTTGATACTAATATCAGAATTGCTCCAAGTTACCCAACGTTGGAAGAGCTTGATGCAGCACTTGATGTGTTTATTGTTGCTGTTAAACAGGTAAGTGCTCGACTTGCAAAAGTTGATCGCGGTCAGAGCGTCTGGGGATAGCTTGTGTAACTTTGGTATTTCCTTTGAAAGTAGGCCCATTCTGCCGTATCTTGATAAGTTATGTTTAGAAAAAGCGATTGGATGTTGAATGCCAACTAATACTTCAAAGCCAGAACTTACACCAGAACAGAAGGCAGAAAAAGAGCTGGTTGCCATGGCAAACCAGACAGCAAAAAAGAAGGCAAAGGACCGCAAGCCCGATGAGGCTCCTAAAAAGCCAGGTCCTTCTACAGGCATGAAGATTGCTATTGGCGTATTCTCGCTCTTTATTGCTATATCTATGATGTTGCCTTCTCTTGCCAGCATTTTCTCTAACTCGCAAAAGCAGCATCAGACTCAGCAGAATTCTCCTGAGGCTATTAACCAGGTCTATCAGAAGCAGGCAGAAGAAAAAGAGTCTGCTATTCAGTCCAACCCAGATAATCTACCAGCACATCTTGATTTGGCTCGTACCTATTTAGGTTGGGGAATGGCGCTTAAGAGTTCTTCTCAAGATGACTCTGTTCAGAAGCAGTCTTTGCAGCTGATTAACAAAGCAATTGCTGAGTACGATACGTATCTTGCTTCAAATGATTCTGATGAGGTTCGTGTTGATAGGGCCATTGCGCAGTTCTACGCAGGAGACCAAACAGGTGCTGTTGAGGCACTTAAGGCAGTAACAGATCGCTCTCCAGACTATGCTAACGGTTGGCTTAATTTGGGAATGATGTATCGTGTTACTGATCAAGTAGATCTTGCAAAAGAGGCACTGCAGAAGGCAATTGAGAAAGATTCCGATAATAGCGCCGGTGTGAGGGATAATGCACAGAAAGTTCTTGATGCATTAAACGGTAACACCTCTACCTCTTCAAATAACACCAAGTAAGGAGGAGTTATGGCACTAGAGATAAGCTCTGAAATTACAGATACAAAGACCATTATTCGCATTGAGGGCGAGGTAGACGTATCAAACGCCTCCGAGCTTCGTGATGCTTTGGATACTGCGCTCGCCGATGGAGCAAAAGAAGTTGAAGCTGATTTTGCTGAGGTAGCTTATATTGATTCGACGGGCATTGGCGTTTTAGTGGGCGCTGCACATCGAGCACAAGAGAGTGATTCCGTGCTTGTTGTTGCAAACCCTCAGAAAAACGTGGAGCGTGTCTTTACGCTTCTTGGGGTTGATAAAGACCTTAACGTTCGCAAGTAGGTTTAGTAACTTGCAAGCTCTTTGATGTAACCGTTCAAAGAGCTTGTTTATGTTTGTTCCAGAAAGGTATCGCTTGTGTTTGGCATTGGAGAAACAGAGCTCGTACTAATTCTGCTCTTTGCATTTTTAGTATTTGGTCCTGATAAATTACCTGGTATGGGCCGCACGCTTGGCCGTGCTCTCAGACAGTTCCAGAACGCTCAAGAAGGCTTTAATAAAGTTGTCCGTGCAGATTTACTTGATCCTGCAGCGGATGCACTTCACGAGAAACCCAAGCGCTCCGAGCAGCTCAAAAATGCTGCATCTGATGCTGACCGCGAGGATACAGATCACCAGGAGACCTTTGCTGAGCGTCGTGCTCGTCTCAAGGAAGAGCGTGAGGCAGCTGAGAAGGCTGCTGCTGAGGCGGCTGAACAGAGCAAGCAGGCCGAGCAGACCCAGGAGGCTGAGCAGGCTGAGGCCGCTTCTGCTGACGAGGCTCCTATATCTGCACCACAAGCTACCTCTTCTGTTGCTTTCTCCGATGATTCCACAGAGGTAACTGAGCACGTGGCACCTCAGGCAGCAGAAGAAACTCCTGCTGCCGCTCCATCTGCAAAAGACCTCTATAACCTTGGATCTGCACGTTCTTCTCGCTCTATGGCAGAAGACAAGAAAGAAGAAGTTGCTGGAGAGGAGGGAGAAAGCCAGGACGCATAAGTCCAGCTTTCGCGTGTAATGCCTATTACTCCAGCTCGTATGCCACTTTTTGATCACCTGGGAGAACTCCGCCGTCGTGTGACCATTGTGGTGGTATCGCTTTTTGTTACTGCAATCATTATTTATTTTGCAACACCTGCATTGATTGAGATCTTGATTGACCCTATCAGGGAGTTTTTGACCGATGGTAAGCTTACGGTTATCTCGGTCCTTGGCGGCTTTAGTATCAGGTTTAAGGTAGCTTTCTTCTTCTCGGTGATTATCTGCACACCTATTATCATCTGGGAGATTATGGCTTTCTTCTTGCCTGCGCTTAACGCTAAAGAGCGCAAGTGGGTTGTTCCTACCGTGGCAGCCATGATTACCTTGTTCTTCTTGGGTATGCTGTTCTGCTACTTTATTATTTTGAACACTGCAATTGGTTGGATGATTGGCCAGTCGCAGGAGTTTGCAGGAACTATTAATGAGGCAAGCGATTACCTCAACATTATTATGATGTTTGAGATTGGCTTTGGCGTTGCATTCCAGCTTCCACTAGTCATTTTCTACCTGGCTATTCTTCACCTTGTTCCTTACAAGGACATGCGTGAGCAGTGGCGCTATGTCTATGTTGGTCTGATGATTCTTTCTGCAGTAGTCACTCCTGACGCATCGCCTGTCACCATGATTTTGATGTTTGCTGCTCTTATTCTGTTGTACGAAGTTGCTCTGGCAGTTGCTCGTTACGTCATTATTGCCCGCGATGGCAAAGCTGCTCTTAAGTGGAGTCGCGAGGACTATGAGCAGCATGAGCTGGACAAAATCTAGTAATTCCGCTTTTTAATTTGGAGAGTGTTGTTCTTTGATTCTAGTTGTTACCGAGAAAAACGACGCAGCGCAGCAGATTGCTCGCCTTCTGTCTGAATCGGG
>CAKARX010000096.1:0-4434 GCA_916720745.1 uncultured Atopobium sp.
TAATATGCTTAAACATGAATAGACTTATATAAGAAATTTAACTATCGATAAATTCCGTATCTACGGAACACACCTATGTCAGATAATCTGCACAATTGCGGCCATATTACACATCAAATGAAGATAATCTGCATGATTGAGGTATTTTCAGCGTAATGTATACGTCTTTTTGACAGATTATCTGACTTAGGTGTGTTTTGAACTGACTCCTATTTCTCGTGTCCAAGAAATAGGAGGTAGTTCAATCGGAGGCTCTTTTTAGTTGCAAGTTTTACGCGCTCGCAGCTCAGTGCTCGCCGTGCTCGTGCGCATGCTCGCCGTGCGCGTGGTGCGCGCGACCCTCGTGCACGCCGTGCGCGTGATGCTCGTGTCCCTCGTGGTCGTGCTCGTGGCCCTCATGCTCGCAATGCCCATGCTCGTGGTCGCAGTGCTCATGCACGCAATGACCGTGCTCGTGGTCGCAGTGCGAGTGATCGTGCTCGTCAGCCAAGTCCGACTGCTCATGCCAGAACGCCGGCACAAACACCTCACGAAGTCCATGACGCAGCAGGTCGCGGCCGATAAACACGCACCTGGACTCTTCCTGAGGCTCGTCGCCCGTAATTGCCCACGCGCGCTCTACCAGGTCAAACTTGACCCACTGATTACCGCACGGTAGCGTACCCTTTGCGCGTGCAAGCTTTCCAAAAACGCCAGCCGAAGCCGCGTCCAAAAGCCAAATCAAGTGCGTTGGACTTGGAAGCTCAGCGTGAGTGAGAGCCATAGTCTGCAGGTCAGGCCCCTCGTCCTTCTCGCTAGCTGGATCTTTAAGAACAGAACCGTCAAGCGCGCGAGTCAGAAGACCATTCCACCACTCGTCGGGAATATCAGCATACGAAGATTCGGCGATAACCTCTGCCTGCGGATTCATCTCTGCTGCAAGCTGCTTAATGGGCTCGGCAGCATCCTCGCTACCTGGAGCAAGCTTGGAAATCACCACGCTTGCAGCGGCGCTCAGTTGATTGTCAAAAATCTCTGGAAAATCGGTGCGCTGGTTCTGCCATGAAACAGCATCAACCACAGTAACCGGCGCCAGCAAACTAATGCGCTCCCAGGCTACCTGATTCACGTTATCAAGAATACTCTGCAGCTTAGCCACACCGGTTGGTTCAACAATTAAATATTCGGGGTCAATGGTGTTTGAAATAGTCAGCACCGACGTCGCAAAATCCTGCTTGCCCGAACAACAAATGCAGTTCTCGGTGGACTCCCAAATCTTGAGGTCGGAGTCCTGCCTCAAACGGCGCGCATCGATGTCTGCCTGGCCATATTCATTCTCGTAGATAGCAAAATCACGCCCAGTCCGGCGCACGAGCTCCTGAATGAAGGTGGTTTTACCAGCTCCAAGAAAGCCTGATACAACAAGGATTTTCATGAATACAACCGCTTCCTAAACTCCGTTGGCGTCGCGCTCTTGTTGGCTCTGCCGCCACGTTTTGCTGGCGCTTACCAGCGCGTTTGGCGCCCACCAACGCAAAAAGCTGGCGAGAAAACCGAACTTCTCGCCAGCTTAAACGTACTAAATCACGCTACCTGATTGGTTACCTAGTCGATAACAACAACTGGCTTGATGAGGTCAGCTGGCTTATCACGCATGGTGAAGAGAGCCTCCTCGAGGTGATCCCAACCGTGATAGAGGTGAGTAACCTCTGGGTGAAGGTCAAGACGGCCAGAAGTGACCAGGCTGGAGAGCTTCTCCATGCGCAGACGGCCGCCAGGCATGAGGCCGCCACGGATGTCCTTGTGGCCCATACCAACGCCCCACTCGACGCGAGGAATGTTGACGTAGTCGCCGGAACCGAGGTAGTTGACGTTACCAATCTTTCCGCCAGGCTTGAGTGCCTTGACAGCGTCCTCGAAGGTCTCGCAGCCGCCGCCGTCGACGCAGACGCGGTCGACGCCCTTGCCACCGGTGAGCTCCATGACCTGCTCCCAGATTGGGCCGTCCTTGTAGGAGATGAAGTCGGTTGCGCCGTAGCCCTTAGCTGCCTCAACGCAGACTGGACGGGTACCAACAGCAATGATGCGAGAAGCACCGTGGAGTGCAGCACCAGCAACGGACATAAGGCCGACAGGTCCAATGCCGATGACCAGGACGGTGTCGCCGAACTCAACGCCAGCAAGCTCAACTGCGTGGAAGCCGGTTGGAACCATGTCGGAAAGGATGCAGGCGTCTGCTGGATCCATGCCCTCTGGCATGTGAGCGAGGTTGCCGTCAGCGTCGTTTACGTGGAAGTACTCGGAGAAGACGCCGTCCTTGAAGTTGGAGAACTTCCAGCCAGCAAGCATGCCACCGGAGTGCATGGAGTAGCCAGCCTGTGCCTCAAGGGAGTTCCAGTCTGGAGTAATTGCAGGAACGAGGACGCGATCGCCAGGCTTGAAGTCCTTGACGCACTCGCCAACCTCGACAACCTCTGCGGAGCACTCATGACCAAGAATCATGTTGTGACGGTCGCCGATTGCGCCCTCCCACAGAGTGTGAATGTCAGATGTACAAATTGCGACCGCAAGTGGCTTGCAGATTGCGTCCAGAGGACCACACTTTGGTGTCTCCTTCTCAATCCAGCCGGACTCGCCGATCTTGAGCATTGCATAACCCTTCATAAAACCCTCCTAAAATCTGTGTTTCTTACCAATGAAACACTGCCTACCTCGTGGAGGAGCACGTTTTACACGTGACACTGACGAGGCTTATAAACGTTTTTGCGAAAGCTCGCATACGAGCGTATGGTTTGTTGCAGCCACAATTGGGTCCTCTCTACAACAAAACGACGAACACTCGCGAAGTACATTTTCAAGTACTTTTTTACGTAAATCTAGAACGAAACCGTGAAAGGTTGAGCAGACTTTCATGAATTTTAAGCTGACGAGAAATGCGGTTTACAAATATCCGATATTTGCGCACGTAGACAATGTGTACGCTAACATACCGTTAACCAAACCTCCGACCGATGCGAAACAACGCTTATCGGCAAACGGTTACCGTTCACCGAGTCAAATGGGCAACTGTCCACTTTTCTGTTGTATGCAAGCGATGCCGAGTGGTATAGGTCGGCGCTTTGTTAGAATTCTGGCAGACGGGTTTCTCGCCAAATGAACTTTTTAGCAAGCTGCTATAAGAGGAGAAATCCACAGGTCAAGGAAGGATTTTGCATGCCTATAGACAGCTTACTCAGGGATGTTAGTACTCTCCTTGACTGGCAATACATAGCTTCACTTGCACTTTTGTTGGCTCCAGCTGTTATTCCGGGCGTGCTGTTTGTTTACTCTTTTATTAAAGAGCCCCGCCAATTCCGCAACGCACTTTATCTGTTTGTGACCCTTGTGTGGTCGTCGATTCTCCTGGTATTTAGGCTAAACAATTATGTTCTTGGGATAGCTTTAGTTCTTATCGTTTTGCTAACGCCTATCTTGACCATCGTATTTTTGCTGGCAAACACCGTAGTTGTTGTAAGAAATAACGGATTTTCACTGACATCGATGCTTCCATTTTTGATGGCCGGATTCCTTATTCTGCTGATTGCGTCGCCGTCTATCGTGAATTATTTTGACCCGGACACTCGACATATTGTTGTCTTTGTGCTGGGACTTTTTACGCTCGAGGGCCTGTGGTTCTCATTTACCTTTGTGGCTTTGCTGTTCTACTCGTGGGTGTATCGTATGCTTCCCCGCCGACGCCAATACGATTACATCATTATTCACGGCGCCGGGCTTGATGGTCCGCGACCAACTCCACTGCTCGCAGGCAGGATTGATAAGGCACTAGAGCTGTGGAATAAGCAGCATCAGCATGGAAAGTTTGTTGTTTCTGGTGGTCAAGGCGCTGATGAGGTTGTATCCGAGGCTCAGGCCATGCGCGATTATCTTCTGGAGAAAGGCGTTCCAGCCGACGCGATTCTCATGGAAGACAAGTCGACAACTACCTGGGAAAACCTGAAGAACTCGCTCGCTGTGATCCGCGCCGACCGCGCAACGAACGACAGCACCGACGACGCGAACGACGATACAGCCACCGCGAGCAACGACTTCACGACAGCGGTTGTTACCAGCGACTTTCACGTTTTCCGTTGCGCCGAATACGCCCACAACCTGGGCATTAAGGCAGATGGCATCGGTTCGCACACCAAAGGCTGGTACTGGCCCACGGCGTTTATCCGCGAATTTATCGCAATTACCAAAGCGCACCTCTGGCCCTACCTGGTCATTGGCGGCATATACACGCTGGTCAACGCGCTCAACTACGCATTCTTCTTCCTGGGAATTGTGTAACTGCAGGGCATGGTGCCCATGGTGTAACTGGAAGATTTTTGCTCCTGGTAATAACGCGCCTGATTTCTGCAAAGAATCTGTAACTTTTGCCTAAATACATCAAAGAATCTGTGGATTTGCCTGATT
>CAKARX010000097.1:0-4433 GCA_916720745.1 uncultured Atopobium sp.
GAGCAACAAATGGACAACCAGGAGTAGCACTCCAAATGCCCAGATAATCAAAGCCTTCAAAGTCCATCTGAATGCCATGAGTCTCAGACGAAGCTTCTGCATTAGCCGTCAGCGTAATACGCCTATCGGGAACATCCTCAAGTGTGATGGTCTTCTCGCGATCAATAAGCTCCCAAGACAGATCAAGCGTGTTAGAGTCCACAATGAGCTTCTGAGGTGTTGCGTAGTCGCAAAGGCCGTCATCAGTAATAGAAGGCCCGTAGCTGGTCCAGGAGCGCGTAAACAAGAGACGATACTGGTCTAAAGAGGTTGCCTCAACGCCTGGTACGGGAATGTTGAACGCGGGGTGTGCACCAAGGGTGAACGGCAGCACAACGTTTGCAGGATTGGTGACCTCATACGTTTGTGTCAGCGTATCGCCATCTACCGAGAAGATCAGCTTCAGTTCAAAGTCATAGGGGTAAGCCTTGCGAGTCTCTTCGGTGCTTTTTATCTGGAGCGTTACAGCAGAATCGCTTTTCTCGAAAACTTCAAACTGGTTGAGGCGAGCAAGTCCGTGGCGGGCAAGAGATACGGTGCCTTCCGCAGACTCCGCCTTGTCGTCCTTGAGAACGCCAACAATGGGGAAGAGAATGGGAGCACGTCTTGGCCACCAGTTGGAATCTCCCTGCCAGAGGTATTCTGACTCACCTTTGCGTAAGCTCATGAGCTGCGCGCCCATGGTGTCAATTGAAGCGGTAAGAGAGTTGCTAGAAATGGAAATAATTTCAGACATAAATGCCTCCAGCTAAAGAATAAGCCAGCCTCTTTTGAGACTGGCTTAGTATACCAAGTTAGAAGTGCAGAAAGACTAGTTGTTGTCTGCCATCTGAGCCTGAACAGCAGTGATTGCAACAACACCAACAATATCGTCAGCGGAGCAACCACGGGAGAGGTCGTTAACAGGACGAGCAATGCCCTGAAGAATTGGACCGTATGCCTCAGCACCACTGAAGCGCTGAACAAGCTTATAGCCAATGTTGCCAGCCTCAAGGTTAGGGAAGACCAGGATGTTTGCGTTTCCTGCTACCTTAGAGAATGGAGCCTTGAGCTTGCCAACCTCAGGAACAAGAGCTGCGTCAAGCTGAAGATCGCCGTCGAGTGCTAGCTCAGCGTTCTTCTCGTGAGCAAGCTTTGTGGCCTCCTGGACCTTCTCGGCAGTTGCACCGCCAGCAGAGCCCATAGTGGAGTAGGAGAGCATAGCAACGCGAGGCTCATCGCTCATGAATGCGCGCCAAGAATCGGCGGAAGCAAGAGCAATCTCGGAGAGCTCCTCTGCAGATGGATCAATGTTGAGACCGCAGTCAGCAAAGAGCAGGGTACCGTCCTCGCCAAAGTCAGTAGTGGTGCTCATGATAAAGAATGCAGAAACAAGCTTGGTACCAGGAGCAGTCTTGATGATCTGCAGAGCAGGCCTCAAGGTGTTTGCGGTAGAGTGGCAAGCGCCAGAAACCAGACCGTCAGCATCGCCCATCTTAACCATCATGGTTGCAAAGTAGGTAGCGTCGTTCATCTGCTTGCGAGCTTCCTCAATGGTGACGCCCTTGCGAGCACGAAGTTCAGCAAACTTCTGAGCATAGGCCTCATGACGCTCATCAGTGGCAGGATCTACTACAGTTGCGCCTGGAACATTAATCTGCTCAGGATCGCCAAGAATAATGACCTTTGCAATACCCTCTGCAACAATCTTCTTTGCTGCATCGATGGTACGCTGGTCCTCGCCCTCTGGAAGAACAATAGTCTTTACGTCGGACTTAGCGGTTTCTTTCATACGGTCAAGAAACTTGCTCATGTGTCGTGCTCCAATCATATTTTGACATCTGTGCCTCGTTGAATTTTGCACTTCTCAACTTGTTGTTTGTACAAAAGCCAGACACAAAAAGCCAAGAAATGCATTTTCACACAATTGAACATTTTACGCCTAACGGCAGAGCTTTGCGCCCCGCATGACTCACTTTATGGCCACGTGTTAAAATGAGTGAAGTTTCATATACAAATCCTGCGCACTTAGGCGCACACGGAGGTTTACATGTCTATCAATCATGGTCTTCCTGTCGGTTTTAACCCCGACAACTACGATGTTATTGTTGTTGGAGCTGGCTATGCAGGCGCAGTTGTTGCTCGTCGTATGGCAGAAAACTGCAATTCAAAGGTTGCAATCTTTGAGCGCAGAAACCACATTGCCGGCAACGCTTACGATCGCCTTGATGACGCAGGCGTTCTTGTTCACGAGTACGGTCCACACATCTATCACACCATGAGTGACCGCGTTCACCAGTTCCTCTCGCGCTTTACCGAGTGGACTGACTACCAGCACAAAGTTTTAGCCAATATTAACGGCCAGCTGATGCCTGTTCCTTTTAACCACCAGTCTTTGAAGCTTGCCTTTGGAGAGGAGCGTGGCGAGAAACTCTATCAGAAGCTGGTTCTTACGTTTGGTGAGAACGTCAAAGTTCCTATCATGGAGCTTCGCGAGAAGAACGATCCAGATCTGGAAGAGATTGCCGACTACGTTTACGAGAACGTCTTCCTTCACTACACCATGAAGCAGTGGGGAAAGACTCCAGACCAGATTGACAAGTCCATCACAGGCCGCGTTCCAATCTTTGTCGGCGATGACGATCGCTATTTCCCAGGTGCAACCTATCAGGGTATGCCAAAAGAGGGCTACACCAAGCTCTTTGAAAACATGCTTGACCATGACTTGATTGACGTCTTTTTAGATGTTGATGTTCGTGACATCATGAAGCTCACCGCTTCTAACATCAGTGTTTGCGAGAAACCATTTGTGGGCGAGGTAATCTACACCGGTCCTCTGGACGAGCTCTTTAATCTTGATCAGGGTGCTCTGCCTTATCGTACGCTTGATATGCAGTTTGAGACACTTGATCAGGACCAGTTCCAGCCTGTTGGCACTGTTAATTACACCACCAGTGAGGACTTTACTCGCATCACTGAGTTCAAGAATATGACTGGTCAGGTTCTTCCTGGTAAAACAACCATCATGCGTGAGTACTCGCACGCCTATGTTCCAGAGAGTGGTCAGACTCCTTATTACGCTATTCTCGAGCCAGAAAATCAGGAGCTGTATCGCTCTTACAAGGAGCGCACTTCTGGCATTCTGAACTTCCACGCAGTTGGTCGTCTTGCTGAGTATCGTTACTACGATATGGATGGCGTTGTTGCTTCTGCACTGGAACTTTCTGACGAGCTCATTGCTCATCAGGCATAGGGGGCTTGCATGAAAAAGACAATCACCTTTGGTATTCCATGCTATAACTCTTCTGAGTACATGGATCACTGCATTGAGTCTATTCTTGAGGGCTCTGATTATGCCGATGACGTGCAAATTGTTATTGTTGATGACGGCTCTGTAAAAGATGACACAGCCGCTAAAGCCGACGCTTGGCAGGAGCGTTACCCCAACATCATCAAGGCAGTTCACCAAGAGAACGGCGGCCACGGTATTGCTGTTATGAAGGCTGTTTCTCATGCTGACGGTGTGTACTTCAAAAACATTGACTCAGATGACTGGGTAGACGGGGACGCTCTAAAGACCTTCCTTCAGCAGCTTCGCACCTTTGTTGCCTCTGATGATCCTGTTGACCTGGTGCTCTCAAATTATGTCTATGAGCACGTTGAGGATAACACCCAGAACTTTGTGGACTATCGCGACGCTGTTCCTACTAACAAAATTATTGGCTGGGATGAGATTGGTCGCTTTAAGCTGTCCCAGTACCTTCTAATGCACGCAATTACGTATCGCGTTGAGGTTTTACGCTCTGCAAACATTCAGATGCCTGAGCACACCTTCTATGTGGATAACGTCTATGCGTATGTTCCATTCCCTAAGGTAAAGACTATCTATTACGTTGATGTTGATTTATATCGTTACTTCATCGGTCGAGATGATCAGTCAGTTAACGAGAAGGTCTTAACAAGCCGCGTTGATCACTATTGGCGTGTTGCTCGTAATATGATGCACGCATATCACATCTACGAGGATATCTCTTCTCCACGCCTTCAGACGTACATGATGAGTTACTTCACTATCATCATGGCTATCTGCTCTGTCTTCTCTAAGATGAGTGAGCGTGAGGACGCTATGGACCAGCTTGAGGAGCTCTGGGATGAGCTCCGCGCTTATGATAAGAAGATGTACCGCAAGGCTCGCTACGGTCTTGTAGGAACCGCCACAAACCTCCCTGGCAAGATTGGTAAGACAGTTACTATTGGTGGCTATCGTGTTGCTCAGAAGGTTGTTAAGTTCAACTAAACGTTCTTTCAAATCTAAAAGCAAAACCCTCGCATCCTGAACTGCCTCCCATTTCTTGGACATAAGAAATGGGAGGCAGTTCATATGCGGGTGATTATGATTCTGCAGCGTGTTAGCG
>CAKARX010000098.1:0-4339 GCA_916720745.1 uncultured Atopobium sp.
ATGTATACGTCTTTTTGACAGATTATCTGTCATAGGTGTGTTTTGAACTGACTCCAATTTCTCGTGTCCAAGAAATGGGAGGCAGTTCATTTGATGTGGGGCTTTTCTATCTTGCCGCAGCTTGACCGCGGGCGGACTGTGGCCTGACCGCGACCTAATCGCAGCCCGATACTGTTCAAGAAAATTGTCTCAAAAAGTGGACAAAAGTCCTTATTTTTATTTTTGCTAGCAGGTACAATTACTCAAACTTAAGCCGAAACTGTCCTGTAAAGAGGACTTACGAAACAAGAACAGCGAGGTCTCGTATGAACGTCCTAACCTACCTTGATAGTCTTGATTCCGACGTTCGCAAGAAGATCATCAAATGGGCTTCTCGCGTTCCTGCTAATCGTCTTTCTCACTGTAGGCAGATTCGTCTTAACTCCGGACAGACCCTTGTCCACATGCTGGATCGCGTTGATAACGTGTACATTCTGTGCCGCGGCACCGTGCGCACCACGTCGCACAATTCCGCAGGTAGCACGTACGTTATTGACGAGTATCGCGCTCCTGTTGCCTTTGGTGAGATGGAAGTTATCAGCGAGAGTCCCTTTTATCTGGGATCGCTCACTGCGACTTCCGGCTGCGAGTTTATTTCGGTTCCACGCGAGGACTACCTGCAGTGGATTCGTTCAGACCCCGAGGCTCTTCTCACCCGCTCGCGCTGGATTATCAAGAACCTCACGCGTCAGTCCGGTTACGAGCGCAGCCTGCTGACCTGGAGCGGCACCAAGCGTCTGATGTACATGCTCAGCGAGCTGACGCGCGATCAGATTCACCGCGGCGTCGTTGAGTGGCCGTTTACCGTGCGTCTGACCAGGCAAGAGCTTGCGGACAAGATTGGTACCAGCACAAAGACTGTTGCCCGCGGTATCGACGAGCTTAAGGAGAGGGGCATGGTTTCTGTTCAGCACGGCAAGATTGTCATTACCGAGAGGCAGTTCCAGCGCCTCGATGACGCAATGAAACACGAGGGAGAAACCCACCTTCTGGACTAACCTCTGTACCTGGCACAACGCTTGGGCAAGACCGTTCTTCTCGCCCCAAGTGTTGCGCATCTCACCTGGCATGACGCGCTTCTCGCGCCACGCTGCATCTGGAACGACCGACGTATCCGTCGTAATCACAACCCTGTTTTTGCAGGATAAACGTAAGGAGCACTAATGAGCGAGTTCATGGACATTATCACTTCCGACAACCTCTCGTACAAGCAGAAGGTTCTGCACCTGGCTCAGGCTGCCGAGAACTCCGAGCACCCTATTAAGACAACTGCTGAGTTTGATCGTCTTTTTGCAGCTCACGCCCTTGACGACATGTGTGAGGGCAACGCTCCTTACCGTCCTCGCTACATCTGCCCTGATTACCAGGTATTTGCTCAGAACGGTTCCGAGTTTTTGCGCTTTGACAAGCCAGAGACCCTTGATGACCTGCTCTGGGGCCTCGCTGCTCTCTACGACAACGTTCCTTCCGTAACCAGCCGCCCTGTCTACGTTGGCCAGCTGGACAAGATTATTGACCCATTCCTGGAGGGCATGACCGACGCAGAGATTAAGCCTCGTCTGCGCCGCTTCCTGAACCACATCGACCGCACCGTTGCTAGTGGTTACTGCCACGCAAACATTGGTCCAGAGGACACTCGCGCAGGTAGACTGCTGCTTGAGGTTGACCGCGAGCTTATGAACGCCGTTCCAAACTTCACCCTCAAGTACGATCCAGAGATCACGTCCGACGAGTTCATGCGCTTGGCAGTCAAGACCACCATGGTCTGCTCCAACCCTGCTTTTGCTAACCACCGCATCCACAAAGAGACCTACCCTGGCGAGTACACCGTCGTAAGCTGCTACAACGTTCTTCCTATGGGCGGCGGCGCTTACACTTTGAGCCGCGTACTTCTCCCTGGCCTTGCAAAACTTGCAACCAACGTTGACGACTTCATGAACAACCTGCTGCCAACCGCAACCGGCGAGGTTTTGAACTTCATGAACGAGCGCGTCCGCTTTATTGTTGAGGATTCCAACTTCTTTGAGACCAGCTTCCTGGCTCAGGAAGGCCTCATTTCTCGCGAGCGCTTCTGCGGCATGTTTGGCGTTGCCGGCATGAGCGAGTGCGTCGCTGAGCTGTTACACCTTGATAGCAGCCGCACCTACGGCAAGGATGACGAGGCCAACGAGCTGGCCGACAAGATCATGGTCAAGATTGCCGACCAGGTCAACAGCTTTGATGCCGTCTACTCCGAGGTCTTTGGCGGCCGCTTCACCCTGCACGCACAGGCTGGCTTCTCAGACCAGCAGGGCGTTACCCCAGGTGTCCGCATCAAGGTTGGCGACGAGCCTGCAAACCTCTACGACCATATTCGCCACAGTGCTCGCATGCACCGCTTCTTCAACAGTGGCGTCTCCGACATCTTCCCAGCTGAGCCAACTGCTGAGCGCAACCCAGACGCTGTCGTTGACGTGGTCAAGGCCGCATTCTCCATCGACGACAAGTACCTCTCGTTCTATAGCTCCGAGGGTGACCTGGTCCGCATCACTGGCTTCCTAGCTAAGCGTTCCGAGATGAAGAAGTTCCAGTCTGGCGACGTTGTTCTTCAGGACACCGCTCACGACGGCCTGGGTAACTTCACCGCTAACCACCTTGCCGACCGCAAGGTTCGCATGAGCGACTAGCGAGAAGAGCTGCGCAATCGTGACCTTCACTGCAACAGAAATAACTTTGGGAGTAACACGCGCCGAAGCATCGCGTCCCGCGACCGCAAGCGACGCGGCAACCAATTCAGGAGCAGCACATCCAACCGGGTGTGTTGCTCCTGTCAACAAGATCATTCCCTTCTCGCTGGTAGATGGCCCAGGAAGCCGAACTGCGGTCTTCCTCCAAGGCTGCAACATTCGCTGCGCCTACTGCCACAACCCCGAGACTCAGGTAGAGTGCATCTCCTGCCAGGCGTGCGTCAAACCATGTCCAGCTCACGCCCTGTCTGTGGCTGACGGAAAAGTTGTGTGGGACAACTCCATCTGCATCAACTGCGACAACTGCATCAAGGTGTGCCAGCACAAGTCCACTCCAAAGATTGAGCTGCTCAGCGCCCGAGAAGTGGCTGACCGCTGCATTTCCAACATGCCGTTCATCCGCGGAATCACCACGTCAGGCGGCGAATGCATGCTCCGTCCCGACTTCCTCTACGAGCTTTTCACCTACTGCAATGCCGCTGGCCTGAGCTGCCTCATCGACTCAAACGGCACCATCGACTTCACCGAGTACCGCGACCTGCTGGCCCTCTCGAGCGGCGTCATGCTTGACGTTAAAGCCTGGGACGATCAGTGGTTTGAGCATCTGACCGGCGAGAATGGCGTCACGGTCCGCAAAAATCTTGCGTTTTTGGCCGAGCAAAACAAGCTGGAAGAGGTTCGCGTCATCGTGACCGAAGGTTGGAACGACGCCGAAGCCGCAGTTGACGGCATTGCCGCAACACTTGGCGAGAAGGTCGGTCAGACGCGCATTCGCCTCATGAAGTTCAGGCGTTTTGGCGTGCGTGGACCGATGGAGAACTCCCCTTCTCCAAGCGACGAGCGTATGCGGGCGATTGAGCTGCAAGCCCGCAACCTGGGCTTTGGCGAGGTTGTCGTCAGCTAGTTGCCACGGCGGCGCGGACCACGACTCACACGGGTTTCTCGCCACAATTTAAGCCGCAGCTCGCACGGGTTTCTCGTCAGTTTTCCACACCCTTTACATTGCAACAAATAACGACCTCGCAGTACATGCCACGAGGTCGTTTTCATTTATCTATCAGTGAATCAGTGAGATGCCAGCCGGCAAACTCCAGTTCAGTGGACTACCGGCCTGAAAACTCCAGTTCAGTGGACTATCGATCCAGAAAACTCCAGTTCAGCGAGTTACTCAGTGACGATAGCAATTCCGCTAGAGCAGCCCAGGCGATCGGCGCCTGCTGCGACCATTGCCTCAGCGTCAGCCTTATTGTGGATGCCGCCAGCAGCCTTAACCTTGCAAGTGTCGCCGACAGTCTGCTTCATCAGAGCGACATCGTGAACAGTTGCGCCGCCGGTGCTAAAGCCAGTACTTGTCTTGACGAACGCAGCTCCGGCAGCCATACAATCCTTACAAGCACGAACGATCTGCTCGTCATCAAGCAGGCAGCACTCCAGGATTACCTTAACGGGCACGGAGCCGGCGGCCTCGACAACCGCCTTGATATCAGCGATTACGTAGTCGTCATCGCCCGCGACCAGGTGGCCACCATTGATGACCATGTCAATCTCGGTGGTGCCGTCGGCGACGCTCTGCT
>CAKARX010000099.1:0-4325 GCA_916720745.1 uncultured Atopobium sp.
AGTGTCCACAGGTGAGCACGCAAAATCATTTGAGTCGTATCAAAAGCTGGTAAGCGACCTTGCAGAAAACCGTTTTACGCGAGAAGACATTATTGTGGCTTTTGGCGGAGGCGTCATTGGCGATCTTGCGGGATTTGCTGCAGCTACCTACATGCGCGGCTGCGCGCTCATCCACGTTCCCACCTCGCTTTTAGCGATGATTGACTCCTCAATTGGTGGAAAAACCGCTATTGACCTACCCTTTGGAAAAAATCTGGTTGGAGCCTTCTATAACCCCAAGGCCGTTATTGTTGACCTTGAGCTGCTGAACTCTATTCCGACTCCCCTCTTGCAAGATAGCTGCGGGGAACTTATTAAATACGGTGTACTTTCCGGTCAGAATCTCTTCAATAAAATCTCTTTGGCGAGAAACCCTGTGCAGGTCATCGACGTGCCGCATAGGCAAGAACTCATTCAAGCGTGTATCGAAATAAAAAGATCAATCGTTGAAGCAGACTTCAAAGAAGCAGGGTCTAGAAAATTGCTCAATCTGGGCCATACACTTGGCCATGCTATTGAGACGCTCAGCAACTTTGAACTTGGACACGGCTCCTGTGTGGCTGCTGGAACTTCCCTGTTGGCAAAAGCCTGTTCCAAGCTTGGTCTTTGTTCTGTTGAAAACGCTAAGAACATCGCCACGCTCACACAAGCTTATAACCTTCCTACCAGCACTACATTTACTGTGGAAGAACTTTACAGCGCAGCACTTCATGACAAGAAAAGCCACGCAGATTCAATTGATATGGCGCTTATCTATGGCATTGGTGATGTACGTATTGAGCGCAAATCATTTACAGAACTTAAACAGCTGATTGAGCTAGCAAAAGAAGACTAACGTCCTAGACGCTCCAACTCTTCTGCAAGCTTACGTACTGATTCTTTTAAGGCAGTCTTGTCTTCAGCTAAGATATCGTTTTTGTTGAAGATGCCGTTAGCAGTTCCTACATAAGCATATCCACCTGCAAATACATCAGCAAGATTATCTGTTGTAACGCCACCAACCGCCATAAGCGGTAAGTTTCCTAAAGGCTCGCATACCTTTTTGGCGTATCCATAACTAACCTCATTTGCGGGGAATACTTTGACAATATCTGCACCAAGAGCAAACGCATGAGCAATCTCTGTTGGCGAAAACGCTCCTGGAACACTCAAAATCTCATGCTCTTTGCAGTAGTCAAACATCTCTTCAGTGAGCAGCGTTGGTGCTAAAACAAACGTAGCGCCCGCTTTATGGGCTGTCCGCAAATCTTCAAAAGTAAGCACCGTACCAGCGCCAATATTGATATCAGAACCATATTCACTTGATAGTTTCTGAATCAACACAGCAGCTTCTGGCGTGTTCATAGTTACTTCAACGTTGTGTACAGGAGAATCAACAAGAACCTCAACTACAGCTTTAACCTGATTGTATGTATAACCACGTAAAACCTGAGTTACAGCACTAAAAGGCTTATTCACTTGTTTCCTCCTTTAATCTTCAAACATTTTAACCATATCCTTCTCTGACACTCAACTGCGGTATTCTTACATCAAGCAAGTAGATACGGAGCGTACACAGTATGGATGTTTCAATAACTCCTCATGATTTATTTGGAACGGTAGAGGCAATCCCGTCCAAATCATGCGCTCATCGCGCGCTTATCTGCGCTTCATTTGCAAGCGGTACTACTAACATTACCTGTCCTTACATCTCAGAGGACATTCAAGTAACCGTTGATTGTCATAAAGCTTTGGGTACAACCATTGCTAGAACCAAACAGGGATTTAGAGTTGTTCCTGCAAAGGGTCAGAATCGTCCCCAAAGTGTAAAGCTCAACTGTAAAGAATCTGGCACCACGCTCAGGTTTTTACTCCCCCTTCTGGGCGCGCTGAACATAAACGCCACAATTTCTGCAGAAGGAAGACTCTTCTCACGACCTCTTGATCCGCTTATATCAGAGCTTTCTGCTCATGGCATGTCTTTTACCTGGCAGGGCGAGAAGTTCCTTGAGGTTTCAGGTCAGCTTACGAGTGGTTCGTTTGAGCTACCAGGAGATATTTCTTCTCAATTTATATCTGGACTTTTGCTGTCTTTACCTTTGTTGAGCAGCTCTTCGACTATTCAGATTACAGGACTTATCCAGTCAAAAGACTATTTGGCTATAACCGAACAAGTCATGCAAGATTTTGGCATTACCACCACGTTTGACGCCTTAAGTACCACCTATACCATTGAACCGCAACACTACGTTTGTCCAGGCGTTTATTCAATTGAGGGAGATTGGTCAAACGCCGCTCCGTGGCTTGCTGCAGGCACCATCGGTCAAGGCATAGAGGCCACAGGACTCTCGATGCAAAGTGTCCAGGGAGACAGAGCTATCTTGGCCGCGTTATCACTTGTGGGTGCACGTGTTTCTCGCCAGCAAAAAGGCGCAGCTTGTATGATGGATCACCTGCGTCCGTTTACTATTTCTGTCTCCGAAGTGTGTGACCTTGCTCCAGTACTTGCTGCGCTAGCTGCGTTTATTCCTGGAACTAGCAAGCTCACCGATATTCAGCGCTTGCGCCTTAAAGAGTCCGACCGTGTCCAAAGCATCTGCAGCACACTGAGGGCATTTGGCGTGGATGCCACCCTCTCTGAAGATCAAACAACGCTGGTCATCACCGGAGGAAAACAGCCCACTAGCTGCATCGTTGACTCGTGCAATGATCATCGTATTGTAATGATGGCAACTATCTTGGCTTCGTATGCAACGGGTCCTGTTGTCATCACCCACGCGGAGGCAATCAATAAGTCGTATCCGCTTTTCTTTGAGCACTTTAAGCAGCTTGGTGGCGTCTGTCACAGTATGGAGTCATAAATGATGACCTCAACTTTTGGAACAACGGTAAAAGTGTCTATTTTTGGCGAGTCCCATGCCCCAAAAATCGGCTGCACCATTGAAGGTTTACCTGCTGGTTTTACCGTTGACTTAGATGAGCTTAAGACATTTCTTCAAAGAAGATCTCCCTCGCATCCTTGGGATACCCCGCGTAAAGAGACTGACGACCCGCAGTTTATCTCCGGAATTTCAGCAGAGGGCATCCTAGATGGCTCCCCGCTCACAGTGGAGCTGCCTAACACAAACGTTCGACCACAAGATTACGCAGCTACAAAGCTTGTCCCACGACCAGGACATGCTGATTTTTCTGCCTGGGCAAAATGGGGGGACTCCTACAAACAAACGGGTGGAGGACATTTTTCTGCTCGCCTAACAGCCCCTCTTTGCATTGCGGGAGGCATAGCGCTCCAGATTTTACGTGCTCAGGGAATCTCCATTGCAGCTCATGTGCTCAAAATAAAGGACATCAGCGATACTCCCTTTGAGCTCGTAGACAACTCCCTTGAGGCCAATAAACAGCTTGCTCTCCAAATGGATCAGCTACTACAAGCTGATCCTCAAGCGCTTCCCTTCCTTGATGCACAAGCTGGCGAGAAAACCCGTGTACTTCTCACGCAATTACGCTCTGAGAAAAATACCGTTGGCGGCATCATAGAATGCGCAGCAACGGGCGTTCCCGCAGGTATCGGATGCCCTCATTTTCATGGACTTGAAAATACTATCTCCGCTGCAGTTTTTGGTGTTCCTGCTGTTAAAGCCATAGAGTTTGGTAGCGGTATAAATGCTGCCAATTTACTTGGCTCCGAAAACAATGATGCTTACGAAGTGCGTAATGGCTCCGTTGTACCAACCACCAATCATGCGGGAGGTATTCTGGGCGGTATTTCAACTGGAGCCCCTATTTGGTTTAGATGCGCACTAAAACCAATCTCAAGTATTGGGCTTCCTCAACATTCAGTTAACCTTCAGACTATGGAACCAGAGCAGCTTGTGGTTCAAGGCAGACATGATGTAACTGCAGTTTTACGTGCGGTTCCCTGCATTGAAAGCGCATTTGCCCTAGCCCTTCTCGATACTTTGTATTCCTGGCCCTCCGAGCAGAACGGATATCACAATGACTAATCAGTTAGAGACACTGCGCCAGGAAATAGATTCGATTGATGCGCAAATCTTTGCCCTGTTTGAGCAAAGACTTACAGTTGCCAAACAGATTGGCACCTATAAGAAGGAGCACGAGCTCTCTGTTCTTGATTCCTCACGAGAAGATGCTAAAAGAGACCAGGTTACAACCTCTGTTTCAAATGAACTTGAACCGTATGCTTTAGAGTTACTTGAGGTTTTGATGAAGGCTGCAAAAGCAGTTCAGGAGTCATCTCATGAGCTCTAAAACCGAGCATCAAGCCTCAAGTAACCCTACAGCTCCCC
>CAKARX010000100.1:0-4291 GCA_916720745.1 uncultured Atopobium sp.
ACTAGATGAGCTGAGCCCAGCGCTTTTTGCCTGCCTGGAGAAGAGCTTTCTCAAGAACCGATGGCTCAACCTTATACGTCTTTGCAGGAAGAGGCTTCTGGTTAATCTTGATACCACCGCCATCAATGAGACGGCGAGCCTCTCCGTTACTTGAAGCAATTTCTACCTCCACCAAAATCTTTGGTAGGTAGATGAGGCCATCTTCATCTGCTTCAAGGGAGATGGCAAATTCTTTGACGTCATCAGGAACCTCATTGTTCTTGAACTGAGCATCAAAAGCTGCCTGAGCCTTAAGGCCTTCTCCCTCACCATGGTAGAGGTCAACAATATTTCTACCAAGAGCACGCTTGAGCTGGTAAGGATCAGCAGTACCATCCTCAAAGCTCTTATCGATTGCATCAAGCTCATCAATAGAGAGCGTAGAGCAGAGACGATAATACATTGGAATAATCTCGTCAGTAATTGACATGACCTTACCAAACATATCGTTTGGCTCATCAGTCAGTCCAATGTAGTTGCCGTAAGACTTACTCATCTTCTTAGTGCCATCAGTACCTACAAGCAAAGGCATAGTAAGCGCAATCTGAGGCTCCATGTCCATATCACGCATAAGATCGCGGCCAGCAAGCAAGTTGAAGATCTGGTCGTTTCCGCCCATTTCTACATCTGCCTTGATAACAACTGAATCGTACGCCTGAAGCACGGGATAAATGAACTCGTGAAGTGCAATTGGCTGCTGGTTGTGATAACGATTAGAGAAGTCTTCTCGCTCAAGAATACGAGCAATGGTGAACTTACTCATAAGACCAAGCATGGTCTCAAGATTCATAGGCTTAATCCAGTCACCGTTATGAACAACAGTGGTTCTTTCTGGATCAAGAATCTTCATTGCCTGGTTAACATAGGTCTCTGCGTTTGCATCTACCTGCTCTGCAGTGAGAGGAGGACGGGTAGAATCGCGTCCGGAAGGGTCTCCGATCAGCGCAGTGCCGCTACCAATAATCAAGGTGACATTATGGCCAAGGTCTTGGAACTGACGCATCTTGCGCAAAGGAACTGCGTGTCCCAGATGCAAATCAGGACTTGTTGGATCAACGCCAAGCTTAATATTAAGAGGGGTACCCTTCTTGAGTTTTTCTTTTAGACCATCCAAAGGAACAATCTGCATAGTTCCTGAAGTAATAACACGGAGCTGTTCTTCTACTGAAAGCACTCTGTATCCTCTCAACGCAAGCCTGTTAAACCATATAGTTTCTGCTACAAATAGTATCAATTCAAAATGTTATCTATCAGAATACAACAGAGTTGTAACTCTTTATTCACTGAAACATAAATATCAGACTATAATAGTGAGAGCTATGACAAGGAGGCTCAATGGGTATTAGAACCCGTCGTGCACGTAAACACGCAAACACACATGCCGTAGGTTTTGGCATTGCCGGATTCTTTGGCTTTATGGCTCTTCTCGCGCTTGCACTTGCTCTTTCTTTGGGTGCAGCTGTTTCTTCATGGCTCGAGGATCTGCCGGATTACAACTCTGCTGATGCCTATCTGGTAGCAGAGCCTACTCGCGTTTATGACTCTAAGGGCAACGACATTGCAGACTTCTATCTGCAGCAGCGTCGCTCTGTTACCTTGGATCAGATTTCTCCTTATGTTATTCAGGGCACCATTGATACTGAGGATAAGCGCTTCTATTCCCACAGCGGTATTGACCCCTGGGGTATTGTCCGCGCATCTGTTGGCTCGCTGTTTGGTGGCGGCGAAGGTGCTTCCACTATTACGCAGCAGCTTGTTCGTAACACTGTTCTTTCTAACGAGCAGTTTGAGCGCTCTTTGAAGCGTAAGGTCCGCGAGGCTTACATCTCTATTCAGATGGAGAAAAAGTTTACTAAGGACCAGATTCTTAATATGTACCTCAACACCATTTACTACGGTAATGGTGCCTACGGTATTGAGGCTGCAAGTATTATCTACTTTAACAAGCATGCAAGTGATTTGACTCTTGCTGAGGCTGCAACGCTTGCTGGCCTTCCAAATGCTCCTTCTGCCTATGACCCAACTGTTAATCCAGAGGCAGCAAGAGAAAGGCGTAATACCGTTCTTGAGCGTATGCTTCGCGCGGGCGATATTACACAGGAGCAGTACGATGAAGCTGTTGCTGAGGACTTAGTACTTAACCCTGGTACTTTGACCGACAACATTGGCCAGTTCCCTTACTGGACTGACTACATTCGTAGCCTGCTTCAGGAAGACTTTGATAGCGATACTATTCTCCAGGGTGGATTGCGTGTTTATACTACACTTGATCCTGACCTCCAGAAAGATGCTGATGAGGCTGCTAGAAGGCGTATTGCTGAGCTTGGCAACCCTCGCCTGGGCGCTGCTTTGGTTTCCATTGATCCTCAAACTGGCTACATTAAAGCAATGGTTGGTGGACAGGATTACTCAAAGAGTCAGTACAACATTGCAACCAGTAGTAACCGTCAGATGGGCTCCAGTTTTAAGATGTATACGCTGGTAGCAGCCCTTTCTGAGGGTATGAACCCAGAGATTGTTCTTAACGGCAACTCCCCTATGCAAATTACGCCAACCTGGTTGGTTAAAAATGCTGGCAACTACAGCTACGGTGCAATTACCCTGCGTCAAGGTACGGTTTACTCGTCCAACACTGTTTACGCACAGGTTGCTGAAGCTATTGGTATCGATAAGATCCTTCAGACGTGCTATGCCATGGGTATTCGCACTCAGCTACAGCCATACCTGTCTACCACTCTTGGTTCTCAGGGCGTAACCCCTATTGAGCAGTGCACCGCATTTGCAACCCTTGCTGCAGGCGGTGTTCGTCGTGATGCTGTTGCAATTACGCGCATTGAAGACCGTAATGGCAACGTTATCTACGAGCACAAAGACAACCCAGTTCAGGCAATTAGTCCTGCTGTTGCTGCAGCTGCTACCGATGTTCTGAGCGGCGTTCTTACCTCTGGTACTGGTCGCTATGCCTACAACCTGAAGACCTTCAACCAACCAGTTGCAGGTAAGACGGGTACTTCCGATAACTCCGAGGACCTTTGGTTCTGCGCCTATACCCCACAGCTTGCAACCGTAGCTTGGTGTGGATATCCAGATAGTCGTGACCCTGTTATTATCGGCGGCGGAGAGTCCTCTACCTTTGTTACTGCACAGTACGTATGGGCGTACTACATGAACGCAGCTCTCTCTGGCGTTGCTCGCGCTGAGTTCCCAAAGACCACTGAAACTATTGCTTACAAGCCTAATAGTTACTGGAAATTTGTTGGTGGCTCCGCTAATGCTAAGCAAAATGAGAAAGATGACGACGAAGAGGAAGAGGAGGAGACTACCGACGAGGAGGAAGAGGACGATACCACCACTACTCCTACCACTCCTACTACTCCAGCCACACCAGGTACCGGTACGGGCACTGGCACGGGTACCGGAACAGGTACCGGAACAGGTACTGGAACAGGAACAGGTACTCCATAAACCTCTGGTTTATCTACAGCAAAAAGGAGTCTGCACTATGCAGACTCCTTTTTTTGTAAGACTTGTACTTTGACGGGTTTCTCGCCAAAAGATTTGTGTTTTATAGAACGCTCTCTACGTTGCCAAGCTGCGTAATGATGCGCACCACGTCTGCAGCGTGCTCAGTCTTATCCACAATCATCAAAACGGTATCGTCGCCGGCAACGGTGCCAACAACGTGGTCAAGCTCAACGTCATCAAGGGCAAACGCAACGGCTGATGCAGTGCCCGGATGGCATCGAATCACAATAAGATTCTCTGCTGCTGTAGCCCCAACCACAAACTCAGAGAGCATTTTCTGCAAATGCATATCTTCAGAAAGCACATAGGCGCCCTCGGGAAGCTTTTGCAAATCCATTTCTGCTGTATCACGAGAAACGGTTGCTTGAGTACAGGCAAAACCACGATCTTTAAGCATGTCAACAAGATCGCGCTGCGTACGGATGGACTCGCTGCGAACAAGCTCACGAATCACGTCCTGTCGAGCATTTCTATGCTTCACGATGCCTTCTTTCTTTATGCGGCTCACTAACTTTTGAAAACAAATGATAGTGAGTAAAAGAATATACTTAATCAACCCTTATGCGCACGCCAAACCGCTAAACGGTGTAAATTACCCGCTCGTCGGTCGGAATATTGCATTCACCGTTTTCTAAAAGTATTTATGCACTTCTCGCCGTATGATTCATCATGAGTGAAACTATTTTTACGGCTTGGAGGCCACCATGCCCCTGAATGATTCACCTGA
>CAKARX010000101.1:0-4265 GCA_916720745.1 uncultured Atopobium sp.
ACCCTGCGTCAATCATGATGGTAGTGTTGCCTTTAGTGTAGAAGAAAATATTGGCTACATACTCGCGCACGCATCTCACGTGCTCATCAATGAATCCCGTGTTAAGAGGCTTAAATATTTCTTTACCGCGATATACCCACGACATCAATACTTTTTGAAACCTTGAAGCGCTCTTTGACATTGCTTCGCCTCGATTCTGTTTTCAATCCACAGTGACACACGACTTGAAAAGCAATCCTCTAATCCGGCAGATCATACGTACAGAAAATGGCATCTGAACTTGCCTTTTAACTTTTGTTAGATTTTGCTAACTAAATATTACCCCTCTACCGTCTGCAATCTTTGATTTTCCGATGAACGGGTAAAAGCTAGACGCCAACGCAAAAATAGGTCCTAAACAGCAAAAGCCGCACTCCAAATAAATCGGAGTGCGGCTTAAATTGCAAATATGCAACATACCGTTGCATACAAATGAAAGTACTCATGAATCACGGGGTTTCTCGACATTCAAGAGTAACGAATGTATGGTGGAGGTGCGGAGAATCGAACTCCGGTCCAAAGCAAATCCTAGGCAGGTGTCTCCAAGCTCAGTTACTAATTAAATCTCAAGTACCGCACACTTAGTAACAGGCGTTTGGTGCTCCAGTTGGTTCAATCTTTTTGTAAGGCATACCAACTACGTCCTTACAAGCATCTCCCTAAAATGACGTCACCCTGAGAACAGGAGAAAATCCCAGTTAGACGCGCTGAACTAAATTAAGCAGCGAGAGCCATACGAGGCTCAAAAGTAAGAGTGTTGTCAATTCAATTTGACGTTACCCCTGTTTTACGTGGCGAGGAGACCACGGCTTGCTGCCCACCGCAAACTCACCTTGTCGAATCCAGTCACCCCCAATAATGAGAGAAACTGCCACCATGCAGTTTTCAATGTTCCTGAATTGCGTGCGCGAGTGTCGCCGCCTGCAATTCAAAGTGTAGAGAGTATACCCCATGAACTGCCATTCTTTCAAAAAAGATATGACTATTTTGGGAACGGCTTTCTTTGCGGGTTTTTGCGACTTACTTTGCGGACTTACCGTGAGCTTCTAGAACTTGTTTCTCGCGATCAATAAACATGACCAGAATAACCACGAGAAGCGCCGCAGGTGAGAGCCAAATCATATGAGTGCCCATCAGCGGAATAAGCAAGTTACCCACTACCGCACCAGCTACAAAGCAGAAAATAGTTCCAAAATAGAGCAGCGAGGTCTCAATATGAACAGGCTCGTGCGTATGCATATATGCGGCTATTTCTTGCGTTCCGCCGCGAAGATTACCAATGCACATGGTTGTGGCAAACGCGTGTCCGTGGAGCTTTCTAAACGCCTGAACTTGAATGCCGCATGCAAGAGATGTCAGACTGTTTGCCAGCAGATTCATGTCTGTTGGAAGCAGAGAAACAACGCTTAAGAGCGCAATCTCTACGATAACCGCCAGCTGCCTCCAATGCAGATGTTCTTCTCGCGCAATAGCTCGTATGGCATACGAAAGCGCAATACCTATGGCAAAAGCCAAAACAGGCAGAGCGTACTTGAGGCACTTTTCAAACGATCCGCTGGTCAGATTTACGCCCAAAAGCAGCAAGTTTCCAGTCTGAGCGTTAGCAAAAACGCCGCCGCGCACCAGGTAGGAATAGGCGTCCATAACTCCGCCCGAGAAGGCCAAAAATGCAGCTACTTCCACCGAATCTGACATTTGTAACGCGTGCTTCAAAACCACTCCAACCACATTGCGTACATCAACGGTACATATCACACAGACGTATACGAAAAGCGATGCAGGTTAAATCCTACATCGCTTTTACGATTTTGTTTGGGTGATCATCAAAGAGGTTACCAAAGTGCAATCTTGCACGGACAACCTGTCTGACTAATTTGTGGGGAGTTTACTCCTCGACAAGCTCGAACATCTCAGGACCAACGCCACAAACTGGGCAAACATAGTCCTCAGGAAGCTCTGGAGTGTCAACCTCAACCTCGTAGCCACAAACGGTGCAAACAAACTTGTAAGTCTTCTCTGCCATTTTTATTCCTCTCTCCAAGCGCTGACGCGCTTTTCCTTCTATTCGCGTAGTTAACGCGGACGGCAACTAACCGTGGCCCTTATCCGCGGTTAAGTGCTCATGCAGATAGTAACAAATCTTGAGTGATTCTAAAGCATTATTCCGAAAATAGGAATGATTCTCATAAAATTCGCACGAAATTTTTGACGAGAAGCTCGACGCGCTCCGAGCGCCAGCCGCTTTGCGACGGTACGCTCGCGTGCGGCAGCGACGCACCCCTAGCGGCTGCGCTCCTTGAGAGCTCGCTGAATCTCGCGGTCAGAATCACGCTTGGCTGCAGACGCACGTTTGTCGTAGAGCTTTTTACCCTGCGAAAGCGCAATCAACAGCTTAACGCGGTTATGCTCGTCAAAGTAAATCTCAAGCGGAACCAGCGCCAAGCCTTTCTGGCGAAGCTTTCCGTCAAGATAGTCAATCTGCCTGCGGTGAAGCAGCAGCTTGCGCTTTCTATCTGGGTCAACGTTCCACACGCCGCCATTTGTGTATGGGTGCAGGTGCATGCCGTGAATCCACGCCTCACCGTCGCGAATGAGGCAGAACGTATCGGTCAGCTGACAGCCGCGCTCGCGCAGGCTCTTGACCTCGGTGCCAGTAAGCACCAGTCCACACTCAAAGGTCTCGCCAATCTCGTACTCATGACGAGCAGAGCGATTACGTGCGATCGACTTCTTACCCTGCTGTTTTCCCTGGGTCTCGGCCATACTTACTTGCCTTCCCCGTCTGAAGTTTCAGCTGCATCGGTTTTCTCGCCAGATGCATTGCCTGGCGCGTCAGCAGATACGGGATTGCCGCCTGCGGTGAAGCCTTCGGAGATTGCGGCGTCACGGACAAGCTGCAGAAGCGTAAGAGCTGCCTGCTCGCCCACAAGATCGCGAGCGCGAATGGTCATCTCAGTTGCGGTAACTCTGTCGCCCATGGCAGCGCAATCCTGTGCGCACATGAGCAGGCAAACCGCAATTTCGGCGTTAGCACCTGTTGGCAGGCCCTCAGCCTCGAGCAGGTCATTTGCCTCTTCATCCGTAAGACCGTCGGGATCTTTGGGGGTACCTGCAGCCTGGTCAAGCGCAGCCTCAAGCGTGCTGTCTTTAACCTCAAAGCGACGAGCAGCTCTCAGACATGCTGCAGCCTGCTCAAGCCTACCCTGAGCCTCAAACCACGCAGCAAAGTTCAAAAACGCCCTGGTCAAATGCCTTGCCTCGCTTGCGCGCTCAAAGACGCCAAACGTCAGCGCCATCTGTTCACGAATATCTCCTGCAATCTTAAACAGGTCAGCCAAATCAAGCCTAAATCCGCAGTTCATTGGATTCCAACGAATCGCAGTCTTCAGCGCAGTCATGGCGTTTTCGTAATCGCCGGTACGTACGTAAGCCATCGCAAGGTCTCCGTACAGACGATCAAACGGCTCAGCAACATCCTCAAGCTTGCGAGGATCATTTTCCACGCGCCTATACGCCAGGCGGTCAAAAAGCGTTGGGAACGCAAAATACTGCACCTCATCTGTGGTTTGACAGTTGCGGTCCACATATTCTTCAGCGTCTTCAGCCAAACGAAGCAGCAGCTCAAGTGCCTCCTCGTTCTGGTCCTGCATCATCATGCCTTCAGCGCGCATCAGCTCATCTGAAAGTGCCGAAAGTGCCATCTTACTCACCTATCATTCAATATCAATCATGCAATCATCTGCGCGGGCGCTTAATAAACCCGCACGTAATCTACCTGCTTATTATTCCACAAGTGCCAAATCAATCTGACCACGAGCCACATTTACGCCAGAAATCTTCACGCGCACACGTCCACCAATACGATACGTTTTGCCTGTTGATTCCCCTATCAGTGCTAGCGTCTCCTGGTCATACACATACCATTCGTGGCCCAAGTCCCTCACGGCGAGAAGACCGTCGGCGTAGGTTATGTCCAACGTAATGAACAGGCCAAAGCGCTCGCAGCCGTCAATGGTTCCCCACGTTTCTTCTCCCAGACGGCTCTGATAGTACTCGGCCAGCTTAATCTTTTGCGTAGCACGAGCTGCCGCATCTGCCTTGCGCTCCTGCTCAGAGCAGGTACTGCAGATGTCCGGTAACGCGCTGAGCTCTGCGCGAGATGCCGTCTGACCACGAAGCAAACGTTTGAGTGTGCGGTGAACTATCACGTCAGGATAGCGCCTAAT
>CAKARX010000102.1:0-4087 GCA_916720745.1 uncultured Atopobium sp.
CGCTGGACGTGGCTCCGGGCATCCTGCGCGCTCGCTGGGGCATGACGGGCTGGGCTGGCCACAACGACGATGCCTGGCAGGATTTGCTTGCCGAGGCCGATGAACGTGCCGAGAAGGGCCAAGAGCGCCAGGTCACACTCTATGCAGCAGACCCTCGCCCAAAGGCCAAGGAGGCTGTGCTTTATACGCTTCGTGCAGGCGGTCTCAAGGCTGACGTGCAGTTCTTGGCAGCTTCTGAGCTGCTAAAACATGCAGAGCACTTCACGGGCATTGTTGCAGATCTCTCATGGACCAAAGAAGAGCCTACACTTCAGGGCTCTGCTTACTCCACGCTTGGATTTTTTGCGGGACAGGCAAGCACGCTTCTTACCAGCGATACAAATACTGATACAGTACTCAGAGCAACTCCATCGCAGACACTTTCTGTCTACGTGGGCAACTCCATTGCCACCATGCGCTGCTACCCTGCCGCAATCGCTGAAGAAGTCGAAGCCGGTGCGTCTGATGCACCTGCAAGCAACTCTGAGTCAACCTCGGTTCCTGCAGGTCCCACTGTCATGGTTAACGACCAGCCGGTAAGCGTGCTGGTTCCTGCATCAGATCAGTTTGCTGCGCGCCTTGCTAAGGTGGCCAAGCAGCGCGCTAAATGGGCTCGTAAAAACGACGTCTCGTGCTACCGCGTATACGACGCTGACCTGCCCGATTACGCCGTCAGCATTGACATCTACAAGGGCGCCACAAAGCCAACTACCTGGCTGCAAATCTCTGAGTACGCAGCTTCTAAAGAGATTGACCCAGACCTTGCAAAACGTCGCCTTCTTGACGTCCTAGCTCTGGCTCCGCGCATCCTAGGCGTGCCCAGCTCAAACGTAAATCTACGAACAAGAACGCGTGCAAAGGGTGGCTCTCAGTACTCTGACGAGGGCAGCGCTGCGGACAACTCCAGAAAAGAAATGTTGCTCATTGACGAAGGTGGCCTGCTCTTTGAAGTCAACTTTGCCTCCAGACTGGACTGCGGAATCTTTCTGGATCACCGCGATACACGCGCCGAAATTCGCGAGCTTATGAAGAGCGCTGGGCCTGCTAAGAGCTTCCTTAACCTGTTTGCCTATACGGGTACCGCTACCTGCTACGCAGCAGACGGTGGCGCGCTTCACTCCACAACCGTTGACCTCTCCAAGCCTTCGCTTGAGTGGGCCAAGCGCAACATGAAGCGTAACGGTTTTGACGGCGAGGAGCACGAGTTTGTCCAGGCAGACGTTCTGTCTTGGATTACCGAGACGCGCCACACCAAAAACCGCTGGAATGTCATCTTCTGCGATGTTCCTACCTTCTCCAACTCATCGCGCATGAAGCAGAGCTCGTTTGATGTCCAGAGAGATCACGCGGAGCTTATCATTGGCATTTCTCGCCTTCTAACTCGCGGTGGCGTTGCCATTTTCTCGTGCAACCTGCGTACCTTTAAACCAGATGTCGAGAAAATCCAGCGAGCTGGTGTCATTATCGAAGACATCACAAGTGAAACTATTCCGGAGGACTTCTCAAGAAATAAGAAGATTCACCATGCATATAAAATCTCGAGAAAACCGCGGGAAAATGAGTAAATTTTTTCCGCTTGCAGGGAAAATAAGTACGTTTGTACATTCGTCTAGTTATAACTAGGTATATGGACTAACATATGATGACGAACTGAACCGATCATCTGTTGAGAGGATTAATGGATGAATACAAGTAAAGCTGCATTTCATGCGCTTTTCTCTAAGGACAAAGCCAAGAAATCAACGGGCATTCCTCTAAGTGCTGGCATGGTACTTGTTACCCTTGGCATCGTCTACGGTGACATTGGCACTTCTCCAATGTACACCATGAAGGCAATTATCGCTGGTAATGGCGGACTTCTTACCATGAGTACCGATGTTGTTTTGGGTGCTCTGTCCCTCATTATCTGGACGCTGACACTCATTACAACCGTTAAATACGTCATGGTTGCAATGAAGGCAGACAACCACAATGAGGGCGGAATCTTTGCGCTCTACAGTTTGGTTAAAAAGTGCGCCAAATGGCTGATTATTCCTGCCATGATTGGTGGCGCAGCTCTTCTTGCTGACGGTATTTTGACCCCAGCTGTTACGGTAACCACCGCTATTGAGGGTTTGCGTACTATTCCTGCAGCTCATGCTATTATTGGTGATAATCAGCACATTGTTGTCATGATTACCATCATCATCCTCTGCACCCTCTTTGCCTTACAGAAGGCAGGTACTTCTACCATTGGTAAGGCCTTTGGCCCTGTCATGACGCTTTGGTTCTTGTTCTTGGGTGCCATGGGTGTTATGAACATGTTTGCTGACATTAGCGTTGTTCGAGCTCTTAACCCAGTCCGCGGCATTCTGTTCCTCTTTGATGGCAAGCTCAATGCAGCTGGCCTCATGGTTTTAGGTAGTGTCTTCCTTTGTACTACTGGTGCAGAGGCACTTTATTCTGACATGGGTCACGTTGGCAAGAGCAATATTTATGTAAGCTGGCCTTTTGTTAAGGTCTGCTTGATTCTGAACTACCTTGGACAAGGTGCGTGGATCATCACTAACCACACCAACGAGAGCTTCAACGCAATCAAAGACCTCAATCCTTTCTTTGAAATGCTTCCTGGTCAGCTTAGACCATTTGCCGTTATTCTCTCTGCGCTTGCTGCAATTATTGCCTCTCAGGCACTGATTACTGGCTCTTACTCCATTGTCTCTGAGGCAATTAAACTTGATCTTATGCCTCACATTAAGATTAACTACCCTTCCACAACAAAGGGCCAGATTTACATTCCACTTGTAAACAACATCATGTGGGTTGGCTGCATTGGCGTTGTACTTCTCTTCCAGAGCTCTGAGCACATGGAAGCAGCGTACGGTCTTGCAATTACCGTTACCATGCTCATGACCTCAATCTTGCTCTACACCTACCTGGCTGTTATCAGAAAGCGCCTATGGGCGGCCATTCCATTCATTCTTTTCTTTGGTGCTATCGAGGCTATGTTCTTCTTCTCAAGCCTTACCAAGTTCTTCCACGGCGGCTACTTTACCGTTCTTATGGCTACCGCAATTTTTGTGGTCATGTTTGTCTGGCGTCGCGGTACCGCTGTTGAGAGGACGCAGAGCGTTTATCTCCCCGTAGATAAATACATTGACCAGCTCCGTAGCTTGAGCCACGATGCGGACTATTCAACTCTCGCTGATAACCTGGTTTTTCTTACTAATGATTCATCCTTTGACAAGCTGGATCGAGACATCCTCTATTCCATCTTGGATAAGCGTCCAAAGCGTGCTAAGGCCTACTACTTTATTAACATCTCGCTGACAGACGATCCAAATACCCGTGAGTTTATCGTCAATGACTTTGGTACAGACTTCCTGTTCAAGATTACGCTGCGCCTTGGCTTCAAGGTTAACCAGCGTATCAACACCTACCTCTACCAAATTGTTGGTGATTTGATTAAGAACAACCAGCTTGCGCCACAAAACCACAAGTACTCTATCTACAAAGAGCACTCTGAGATTGGTGACTTTAGATTCTGCTTGCTACGTAAGGTGTTAGCGCCAGAGACCGACATTAACGGTTTTGACGCTCGTTGCCTTGAGCTTAAGTACTTTATTCGTCGCATCTGCGGATCTCCTGCTCGTTGGTATGGTCTTGAGAACTCCAACATTGTCTTTGAGTACGTTCCTCTGTTCTCCAAGGTTAAGCGTGAGCAGAAGCTTACCCGTATCATGCTTGACGATGCGGCTCAGACAGGTCCTATGCCACTTGTTGAGGCTCCTATGAAAGAGCGCATTGCAGAGATTGAGGAAGATGAGGATATCTTTGCAGAGGCACTGCACAAGGAGCGCGTTGAAAACGCAGCTACCGTTGCAGACTATGTTGGTGGCGATACCGCTAGCTTCCGTCCTCTTAAGCTTGATGAGGAAGCGGCCGATGAAGACGTCTTTGAAGAGCAGCAGGACAGTAATCACTAACCTAGCGCCTCGTACTTTCTACTAGTTATAATCATAACCACCCGCATAGCGGGTGGTTTGCTCTTAGGGTATAACCCTAAGTA
>CAKARX010000103.1:0-4057 GCA_916720745.1 uncultured Atopobium sp.
ACAAGCAAAGCCTCATTTGGAGAACACTGCAGGTAGTCGGCATGGTCTTTACCTGCAATTTGCGACTGATAGCGCATGCGAGAGCGCGCGATCTCTTTTTGAGAAGTTCTTTCAACCGCGTCAAAGAGCGACTCATTCTCAAAGTCAGCCTCTTCAAGCTGTGGACAAACAAGCAGGTTGGACCACGATTCCTGGCACACCACAGGTCTATCCGAGACGCTCCTGACACGGCGCAAAAAGAGTACATCAGAGCCGATGGGAATCTCTAGGTGCTCGGCAACAGCTTGATCTGCAGGAACTACCTGCTTAAATAGGACTTCGGTTCGATACTCAAAGCCGCCATCTCTGAGTGCGGCTGCAAATGAAAGTACGGTATTTCCTGCCGCATGACGAACGGTGTTAGAGATAACCTGTGTTGCTCGACCCTTTTGAGTAAGCAGCAAACCCTCTTTGACCAGGGATTGAATGGCTTTTCTAATGGTTCCTCGGCTAACGCCATACTGTGCCATGAATTCGGCCTCAGACGGAATATACGTTCCCGCCTTCCAGTCTTCTGACAGGATTTTGACACGCATCAAATCCGACAGCTGAACATGAAGAGGTGTAGCGGACGACGAATTGAGTCCTCCCCTGACCTGCGGGGATAACGACTCTAGTGCTTCGTTCTCAGAAACTAAAACCGGAAAAACTCCTGTCTCAAATGACATAGGTCCTCCGAAGTGAGTAAGAAATTAGTCATGCATACGTTAAGTACAAGACAAGTAGTATACAAGTTTCTGAGAGAGAACAGAATAGGCATGAGAATAACTTTTGCTGATCTCTATTGCAGAATATAATTACTTAGGTGAGGACACTTACTTGAATCGATAACAAATCACTATTACTGCAGAAAAAGAGACTCTCTCATGGTAATTGACTTCGATATGCTCTGCGACTCGCTTGATATCTCTTTAGATTCTTTAATGAGGGGTAGCAACTCTTATGCTCGTGAGCATATAAAACTGCTAAAGAAGTATGGTAAGACTCTTGATGCTAAGAAAAATATAGCCATTTTGATGGGTCTCCCAAACGATGAACAAATTGCGATAATTCGCCATAGAAAGCTTTACAAGTCCTGTCCTGAGTATTTCACTTGGGATGGTCCTACTGAAAAAGCCGAAAAAGAGCTTGCTCCGTTACTAGAAAGATAAAGGTATATCTTTTGCCCACACTACGATTGAATCTATAATAAGCAGAACCCTAAAACTAGTTTAGCTGGAGATTTGATAATGACCCACTTGCCTGATAGACCATTTCTTAAGTCATTACTTGATAAATATGATTTTAGCTATGTTTTGGAACACTATTTTGACGATAATGGCGTCAAAGACTCTGCTCCAGAAGAATTGAAAGCCGAATTCAAAGATGTCGAATTCAAACGTTATCCCGAAAATGGCTGTCTTTAATCACATAGATTAAAAATCAATTAGTAACTCTTGCCCCATCACAAGCAGATCTTTTAGCTATTATCATCGCAGAAGAATTTAGGCGTCGATAAGGAATAATAGATAGACTGTACTTTCACCAAGAACGGAGAATTAAATGAATGCCAAAGAAGTAGAAAGTATTTGCGATTTCCTTGCGTCTTTACCAATTGATGCAGTAACTTCCGCTTATCTTATTGACCCTATCACAAATGAAGTAGTACAGCAGGGTTTTGCCGCACATGATATTGATGATAAGGTAGTAACCGACCAAGACATTTTGAACTATCGAGCTGGCGTAGAGCAGATACCAGACTTTGCTCTTGAATACGCCAAGCTACATATGAAGTAACTCCTAACCCCGCTACAAGCGGGGTTTTCTTTTAGCTGTTAATAGCGATGAGCAATTCATCATCGATAAAGAATAAATAGTTGAACTGAATTTTGTCCCATGAGCAGAATGGCAAGTTAAGTTTTACCAGGTCAAGAGCTATACACTCTTCACGCTCAATAATGCCTAATAATTAAATATTTTCTGAAAATACGCAGCTAAAACGCTATTTATTCTGCAATAAAAGTGGTAGGGGCGGCGGGACTCGAACCCGCAAGACCGAAGTCGAGGGATTTTAAGTCCCCTGCGTCTGCCAATTCCGCCACGCCCCCGGATATGTCTAGCTATTATGCCACTACTTTTAGTTCAGAGGGCGCAAAATTGGCTGCCAAATCACAGGCGACTGCTTTCCCTGGTGAACGGCAGCTGCAGTTACCACCAGGCCAAAGAGCAGGTCACTCTCGCTTACTACCAGGTGTTTAAAGCCTGAATTTTTCATCAATTCTGCAAGCAAAATAGTTCCCGCAAGCATAACGGGTGCACGTTTTGCCTGCAATCCCGTTATATCTTCTCGCTCCTTTAGCGTTTTGCTGGCGAAAAGCCCTTCTATCTGCAACACCTCGTCAAGCGAGATGTGGTTGAGGTGCACCTTTGATGGGTCGTACGGGTCAAGATGATCCCTGACGGCAATGAGGCTGGTAGCAGTTCCTCCAACACCAACCAGAAGCTCTGGCGCCGCACACTGCTGTTGAGCTCGTCCGATAGCCTCAGACATCATTTGAGCTGCCATTTTGTGAGCTCCATCAATGTCCTCAGCTGATGAGTGATCCGATGACAGATTAAATCGCTCAGTCAGACGCCTGCAACCAAGGTCAACGGACTCAACAAAGTTGATGTCGAGCTGCTGTCCTCCAAGCTGCTGACCTGTGCCTTGGGCTATAGACTGACCTGCGCTATGAGCTGCGGCTTGTCCCGCCAACGTGCCAACAACCAGCTCGGTTGAGCCGCCGCCGCTGTCGGCAACAAGAATGCGATGATTTTCAAAATCATGAGAGACACCCAGAAATGTGAGCGCACCCTCAATTTCACCCGGAATAATCATGGGTTCAAGTCCCAGTGAGGCTAGACCCATTCCCAGGTCAGGAGCATTTTCTGCATCGCGAGCGGCGCTTGTGAGCGTGCATACAACAGCCTCAGCGCCCTCTTTTCTCGCATGATCAACATAGGAAGAAACGCAACCAACGCAACGATGAATTGCCTCAGGTAGCAGGCGCTTTGCCGTATCAACTCCCTCGCCCAAGTTAACAATCTCGGTGTATTTGGCCATGCGAATAACGCGACCGTCCTCTACCTGCGCAAGCGCAAGTCGAGCGGTCACGGTTCCAATATCAATTGCAGATAGAAGCATTAGTGTGAGTTCCCACTGTCAGACTTTGAGTTATCGGCGCCGGATCCCTCAGAAGAGCCACCTTCTCCGGAGTTCTTCTGATCGTGAGACTCTCCAGGAGCTGGTGCAGAGGTAGAATCGTCAGAGTTTGCGCTCTTAGGAGCCTCAGTATTGCCGGAATCGCCTGGTGTAAAACCAAAAACAAAGTCCCCCACCTTGATGTACCACGGATAGTCAGGATGCTGAACGGTATTCTCGTCCTTCTTCTTATCAAGGCCCTCTACTCGAGCAGATTCCTCGTTGCCAGAAACCAAACCCTGCTTATGAGCCTCATCTATGATGCCCTCTTTTGTCTGCAGGCCCTGAACCTCGGACTCAAGACGTTTTTGATCTTCCTCAAGCTTCTGCTGATTAAGCAGCAGCTCGTCATGCTCGCGAACAGCGTGGTAGTAGCCACGAATTGGCGGATACAGACCCACAAGCAGGAAGACTACAACGCCGAGAAACACAACAAGCTTGGTATGATTACGTGCAAAATCAAGCGCGTTATCCTTAAGCTCTACTAGAGAAGATACGCTGAACTGCGGTTTATTGGTTCTTTCAGTCTTCTGGTCGCGCTCGGAACTCTGACCTCGCTCAGGCCTCTGTCCGCGCTCGGACCTCTGGGCACGGTCTGGCCTCTGAGTCCTATCGATCTTCTGAACAGGAGCGGTTCTTTTAGACTTTGTGTCTTTGGAACTCTTCTGGGAAGAAGCGTCTTTTGAAGCCGTCGCAGGCTTTTCAGACTCAACAGCCTTTGAGTCAGATTGAGACTTCTTATCTACCTGGGGTTTCTCGGCCTTTTTAGTTGAAAATATTTTGAGAGCACCAGCGGTA
>CAKARX010000104.1:0-3987 GCA_916720745.1 uncultured Atopobium sp.
TTTTGTGCTTTCTCTGGTGTTCTGTTGTAAACAGTAACGTCATAACCAGCAGAAATAAGGTGCTCTGCAATAGGAGCACCCATAATGCCTGTTCCAATAAAAGCAACCTTTGCATTCTTGCTCAGTGCCATGTATGAGTCCTTTCAGACTGAAATTAATATACAAACTGGGGCCGCTCCAAAGAGCGACCCCATACCTTGTACCCGTTAATTAGATTTACGAACCCTGTTAGCAATTCGGTCAGAAAGCGAAAGCTTCTCGCGGCGGTCAGTTCCCCAGAAGACAATAGCTACCATGCCTGGGCCAACGTGAGCGCCAATAACTGGTCCCACCTGGCTATGAATAATGGTAAGTCCCTCGCAGCCCTTCTCTTTACGAATCTGAGCCTCTAGCCAATTAGCATCCTTTTGTGCGTCTGCAGAAATGATGCCGACAGGAAGTGAGGTGTCATGAGAATAGCTATCTCTGAAGTCCTGAATCAAAGACTTAAGTGCCTTCTTACGACCTCTGCACACCGTCTTGACGGTAAGAGCTCCGGTTGAGTCATAGGTAAGCTCGGGCTTTACATCAAGCTTGCCGCCAATGTTAGCTGCAGCAGCAGGAATACGACCTCCTGCAGCAAGTGCATCCAAGGTCTCAAGCGTTAAGTAGCCATGAATATAGTTTTTTGCGTCGGCGGCCCACTCAGCAATCTCTTTTGCCGAGAGACCCTTATTGGCCTGATGTACTGCTTCAAGACCCAAAAGCTGAGCTGCGGACGAAGGTGCACCGTTGTCGACTACATAAATCTCAAAGTCTGGGTATTTCTCTCTTACCATATCTGCTGCTTGCTCAGCTGCATAGTAGGATGAAGAGAGAGCCGAGGTAAAGCACAGATACACCGTTGGTGTGCCCTGTTTTGCAGCACGCTCAAAGACCTCAAGATAATGACCAGGAGTAATTGCAGAGGTGGTGTAGTGCAGCTTTTTGTCTTTGCGCATGCCCTCAAAGAACTCATGTGCACTAATGCTCTTCCAGCCATCGTCATAGTGCTCTCCATCTGGTCCCACATACGGGAACTGGATGATATCAACACCTAGCTGTTCAGCGATTCCTGGAGCAAAGTCTGCGCAGGAGTCCATGATAATTCGAACGTTACTGGGCTTATGATATGCAGCTGAAAGCTCAGTAGGCTCAAGATCCTCAAAGGCGACCTCGCTGATTTCTTCTTCGGCCTTATCTTTTTTATTGAACATCTGGTTCCTCAATCTTAGGTTTGATAATTCCATAACCACCATTTTTACGATGGTAGATGACATTAGTCAAACCAGTAGAAGAATTAACAAAGACATAAAAATCATGGCCGAGAAGGTCAGTTTGGACAAGCGCCTCCTCTTCTGTCATGGGCTCAAGATCAATGTATTTCTCGCGAACAAGCTGGTCATCAAGGTCTTCAGCTGGAATCTCAATGAGATTGGCAAGATCTTCTTGTGTAAGAGCAACTCCGCGCTCAGACTTTACATGATGACGGCGCTCAACAACTTTTGTCTTGTACTTGCGTAGCTGTCTGGAGACTTTTTCTGCTGCTTCATCAATAGCCACATACATATCATCAGAGCTAGCAGTGACACGAACAACATTGTTACGAACAAATACCGTAACCTCAGCTGTCTTTCTATCTGGATTTGAAGGGTTTTTGTCTACTCTGAGAACTACATCGCAAGACATAGGAGTGATGTCAAATACTTTAAGAGCATCACCGATTTTCTGGTCTACGTGTGCGCGCAAAGCCTCAGAAATACTTACCTTGCGTCCCGAAATTTTGATGTCCACCATGGGAGCCTCCTATCGGATACACGAGACATCTTCTATCTGATGTCTGTATAACAACAATACCCATTTGTCGGTCAATCATTCCATAAAAAGTTGAATTGAGCGGTAAACGGTTAGAGACTATTTCTCTTTATGTGCGATTAATTTTGCTCAGAGGAAGATGTGGCAGAATCAGCGCTGGTAGATTGCGTAGAAACTTCCACAAGACCGGAAATCTTATTGGTAGTTGAGAGGTGTGGCAAGGTGCCAATCCACTTGTTTCTAATAACTCCCTCGACACCGTTAGATTGAATAGCTGAAAGAGCTTGCTGAATTTGTGTAGCGAGAGCTTTGTTACTAGTTGCAACAGAAATACCAATCGTGGATGGAACGTCAACGACACCAACCATAGAAATATCTTTGTTTGCTGCTAAATAAGCACCAGCATATGCATCACAGGCCACATAATCGATGGAACCATTTTCAAGTGCTTCAAAAGCATCATTTAGGTTAGAAAAACCCTGAACAGACATGCCCGTAAGCACCTGACCCATTGCGCGCTCAGACAAAGAGCCCGTTTGAACACCAACTGACTTTCCACTCAAACTATCAGCAGTAATGTCTGTTTCTGAACCCTTATGGAAAAGCGCTGTTGTGGACTCTGCATAACCAGAAATCAACGTACTTGTTGAATCCTCACCGCTTCTAACATCCATGACAATATCGCAGCCTGCTTGCAGACCATCTACTGGACCATTGACTGACACAAACTTAACGTCTACGCCCAACTGATCTGCAATCGCAGAGGCCACTTCAACGTCAATTCCTTGCAGCGTTCCGCCTTCCGAGGCCACAATCATAGGAGCGGTCACTGACTGTGTGCGCAAACCAACCGTAAGAGTTCCAGCCGTATGCAATGCAGAATCAGGAATCTTCTGCTGACGGGCTTCTCGCTTCTCTTGAATTGCCTCTTGCACCGACTTGACGTGGAACCATTTGTCCAAATCAATGTTGATAGGACCAATGGAGCATCCTGTTAAAACAACAGCTAGTGCTATAAGAAGTAACACCTTAAGAGAGCTTTTAACGCGCGTCATCAGAACTCCTTCTTCTAAACAGGTGTCTTTTCAGCTGACCTGGTATTTGACCCCACACTCGCATACTGGAACGTTTGCTTTGCTACCGCAATAGCTCCACTACTAGTTCTCTCGCCTGCGAGACCCTTTGTCTCTTTGATATAACAGGCGGTATGGCTTACTTCTAGGACGAGCCATGATCGTTTACGTGCGCACACGTAAACTTACGTGGATCCCTTTGACCTCGTCTGTCATGGACTAAAAGCTCACAGAGAACTTCGCAACCACAGACCTGAAAAGACTTATCAAGTATAGCCGTTTGCAACCATAGGTAACTCACCATACGCGAGCTAATGCGCCTACGGTAACAGATTGCACGCCTGCGGCACAAAGTACTCTTGTGGCTTCTCTAATTGATGCTCCAGTAGTTACTACATCATCTAAAAGTAAAATATTTGATTGGTTAACTGGTACGGTACAAGCAATACTTCCTTTCAAATTGATTTGTCTTTGAGCGGATGAGAGCGTTCTTTGGTCCTTTGCATGTGGACGTATAAGCACGTCATACAAAGGCAGACCTGTAAGCTGACAAAACGATTGAGCTACCAGCTCCATATGATCAAAGCCTCTGCGCGCGTATGCCTCTGCAGTTGCTGGAATAAAGCAAACGCCATCAATTTTTGAACTATCAAAGCGAGAAGTGCCATCACGAGCACTCCATGCTGAAGCTTCTTCAAGAGCACATAAAATAGCTGCAGCAATTACCGGAGCCAGCCGAAGCTCATGGCCGTCTTTGAGCGTCAAAATCAACCGTGCAGGAGGGCCTTTAAATCCCATGGCACAGATAACTGCCCTACTCTCCCATTGCACGGGACGTTTCTTTTTATCGGCGCACTCTGAACAGACAAGTTTTCCATACGGAGCGCCGCAATTAGGACACGCCCACTGCTGAGAGATCCACGGCAGCTTTTCCCGACACTCATCACAGAGGAGCTGACCGGGTTTCTCGCACACGACACAGCGCGTAGGAGCAAGCAGCTCAAGTGTTGAGTTTGCCGTTGCAGCAAAGATAGATGTAGGTGGCATTTTTACCCCCAGATTCTGGGGGCTGACAGTGAAT
>CAKARX010000105.1:0-3877 GCA_916720745.1 uncultured Atopobium sp.
ACGGCGTTGGTCGCCCCAGCATCGGGCGAACTCTTCGACGTGCTGTGGGAGTCGGGAGTGGAGGCGGAGGAGCCGCGCGCCTCACGGATGGCGGCGACGAGCTCACTCTTACGCATACGGGAGGTGCCCTTGAGGCCCATGGAGCCGGCGAGCGACTGAAGCTCGGCCAGACGCATGGTGGAAAGCGAGGGCTGGGCGCTGGAGGTCTCGGTCACGAGTGTCCTAACGGTGTGATGACGCTCCGAAGAAGGAGACGTTCAACTGGGGAGACTTCCCCGGAATCGTTCACGGGGGTGGGTCAATGCACTGCCGGTTTCTGCTGAGACCTGAGCCTCAGGTCCGGGGCTGGTGCGGTCAGCGGCGTGGTGCGATCCGCGCGGCCGACGGCGTCAGCATAGCAGCCACTCAACGGTTCCAGGAGCTGCACCCATCTTAATAGCACGAGCTTCCGCCTCGCGCCTAACGCTGACAATATCATCGTCGGTTGGGTTAGTAACACTACGCTCAACCATGTCACGGACCATAGCAAGAGCAACACCAATAGTTGAGATGACAGGTGCGTTCTTAGCAATGCGGAACGTATGACCCATGGTCTTTGCCAAGTGTGGTACTACCGTAGAAGCGCCACCGCCACCGCCAACGTACACGGTAGTACGAGGATCCATGCCGTAGTCTTTCATAAGCTGTTCCGCTACAGCGCCGTTTTTCTTTGCGGCAAACGCAAGAACCTGAGCTGCTACTTCTTCAACACTTACGCCCATATTCTCTGCAAGAGGAGCCCAAGCCGCACGAGCAGCCTCAACAGAACCGTGAGCGTAATCACCCTCGGGAACAAAACCGGCAAGGTTTGCAGCGCCAGCCATGGTCAAGCAAACGCGAAGACCTCCATCACATTCAATAGCTGCGTATTCAGGGTCTCCATCCATAGGACGAACAGCAACCAAACGTGGATTTACAATATTTTCTGCATCGGTATAAACCTCATAATCCAGGTTAGCAATATGAGCAGAACGAGGTCCCACATCAACAGCCTTACCATCAGAGATTTGAACCATAGAACCGCCACCAATACCAACGGTTCTCACATCTAGTGACGAGAGGTACGTCTTGTGGCCACCGACTTCTGCGTGTTTGACCATAACCTTGCCGTCTTTGACGCAAGAAATATCGGTAGAAGTGCCACCAACTTCAAAGAATAGGCCGTCGGTAAGCTTCTCATACATTAAAGCGCCAGCTACACCAGCTGCAGGACCAGAAAGAATGGTTAGGATTGGACGATGACGGACCTCATCAACAGTCATAACACCGCCGTCGCAGCGCATAACCATAAGCGGTGACTCAATGCCTGCCTCGCGAATACTCTTGTCAGTCATATTTGCAGCTTCAAGCATCTTAGGCATGATGGAAGCGTTAACAACTGCTGTACGAGTACGAATAGCCAGGCCATAAAGCTTGGAAATGTCATTTGTAGCCGTAGCAGGAACTTCTCTATCAGAGCATTCTGCAATAACAGCATTCTCGTTAGTTGGATCGTCTACGCTAAATGCTTCAGCTGCAACATAAGAAGTTGAACCTTCCGAGAAAAGCTGTTCAATTGCGCTCTTAATACCAGCTTCTACGTCGGAGGATGTGTCTACAAAAGCATTTTTGGTACGCAGGAATTTACCGGCAGCAAGTTCAATATCGCCAACGTTAGTATCACTCTTACTCTTAGCTCCCTGAAGGCCGCTGCCAAGAGTTACGATACCAACCTGCGCAACATCACCCTCAAGCAGGGCATTTGTTGCTTGGGTAGTACCGTGAGCAATAAAGACAACATCTTCAGGCTTAATGTTGTGCTGCTCCATAACACCATGAAGCACCTGCACAATACCTGCTGCGACACCCGCTTCAGCGGTGTGTGTGGTAGGTGTTTTAACCGTGCCGATAATTTCGTACGTATCATTGTCGATGGCAACAGCATCAGTAAATGTTCCGCCAACGTCGATTCCAATACGAACTTTCACGTTTCCTCCTCGTTTTACAGCAATCTATCAGCTGCAAGAAAAAACGAGGCGAGAAGCCCACAACAAGAGGGTCTTCTCGCCCCAAGGTCAGAACTTAGAAGTACAGAACACCAGACAGAATTACACCAATGATGGAAACTGCCCAGAGGTAAGGAAGCATCTTACGAGTAACAGTGTTGACGTCAACCTCGCAGAAGTTTGCAGTCCAAACGTTCTGAGTGTTGGTTGGGTCGCCACCTGCCTGGATGCGCTCTGCAGACAGGAATGCACCCATGACAGCAAGAGGATTCAAGGTGTTCAGGCCAATGATAAGAGCTGCGATACCAGAACCAAGACCAAACATGTTCATAGGTCCACGATACAGAGCCAATGGCGAGAGGACCGCAAAGAAGATGATGTATGCAACAAGGTTCTGTGGCATGATGCCGAGCAGGAATGGGTTAAGGACTGCCTTAACCGTTGGGTTGGTAACTGCAAGGTAAAGGATACCAATGCCAACCATCAGGATAATTGCAGGGCCAGCGTCGGTTACACCGTCATAGCAGGTCTTTGCAAGAAGATTCATTGCCTTGCTAAAGCTCTTAGAGGTGAACAACAGGCACCACAGAATACCAACGGTAAATGCTGGAGTAACAGGAACCTTCAAGAAAGCAACAAGCACAATAGGAATCAGTGGAGTCAGCATTGCAAGACCACCAGCAACGCCGGTGAGCTGCTTGGAGTTGCTCTGCTCAGCAACTGGAGCGCTAAAGGCAAACTTAATGCCATTACGCTTGAACTCAACAACAATCATGATCAAAGTTGCAATACCAGTTGCAACAGCCAGATAAACCTCAAAACCCTGAACCTGAGCAATGTCTAGGTTGAAGAGCTTAGCGAAGGTTGTCCAGTTGGCAATATTGAGTGCCAGACCAGTGGTAAAGGACATCAAGAAGATACATGCTGCACTAGCTGCGGGAACACCAACAGAAATCAAAATTGGCAGAACGATTGAGCCAACCATGATGATAGATCCCAAGCCAGAAAGTGTCGTGAAGAGGACAGCCACTGCGATAGACATAATCAAGGTGATTACCAGGGGCTTATCGCCACCAAGCTCTGCGCTCTTCTTGATGATTGTCTCGGTAACACCAGTCTTGTTCATCAACTGACCCAACCATGCACCAAAAATGACAGCCATGATTGCGGCGCCCATACGAACAGTACCAGCCTCAAATACTGATGTCAGCCAGCCAATTTCTTTTCCGTCACCATCTTTTCCAAACATTGGAACGCCTGCGATGACACAAATCAAAATGGCCATCAGTGGCAGGGCAAGCAGAGTTGGGATCTTCTTAGTCATCATCAATGCAGCTACAGCCACAAAGACCAAGAGGATCAAAATACCCTGAACCATGTTTCCTCCTTAGGAACACATTGTTTGATAGCAAGTGCAGCTATCTCTCCTTCAAACAACCTACACGTACTTCTATAGATGCCTGAGCACCATGTTGACGACTTTGATGAGCAGACAAAGTCGAGAAACACCTTTGTTCCAGCGCGGCACATAGCGTACTACTTCCCCGCAAGCACCTTGCTTTTCTTACGCAAGCCTTACCGATTTCTTGCACATGACCTGCGAAAGTCTTACCAAATACCTACACTGAACTTACTGGATGCCAGCCAGAAACAAGCACTTGTTTCCAAAGCTGGACAGTTTCTGGACAAAGACAGGCAAATCTTAGGGCAGAAACAGCATCTCTCAGTAAGTTTCTTGAAGTCATTCTTGTTACGATCAGTTTTGGAAATTCCTCAAACTGAGCAAATTTTTGCACCAAAAGCGCAGGAGTAGACAGCGCCTTATTGAGCGCATCCGTCTTAAGCAAAGAGGC
>CAKARX010000106.1:0-3796 GCA_916720745.1 uncultured Atopobium sp.
GCTTGCTGGCACATCTTTCAGCTGACGAGCACCTGGTAGCAGCATTTAACTCTGGTGCCGATTTCCACGCCGCAACTGCCGCACGCGTCTTTGGCGTGCCTGTTGAAGAGGTCACGCCAGCACTTCGTAGCCGTGCTAAGGCAGTTAACTTTGGCATTGTCTATGGTCAGCAGGCCTTTGGTCTGGCAACGTCTTTGAAGATTTCCCGCAAGGAAGCGCAAGAGATGATTGACCGCTATTTTGACGCATATCCTGGAGTCCGTGCATACCTTGACGATTCCGTCCGTACTGCTCACGAGACTGGTTATGCGATTACCATGTACGGTCGTAAGCGCCACATTAGAGAGTTCAATCAGTCAAATCGCCAGCTCATTGCCTTTGGCGAGCGTACTGCTATGAATCACCCTATGCAGGGAAGTGCTGCAGACATTATCAAAATTGCAATGATTAATGTCGAGAAACGCCTGCGTGATGAGGGTCTTGCGTCAAAGCTGATTCTTCAGATTCACGACGAACTTGACTTGGAAGTTCCAGAGTCAGAGATTGAGACAGTTTCTAAACTGGTAAAAGAGACCATGGAAGACGTTGTTACCCTGCGTGTTCCTTTGATTGCTGATGTCAGCTATGGTTCCAATTGGGCTGAGGCAAAGTAAACACGTAAGAGACGCGTTCTAGAGGAGATTTGGTATGGAGGCTGCAACCTCATATATGCACGTCACAGTCTATACAGACGGTGCGTCTCGAGGAAACCCTGGTCCTGGTGGCTATGGGGCAGTGCTTCTGTACATCGATCCCTCTGGTCAGCAGCATACAAAAGAGTTCAGTCAGGGTTATAAAACCACTACGAATAACCGTATGGAGCTCCTTGGCGTCATTGTTGCACTTGAGGCTCTTAAGCGCCCCTGCCAGGTAGAGCTCTATTCCGATTCAAAGTATGTGGTTGATGCGTTTAATCAAAAATGGGTTTCGGGATGGATTAGAAAAGGCTGGAAGACCTCATCAAAAGAGCCCGTCAAAAACGTTGATCTTTGGAAGCGTTTGCTTTCCGCCATGGAAGACCATGAGGTAAGTTTCAAGTGGGTCAAGGGCCACGCAGGTCATCCACTTAACGAGCGTTGCGATCAGCTGGCAACTGAAGCAGCTGACGGCTCCAATCTACTTGACGACACAGGCTTCTTCGCGGATCAGCCATTGCTGTAACCCCAGACGCATAGGGCGAGAAGATCTTCTCGCCACACGTACTTTCTACAAGAAAACAGCCGCCTGAGTGGGCGGCTGTTCTTAGTTGCATGGGGTATCGAATTTTTAGTAACCAAACACAGCATAGCCAACAAGGCCTGGTCCGGTATGGACAACAAGGTCCGAGCCAGCCTCAACATACCTAAAGTCGGTGACATTAGGGATTGCTTCTTTAATCATAGCTTCCATTTCGGAGTAAATAATATTAGGCGCGGAGCAGCAAATTCCCACATGGACGCGGTCAAATTGCTGAGCAAAAGCTGATCCAAGCGCAATCTGTCCCGCAAGAGATTTCTGCCAACCGCGAGTCTTCTTGGCAATGGTGTATTTGCCGTTCTCATCGCAGGTAAGAACAGGTTTGATGTTCAACATAGAACCAATGCGATAAATTGCCTCAGAAATGCGGCCACCTTTGCGTAAATACTCAAGGCTTGGAACGGAGAAATATACGCGTGTGTTCAGAGAAGCCTGATCAAGTTTGGCACCAATCTCCTCAAGAGAAAGACCCTGCTCAATAAGACGTTGAGCCTCAATAACAATAAGACCGGAAGCAATGCCAATGTTTTTGGTATCAACAACATAAATAGGGAAGTCTGTAATGGACTCTGCAATCATGCGAGCAGTATCGCAGGTAGCAGAAAGTCCAGAGGAGATAGCAACGTAAACAGCACCCTCGTACCCTGCTGCTTTTGCATCATCAAAGGCAGCCTTAATTCCCTCAGGAGAAGGAAGTGAAGTCTTAGGAACTTCTTCTTCAAAGCGAGCAACAAGCTCTGCTGGTGTGATGGTAATACCAGATTCGTAGGAAGAGCCGTCAGAATAGTTAATGCGAAGTGGGGTGATACGAATATTGTGTTCAGCAACAAAATCAGGTGGGACATTAGTTCCTGAGTCTGTGATGATGGCAATTCGCTTAGTATCCATTATCCGCTCCAAATATATACGTGCTACAAGTAGCTAAACGTTGACTTTCTATTACCCACATTTTACATAGAGATATACCCCGTTTTCTTGAGATATGACAAGTTGCCCTCAACGGTAGGTAGACGGTACACTAGGCATATACATCGAGAAAAACTTGCATAGCTAACGGTCAATACCATTTAGATAAAGAGAGAACGGCAGATAATGTCTAGTATTTATAGAGAGCCCGCAGTTGTAAGAAGAATTAGTCAGCGCTCTTCTCTAAAGAAAATCACCTCTAATAGCACTATTGCAGCAGCAGTCATGGTGCTTGCGGCTCTTATTGCACTTGTAGTTGCCAACTCACCTGCTCATGAGGTGGTTCGAGAAATTCTTGAAGTACAAATGAGTTTCTCGCTTGGAATGATTCATGCACATATGGCTCTAGAAACCTTTGTGAATGACTTCCTTATGGCAATCTTCTTCTTGCTGGTGGGTATTGAGCTTAAGTATGAAGTAACTGTTGGCCAGCTTAGAAAGCCAAGACAGGCAATGCTTCCTATGCTTGCTGCTGTCGGCGGTGTCGCAGTTCCTGCCCTCATTTATTTGGCACTCAATGCAAGCACTGCTCCTCATGGATGGGCAACGCCAATTGCAACCGATATTGCGTTTGCGCTGGGTGTCATGTCGCTGTTGGGCAACAGAATTAGTCCGCAAACTAAGGTGTTTTTCCAAACACTTGCAATTGCTGATGATATCCTGGCTATTGTGGTCATTGCGCTTTTCTATGGTCACACGCCAGATATTGCCTGGTTAGCAGCTTCTCTTGGTGTTCTTGTTATTTTGTGGGGAATGAATCGCCTGAAGATTTACTCTTCTGGTCCGTATTTGCTTGTTGGCTTGGTTCTCTGGGTTTGCATGTATCACTCAGGAATTCACGCTACTCTTGCGGGCGTTCTCCTTGCCTTCTTCTTGCCATCTCACTCTGATGTTCGCTTGAGCAAGCTGGGTAGTTGGCTTTCTAGGCGTGCTCGTGAGCTCGATGATCACTACGATGATGAGCATCACGTTTTAGGTCAGCATGATTTTACACATGGCGCCAACTCGATCGAGCAGGTCATGCACCACGTAACTCCACCACTTCAGCGCGTTGAGCACTACATTTCTGTCTTTGTGAACTTTGTTGTTCTTCCTATCTTTGCATTTGTTAATGCGCAGATTACGCTGGTAGGAGCTGATTTTGGTGCGCTTCTTAGCAGTAACATTGCTCACGGCGTATTCTTTGGCGCCGTTCTTGGAAAGCCATTGGGAATTATTCTTGTGACATTCCTGTTGGTAAAGGTTAAAATCTGCAAACTTCCTGCAAAGGTTGACTGGATTCAGATTACAGCCGTTGGTCTTATGGGTGGCTTAGGCTTTACCATGTCAATTCTTATTTCTAACCTTGCATTCCCAGACGCAGGGGAGATTCTTGCAGCTAAAGTAGCCGTTCTTGCTGCATCATTTGCTTCTGCAATCTTGGGTCTACTCTTTGTGCACCTCGCAGAGTTCTATAAGCACCAAAGGCAGAACAATATAAAGGAAGATTAAGACTACTCGACCGTGCCGTAGGTAAAGCCCCAACCGTGCGCCGTAACAATTGAGTTAATCTGAT
>CAKARX010000107.1:0-3795 GCA_916720745.1 uncultured Atopobium sp.
ACGCTGTTCACACCGAGGTGGGCAATCACTGTGTTGGTGCGCGCGTTAATGGCTCTGTAGTTCCACTGACGCATACGCTTCAGATGGGTGACCGCATTGAGATCTTGACTAACAAGAATGCTCGCCCTTCTCGCGACTGGATGACGCTGGTAAAAACGCCGTCTGCACGTGCAAAGATCCGCAAGTATTTCTCGCAAGAGAACAAGTCTGACGATGCCGAACGCGGTCGTTCTGAGCTTGCAAAAGAGCTACGTAAGCGTGGCTATGGTATCAGCGCTGCACGTACCGTTAAGGCGCTTGATCAGCTCATCGAGCAGTTTGATTATCGCAGCGTAGATGACCTGTTTGCGGGAATTGGTGCAGGTAATCAGTCTGCTAAGCAGGTTGTTAATCGCGTAAGTGAGATTTTGGAACAGAAAAATCCCGAGGTTGTTACTGAACAAGAGCGTAATGCGGCACGCCTTCAGGAGAAGAACAAGGCAATTGCAAACGATCAGCCTTTGGTTCGCTCCTACGTTATTTCTCGTACCGCCAAGGGAAGTCGTCCTAAAAAGTCTAACTGTGGCGTTGTGGTAAATGGTGATCCAGATTTGCTTGTTCATCTTGCGCATTGCTGCAATCCTGTTGCAGGTGACGATATTGTGGGCTTCATTACACGCGGTCGCGGTGTTTCTGTTCACCGCGCCAATTGCCCTAACGTTAAAGATCTGCTCAACGATCCAAAGCGTATCATCCCTGTTTCTTGGGATGCCAGCGGCGCTACTGAGTTTAGGGTAGAGATTGTTGTTGAGGCAACAGACCGTATGGGCCTTCTTAAGGACGTCACGGTTGCGCTGTCTGACGCTGGTGCAAACATTCTTTCTGCAGCTACACAAGTGGGCGAGCAGGGCGTAGTACGTATGCGTTTCTTGGTTTCTATCTCTGATACCAGCTTGCTTGACACCTTATTTGCATTTGTAACTCGCGTGCCTTCTGTCTACGACGCTCGTCGTATTATGCCAGGTGAAGGCGCTAATCAGATGAGAAGGAGACTCTATGGCTAATCAAAATGAGGGCTGCTCTTGCGGTCATAATCACGAGGAAGAGCACGGCGGACACGGCGGCTGCTGCGGTCATCATGGCGAGCATGGCCATGGTGAGCATGGTCACGGTGGTTGCTGTGGTCATCACGGTCACGGTGGATGTAATCACGCAAAAGACCAGATTGGTGTCTTTAAAGTAGGTCCTCTTGAGACCAACTGCTATATCTACGTTTCTGGCAATGAGTGCATGATTATTGATGCTGGCGCATCGGGTGCAGAAATTGCTGCTCAGCTTTTAAACCTTGAGCTCAAATACATTGTTGCCACCCATGGCCATGCAGACCATGTTGGCGGCGTTAAGGCTTTGAAGCTTGCGGTACCTGGTGCTCAGTATCTCATTAACGAGGCAGATAATGAGCTTGCACAGAGAGCTCATAACTCAAACGAGATTTATGATGATGCTCCAGACCCAGACGGTTTTCTCCATGAGGGAGGTGTTCTCTCTGTTGGAACCGCTCAGTTCAAGATTATGGAAACACCTGGTCACACTCCTGGTGGCATCGTTTTGGTGGGAGAAGGAACCGCTACGGGCGCCGTTTTTGTAGGCGATACACTCTTCCAGGGCTCTGCTGGAAGAACTGACCTGCCAGGTGGCAACTTTGAAACCCTTAAGGCTTCTTTGAATCGCATCAAGACTGAGCTTGATCCAACATCTGTCATCTTGTCCGGACACGGAAATCAAACATCTTTAGAGGCAGAGTTAGCAACTAATCCATTCTTGCAGGATTAAATCAGCTACAACTTTGATGATTTAGCAAGACAGATTTGCATAGGTGCGGTATAGTACCTATGCAAACTTTTTAGCCCGAGTGGCGGAATGGCAGACGCGGAGGTCTCAAAAACCTTTGAGGAAACTCGTGTGGGTTCAAGTCCCACCTCGGGCACCAGCTAAAAGTTTAAGCTAGATGTGAATTTCTCGTCATATCTAACTTGGTACTTGTATTGTTTTCTTGTTAGAGGTAACCTTACAAGGTACTTTTGAAGCGGGATTGAACGTGAGTCCCCACCTACACAGCGCAAAAGCAGCTGTCTGGTCAGACAATTTAACTTTCGCACGCCACCTGTGCGTATTGTCTCCCAGTTGCTTGTGCACTGGGTTTTTTATTGGCGGACAAGCAATTGTCCAAGAGGGAAGGTGTACAAGATAGCCAAGAACGATGGTCCTCGCATCAATGAGGAAATCACTGCTCGCACGTGCCGTCTGATTGACGCTGATGGTAGTCAGCTTGGTCTTTTTGGCGTCAATGATGCAATGAAGAGAGCTCGTGAGCACGGTCTTGATCTCGTAGAGATTGCCCCAAATGCCGAGCCTCCTGTATGCAAGATTCTTGATTACAGTAAGTTCAAGTATGAGCAGGCTCGCAAGGCCAAGGCAGCTCGCAAGAACCAGGTCAAGATCGAAGTCAAAGAGATGAAGTTCCGCCCAAAGATTGATGTGGGCGATTACGAGACCAAGAAGGGTCACGTACTGCGCTTCCTCAAGAAGGGAGCACGCGTCAAGATCACCATCATGTTCCGTGGACGCGAGATGGCTCACCCAGAGCAGGGCCGTATTGTACTTGATCGCCTTGCTGAAGATTTGAAGCCTTTTGCCACAATTGAGCAGAAACCGCTCATTGAAGGCCGTAACATGCACATGCTCGTTGCTCCAATCAAGGGAGCGTTTGACGAGAAGCCCGAGGGTGCTGAGGATGGCACCACACAGGAGGAGAAGTAGTATGCCTAAGATGAAGACGCACAAGGGTTCGGCTAAGCGTTTCCGCCACACCGGTACTGGCAAGATTATGCGTGCTAAGGCTTTTAAGAGCCACATTCTTACCAAGAAGTCCCAGAAGCGTATCCGTGGCTTCCGTAAAGAAGCTGTTCTTTCCGCTGGCGATGCAGCAGTAGTTTCTCAGCGTATGGGCGCTAAGAACTAAGCGCGCCACCCACCAGATCAAATAACAAGGAGTGATTAGATATGGCAAGAGTTAAGCGCGCAGTTGCTGGCCGCAAGAAGCGTCAGACGCTCGTTGAGCGCACAAAGGGTTATTACGGAACTTCCTCTCGTACCTTCCGTGGTATGAAGGAGCAGGCACAGCATTCTGGTCAGTATGCTTACCGTGACCGTCGTAACAAGAAGCGTGATTTCCGCGCACTGTGGATTCAGCGTATCAACGCTGCAGCACGCATCAACGACCTTTCTTACAGCAAGTTCATGCACGGCCTCAAGCTCGCTGGTGTTGAGCTTGACCGCAAGGTTCTCGCAGAGATTGCTTACTCTGACGAGCAGGGCTTCGCAGATCTTGCAGAGATCGCTAAGAAGGCTCTCGCTGAGTAACTTCAGCTAAGAGGCTCCGGCTGAGCGGCTTCTTCGCTGCTAGATAGCTTACCCCGTACGTCTTTCGGACGTGCGGGGTTTTTTTGGCGAGAAACCCGGTTGCGCCCCTAGCGCTCCGTTGAGGTCCGGCGTGCCTGATTTTCTCGCCAAGTCTGAACGATTTGCCGGTAAAGCGCACCATGTCTGAGCTCTTTGCCTGTTTTTCTCGCCAAGTCTGAGTTGTTTTACTCAGACATAATGCACTTTTCAGGCTCAAAATTTGGGGCCGAAGCGCCTATCATTCGCGCGCCTGATTTCCTCAAAGAATCTGTAACTTCTGCCTAAAAATGTAAAAGAAACTGTGGATTTGCCTGATTTCTGTAAAGAATCTGTGCCTCAAATACAGATTCTTTG
>CAKARX010000108.1:0-3732 GCA_916720745.1 uncultured Atopobium sp.
GAGCGTCGTGCTATTGAGGCAAAGCTTACCGATGAAGCACTTGAGCAGGCAAAAGAAATTTATGACGGTGGCCACGCAATTGTGCTTGCCAAAGAGGGTTGGCATGAGGGTGTAAAGGGCATTGTTGCTTCAAGAATTGTTAATCGCTATCACGTGCCTTGCATTCTGTTTACCATTCAAGACGGTGTTGCCCGTGGTTCTGGCCGCTCAGTTGGCTCTGTTGACTTGTTCCACGCGGTTGAGCAGTGCGCAGATCTTACGGTCCGTTTTGGTGGTCACCAAGGAGCTGTTGGCGTAACAGTAGAAACAGCAAAGATTGACGCATTTAGAAAGCGTTTATCCGAGGTCATGGCAGAGCTTCCAGAAGAAGAGTTTGAGGCTTCAGGAGAAGTAACAGCTCTAGTAAATCTTGACGAGATTACTATCAACTCCATTGATGCGCTTGAGGCGTTGCAACCTTTTGGTCAGGGTAATAAAAAGCCGCTCTTTGGCGTCAAGGGTGTGGTGATGAAGAATCGCTCGCGCGTTGGTGCAGGCGGAGCTCATCTTTGCTTTATGGCTTCAAATGGTATTTCTTCAATTTCATCCATCATGTTTAGAACGCCTCATGTTGAGGCAGCAGCTGAGTATGATGGCGCTGTTGATTTGATTTTTGAAGCAGTTAACGAGACCTGGCAGGGCAGAACTAAGCCAAAACTCATGGTCAGAGATATTCTCTACAGAGACTTTACCGATGAAGATGACGGCCCCATTGAAGCAGATCTTCTCGGCAGCGCTGCTGACTTGCCCCTTGTGGTTACCAAGGAGACTACAGAGGCTGATGAGGCCTCCCAAGAACAGGCGCAGCAAAAGCGCCGTGAGCTGGAAAGTCTTTCTTCTGAAGAGCTTTCCCAGACCCTGGTCACGTCCATGATTGGTTCAAGAGAGCTCTTGCCTCTGCAAAAGAAAACACTAGAGGTTCTCTCTCAAGGAACGTCTTGTCTCTCTGTTATGGCAACAGGTAGAGGTAAATCGCTTATCTTCCAGGTTCATGCTGCTCGTGTTGCGCTGCTGCAACATAAAATGAGCGTGTTTGTCTACCCGCTGCGTGCCCTCATCAACGATCAAGTCCAAAGCATAAAAAACACCTTTGAGCCTCTGGGAATCTCTGTTGAGGTGCTTAACGGAGAAACGGACCCTACTAGCCGAGAAGACCTGTTTGCTCGTATGGCAAATAATGAACTTGATATTGTACTGACCACTCCAGAGTTCTTCTCGCTCCACGCTGACCAATTTGCTAAGGCGCAAAACATCTCGTTTGTAGTGTTTGACGAGGCGCATCACGTGGGCATGAATGCTTCTGAGGGCAGGCTTGCTTATGCACAAATGCCACAGGTTCTAAAGATGCTTGGAAGTCCGCAGGTACTTGCTACAACGGCTACGGCTACCACGCAGTCGGCTCAGAACATCTGTGAGCTTCTCTCCATTGAAGCAGAGCATGTGTACAAAGACAAAACAGCTCGTACTAACCTTGAGCTTAAGGACCTTCGTGGTGCTAAGGACAGGGAATGTGCTCTGCTTTCTCTTGTGTCAGATGGCACAAAAACGGTTGTCTACGTCAATTCAAGGGAGCAGGCGCAGGCTTTGACGCGTATGTTGCGCCATCGTATTCCAGAACTTGGTCACAAGATTGCGTTCTATCATGCGGGTCTAACACCTCAAATACGCAAGAACGTTGAGCGCGCTTTTAGGCGTGGGGACGTTTGTTGCATCATTGCTACCAGTGCATTTGGCGAAGGCGTCAATATCTCTGATATTCGCCAGGTTATTCTGTATCACCTGCCGTTCGGTCGCGTTGCCTTCAATCAGATGAGCGGACGCGCAGGTAGAGACGGTAAGCCTTCTGTAATTCAGATGCTATTTGATGCGCATGATATGCGTGTTAACGAGCGCATCCTTTCTTCTCATGCACCACAGCGAGAAGCCCTGGTAGCTGTCTACCGCGCGCTTACGGCACTGCAGCCAAAGCTTGGTGCTCAGACAGCTGATTCAGCACTCACTGATGAAGATATTGCGCAGATGGCGCTAGAAATTGACCCGCGATCTAAGGCTGACGAGCAAACCGTTCGTGTTGCACTTGACGTTTTTGCTGAGCTAGGGTTTATTAGCATTGAAGGATTTGATCAAACGCGAACAATCTCCGTCAATAGTCAAGCTTCGCACATGGACTTGCTGGAGTCTGCACGCTACGCTGAGGGGCTTAAAGCGCACGCTGAGTTTGAATCATTTGCTCAGTGGGTACTTTCTGCTTCACCAGATGAGCTGGCAGATGCTATAACAAAACCCATCGTTCCAGAAATTGGTTCAACGTTTGATGGGGGAAGGGAGTCCTCTGATGAGTGACGAGAGGACCACAAAAGAGGCCAAGGCGCCAGGCGCGGATAATTACCGTCTGCTTGAGGGAGCCGTGCGCACATATTTGCCTGAGGAAGCTCAGGCAAAGATTGCTGCTGCATATGCCTTTGCTGCTGACTACCACAAAGATCAACGTCGTCGTTCTGGCGAGCCTTATATCAACCACCCAGTTGAAGTGGCCCTTATTCTTGCACACGATCTTCATATGGATGAAGACACCATCTGTGCTGCCCTCATGCACGATACCGTAGAAGATACGTCTGCTTCACTTGATGAAATCTCTTCTCGCTTTGGTAAGTCAGTTGCAGAACTTGTTGATGGCGTCACAAAGCTTACGTCCATCGAAGTCAGTTCAATGGACGAGAAACAAGCGCTTAACCTGCGCAAAATGTTCCTTGCTATGTCAAAGGATATTCGCGTTGTTATCATCAAGCTTGCCGACCGTCTTCATAACATGCGTACGTTGGCAGCACTTCCACCGGACCGTCGTCTGTTTAAGGCGCGAGAAACCATGGACGTGTATGCGCCACTTGCTGACCGTCTGGGTATCTCTTCGGTTAAGTGGGAGCTTGAGGACTTGTCTTTCTTCTGGCTTGAACCAGAGGAGTACCAGCGTGTTGCTCGCATGGTCTCTGACTCTCGTGCACAAAGAGAGAATGACCTCAACAACGCTAAAAAGACTCTGACAGATGAGCTTAATGCTGCTGGTCTAACTGACTTCCAGATTACGGGACGTCCTAAGCACCTGTGGTCCATTTATCAAAAGATGGTCCGCAAGGGCAGGGAGTTCTCCAACATCTACGATCTTATCGCCTTGCGCGTAATTACAAACTCTGTAGGTGATTGCTATTCAGCACTTGGCGCTATCCATGCGCTCTGGCATCCAATGCCTGGTCGTTTTAAGGACTATATTGCTACGCCAAAGGCAAATCTCTATCAGTCCTTACACACAACAGTTATTGGCCCTGATGGTCGCCCTATTGAGATTCAGATTAGAACCGCCGAGATGCACGAGGCATCTGAGTACGGTATTGCTGCTCACTGGTTGTATAAGGAGCAGGGCAATTCAAAGGGCAAGATGTCCTCTGAAGACAAGCTTATTGACTCAACTATCAACTGGATTCGCCGCAGTCTTGACTGGGCCGTTGAAGACGATATTGATGATCCCCACGAGTTCTTGGATAACTTGCGCGTAGACCTCTTTGAGCATGAGATTTTTGTTTTCACACCAAAGGGCGAGGTCATGAGCTTGCGCGTCAATTCAACACCTCTGGACTTTGCTTACGCTGTTCACACCGAGGTGGGCAATCACTGTGTTGGTGCGCGCGTTAATGGCTC
>CAKARX010000109.1:0-3709 GCA_916720745.1 uncultured Atopobium sp.
AAACAAGACCTCGATGACTGCTCATCGAGGTCTTGCTCCTCTAGACCAATATTTATTAGCAAGCCTATCCCAGCAGTGTATCCCTACCGTAAGCCTCACGCCATGCAGTAGAGAACTCATCAACGGCAATCTTTGTGCCAGGATGATCAATCATGGTAAACACAACCTCTGGTGGAACGGTAACAGACTGAATACCAGCGGCAATGAGGGCATGAACTTGCTCAACATTTTTGAAGGAAGCTGCAATAACCTTGGTGTTCTCAAATCCCTGAGTCTCAAGCATCTGAAGCAGATCAAGAACCTGACCAATACCATCACCATAGTTGCACATGCGGTTGACGTAAGGTGCAAGATAATCTGCGCCATTCATTGCTGCAAGAAATGCCTCGTCAGCAGAATAAATAGCAGTAGCAAGAACCCCAAGACCCTCAGACTTAAGTTGCTTAATTGCCTTATAACCGTTATGGGTAACAGGAATCTTTACATAGGTGTTCTTTGGACGAAGGCTGCAGATATAGCGGGCCTCTTCAAGCATCTGCTCATAGTCCGTTGAAACGACCTGGACAAAGAACTTCTGCTCTGGACGCAAATACTCAACAAACTCCTTGATAACCTGCTCTGGCGTCTTACCACTCTTGGTAATGATCGAAGGATTGGTAGTAACACCCTCGATGGTCAAAAGCTCATCAAGCTGTTTAACTGCCTCAAGATCTGCTGTGTCCAAAATAAATTCCATGTGTAACTCCTTATATCCTTCGACGCTTATTCACCGTGTCGAACCACTTTTAAACCAAAGCTTTTATACACGTTCTCAATATCGGAAAGTTCTTTCTCTGTAATTAATTCACTATCTGCACACTTATATCTCATCCCCAATGATTCATACTTTCCTTCGCCTAACTTATGAAATGGCAAAAGATCAACCTGCTTTATCTTATGCGCACAAATTGCTTCTGCATTGCTTCGTGCGTTTGCAATTGACGCGGTGTACCCAGGAATAAGCGGAACACGCGCAATTACTGTTGCTCCAAGCCTTACAAGTGCACGGATATTCTCGTCCCTTGTGTCTGTGTCAATGCCGGTAACTTCAATACTGCGATCTTTATCAGCAAGCTTAAAGTCAACCAGAAACACATCGCAAGCGCGAGCTAACCGTTCAACATCAACAAGCGGAACAGCAAGTGTTGTCTCAAGCGCCGTGTTAATGCCTCTGTTCTTACACCCCTGCAACACGTCCATGACATACTCTTGTCGTTTGCTACCTGCAAGACATTCTCCGCCTGAGAGTGTAATTCCCCCATCACTCTCGTCATAGAAAACTTTGTCTCTTGATAGCTTGTCAACGAGGGTATCTACGTTGTGTTTAGTGCCTTCAAATCTCTTAGCACCGGTTGGGCACTCAGAAACAGGAATATCGCAAGGGCATCCATTTGCATCCAGGCGGCCATCTTTCCTAACTGAACAACCAATGCACAGACTCTTATGAAAAGAAATCTCCTGTTCAAAGGAAAGATTCTCTGGATTACAGCACCAGGGACATCTAAAAGGACATCCTTTTAGAAAAGCAACCGTACGTATTCCTCCGCCATCATGGAGAGAATATCTCTGGATGTTAGTGATTATGTCGCTCTTACAGCACATGTTCCGTCCGGTTGATGATGTCATCCTGGATTGCCTTAGACAACTCGACAAACATAGCACTGTATCCTGCAACGCGAACTACCAGGTTCTGATACTTTTCAGGATGCTGCTGCGCATCAAGAAGCGTTGCACGATCCACAACGTTGAACTGAATGTGCTGCAGACCAAGGCGAGAAAAACTACGAAGATATGCAGAGAGCTTCTTTAGACCTAGCTCGCCCTGAAGCACTGATGGAGAGAACTTAACGTTGAGCAGACTGCCGTTAGTGTCCAGTTCGTTCTTGAGCTTACTGACCGACTGGAGGCTTGCGGTTGGACCGTTCTTATCGCGACCAACCATTGGTGAAAGGCCGCCGTCGGCAAGCTGTTCACCTGCAACGCGTCCGTCAGGAGTCGCACCGCATGCTGCTCCCAGTGGAACATGAGCGGAAACGGTGTAGCTACCTGGTTGGAAGAATCCGCCACGGACATTCTGGTATTTCTCGACTTCTCTTCCATAGAACTCCAAGAACTCAGAGCCGAGAAGGTCAACCTCGTCATTGTCGTTACCATACTTTGGATAATTATTGATAAAGGACTGACGGATCTTCTCGTCACCCTCCGCTGACCAGTTGCGCTTCAGAAGCTCAATAAGCTGCTGATAGGTCATAACAGGCTCAATGGAGTTACCGTTTTCGTCCTCACCAAAGACGACACGCTTAATAACAAGCAGCGAGTCTGCAAGATTTGCCGTGCCAACCCCCTGAACGCCAGATGGGTTATAGCGAGCGCCGCCGTCGGTGATATCGTGACCAGTCTTAAGACTGTCGTGAACCAGGATAGAAAGCAGTGGCGTTGGTGAAGTTTCTTTATGTGCCTGATCACAAACGTTACAGCCATCAACCATTAGGCCAACGTACTCTGCAATGGTTTCTTTGATGGCACGCTTGAGGTCATCAAAAGAATCGAAGCCCTCTGGGTTGCGTTCAAGAGTAATCTCAAGGCAGCGGACCATGTTAAACATAGAAATATCATGCAAACCGTACATTCTTCCTGGGATAGAGAGCTCAACGCAACCCACAACTGCATAGTCACGAGCGTCTTCTTCAGAAACACCACGAGACATAAAGGATGCAATATTGACTTCGTCATTAAAGACCTGAGGAATGCCGTCGCCCAGACGAATAATCTCTCCAGACTTCTCCAGCAAAGACTCCGGAGTGTTCTTGTGCATTCTCAGCGAAAGGTTAGGCTGTGGTAGACGGGTATCTTTCTGCACGTCAAGCAGCAGATAAGAAAGCTCGTTGGTACAGTCGTTTCCCTCACTGTCAACACCGCCAACTACAAGGTTAAAGCCACTTGGGAATCCCGCGAAGAACTGGGCGGAATCGGTGGAGCGCAGGAAGACAATAGTATTTGTCTTGAGATAGAAGCACTGAATGAGCTCACGCAAGAACTCTGAACTCTCACCCGCAGCAAGACTTACTTCATAGAATGGTGCAAGATACTGATCCATGCGTCCAAGGGAAATAGAGCTTGCATTGCTCTCGTGCTGAAGCACAAGCTCTGTAATCCAAGTAAGCTGTAGGGCATCGTAGAAATCACGAGCTGGTTCAGTAGCAATGTGATGCAGAATCTCTGCAAGCCGTTCAAGCTCCTGAGCACGAGTCTCAGAAGAAGCACTTTCCCTTGCCTGAAGAACTTCTGCCTCATAACGTTGTACGTAGGCAATAGTTGCCTTGAGCACAATAACAGCCGCTGCATAGAAGTCATTCTTGCCATCCTGAGCAAGTTTCTGCTCAGCTTCTGCAAGGGAAATGCTAGGGATTTTACGGGAGTTGTTAAAGGATTTCTTCCCTTCACTCACGCCCTCCACACTGTAATTTCGTTTGGTTCTTGAATAGGTAAAGTAATCATCTGCATCGATATCCGAGTGTCCGAAGACCATCTCACCTGTTTTGACTTTCATCATGGTGATGTTGTCTTCAATGGCTCCCAAGGCCCAGTTGGTCCCTAGTAATCCACCCGATTGAACCGCTTCTTTCAGTTCAATTGATCCTTTAGCAACTGAATTTCTGAGAACCCCTTC
>CAKARX010000110.1:0-3650 GCA_916720745.1 uncultured Atopobium sp.
GGCACAGTCTGGCGTTCTTGGCGCTCAGGTTTCCGGCTCAGGTAGCAGCTCTTTTGCGCTTTGCGAATCACAGGATGTCGCTGACGCAATTACAGCCGCAGCTCAAGCAAAAGGTTGGCGAGGCTTCTCCACCACCTGCAAGTTGTAGTGGTAACATAGAGCGGCAAATGTTTGATGGATTTATCCCATCGGACGAGGCAAAACATAACGGGTTGTGGCTCAGCTTGGTAGAGCGCTCGGTTCGGGACCGAGAGGTCGCTGGTTCAAATCCAGTCAACCCGACCATTTTTCCTGATAATCAATGAGCTTTCGTCATTTTGTGTCGTGAAATAGGCGTTTTGGAACCCAAAGTGGTAAAAAATGCGTTTAGTTGGAATATACAAAAACGCATGCATTCTATGCAGGTCATCTACCAGCGTAAACCTTCGGTCAAATTTGATTGAAACTTTTATGGGAAAACTCAACTGGGAAAACGTAAGTGCCAAAATGCCGAACTAGAAAATAAATCTCCAACTAAACGGGTTTTTTACCCAAATCAGACACCACTTTCCGTCATATCAATTTCTTGATTAGTTTTCGTGCATATCCAAGGCTGTTTATACACTTTGACCAGGTCTTATGGATAGCAAGCCTGAAAAGTCTGAAAAATGAAAAACCTGAAAAGTGCATCATGTCTGAGCAAAATTACTCAGACATGGCGAGAAAAATCGGCAAATAGCTCAGATGCGACGCACTTTTCTGGCAAATTGCTCAGACCTGTTGAGCAAATCAGGTTCCATGGAGTCACCAACGTAGTAATGACGAATGTGCGTTGAAGCTCCTGGACAACGCGCCTGAAAAGTGCAAAGAATCTGTATTTGCGACACAGATTCTTTTGCAAAATCAGGCAAATCCACAGATTCTTTAACGTTTTCAGGCAGAATTTACAGATTCTTTTAAGAAATCAGGCAGGACGGCTTATCTCGCAATAAATAGCTTTTTTTGAAGCCTCAATGTCTATCATATGAATAATATGAACATTGTGAACGTTTAGACCTACAAAAACATAAATAAATCGACACAAAATAAACACAAGTAGGCTACAATCAGACAAAGAGCACTACGTTTAAGGCAACGCGCGCACCGTAGTTCCTACGCGCTTGCACACACACGCGTTTTGTTGAAAGGGGTTTGTATGCCTGTTGTTGAGTTTTTTGTGAACGTGTTATCAACACCAGCCATCCTAGTTGGTCTTGTTGCCCTGCTAGGTTTGGCGCTTCAGGGAAAGCCAGTTGAGGATCTCATCAAGGGCACCCTCAAGACCATCGTCGGCTTCCTCGTTCTTTCTGCGGGCGCAGGTTTCTTGCAGACTGGCTCCCTCCTTGCCTTTGGCGAGATCTTCAACTTTGCCTTTGATATGCAGGGTGTCGTCCCAAACAACGAGGCCGTCGTCTCGCTGGCACTTGGCGAGTTTGGTCAAGCAACCGCAATCATCATGTGCATCGGCATGGTCCTGAACATCGTTCTCGCACGTTTTTCTCGCTTTAACTACATCTTCCTCACCGGCCACCACACTCTTTACATGGCAGCAATGCTCGCCATCATCCTGCACGTCGGCGGCCTTTCCGGTTGGATGCTCTACATCTCCGGCGCATGCCTGCTTGCTCTGATTATGGTTCTGTCTCCTGCATACTGCCAGCCAACCATGCGCAAGGTTACCGGCAGCGATTCCGTTGCACTTGGCCACTTCGGCGGCGCTGGTTACTGGCTTGCCGGTATGGTCGGTAAGCTCTTTGCTTCCGATCGCGAGAATAGCACCGAGAATATCAAGTTCTCCAAGCGCCTCATCTTCCTGCGCGACAACACTGTCTCCATCGGTCTGACCATGATCATTATGTTCTTGGTTATCACCGGCGTTGCTGTTAGCCGCGGCCTTCTAACCCTGGTACCTGCAGGAACTACCGCTGCAGAGTTTGCCTCTAACCCACAGTATGCGGGCCTTCAGCACCTTGGCGACCTGCTGAACATTGGCACCGAGACCACCACTAACTGGATTGTCTGGGCATTTACCCGCGGCCTCTCCTTCGCTGGCGGCGTTTACATCATTCTGTCCGGTGTCCGTCTGATCATTGGCGAGATTGTTCCTGCATTCAAGGGTATTGCTCAGAAGCTTGTCCCTGGTGCAAAGCCAGCAATCGACTGCCCAATCGCATTCACCTATGCTCCAAATGCCGTTATCATCGGCTTCCTGAGTTCCTTCGTTGGCGGCATCCTGGGTCTGCTTATCCTTGGTGTCATTAATGCCCAGGTCGCAGCTATTGCTCTGATCCTCCCAGGCGTTGTTCCTCACTTCTTCTGCGGCGCAACCGCAGGTGTCTTTGGTAACGCAGAGGGCGGCATCAAGGGCTGCATTGCTGGCTCTTTTGTCCACGGCCTGCTTATTACCTTCCTGCCTGCACTGTGCATGCCAGTCTTCACCCTCATGGGCTTCACCTCCGCTACCTTCTCCGACGCTGACTTCTCCATCATGGCGCTGATCTTTGGTAACGTTGCTCTGAACGTCCAGGGTGCAGTTCTCACAGGCATCTGCGTTGTCTGCTTCTGCCTCCCAATTCTCTTCAACCTTGTTGCTCCTAAGAAGGCAGAGGAGAAGAAGGCCGAGTAGCATCCGCTCACAGAATTGCAGCTAAACATCGCAGTTTCTGCAGAAAATGCGAGTAGAATCTAAGTATCTAGGTCGGGCTTCGTCCTTGGATGGGGCCCGACTTTTTAACCCACGTAATCCACATATCACACGTGGTGAATTGAAAGGGGCTTTTATGGCTATCCAGAAGATTCTTTGTTGTTGCGGAAGTGGACTTGGATCCAGCCTTATGGTTGAGATGCAGATCCAGGACGTCCTGAACGAGCTGGGCGTGAGCGGCGTCGAGGTTGAGCACTCAACCGTTTCCGATGTTACCCCTGGCGCAGCTGACCTCTTTATTGTTGCTCGCGACCTCGAGGATTTTATCGCCGGCATTCCAGAAGACGAGAAGATCGTTCTCTCCAACATCCTCGATAAGGATGAAATGAAGGAAAAGCTTACCGAGAAGTTCGGTCTGTAAGCGCTGACTCGCACGCAGCTCCGGCTTGCGCGTGGCGCCGACCTGCTGCGTTTCTCGCACGCAATACGTGAAAGGAAATTACATGGACGTCGACCTTAAACAGGTTGCTCGTGAGGTGCGCAAAAGCATCCTCACGCAGGTCTTTACGGCCAAATCCGGCCATCCCGGTGGCTCGCTTTCTGCAACAGAAATCCTGACCTATCTCTACTTCAAGGAGATGCACGTAGATCCTACCAAGCCAAACTGCCCCTGCAGGGATCGCTTTGTGCTCTCAAAGGGTCACGTCACTCCTGCGCTCTACGGCGTTCTGGCCGAGCGCGGCTTCTTCCCCAAGGAGGAGCTCAAGACTTTCCGCGCGCTCAACTCACGCCTTCAGGGTCACCCAAACATGAACGACACGCCCGGCGTTGACATGAGCACCGGCTCCCTTGGCCAGGGCGTTTCCACCGCTGTTGGCATGGCGCTTGCTGGCAAGAAGTTCAACAAGGACTACCGCGTCTACGCACTTCTAGGCGACGGCGAGATTGAAGAGGGCCAGGTCTGGGAGGCTGCCATGTTCGCCGGCAA
>CAKARX010000111.1:0-3558 GCA_916720745.1 uncultured Atopobium sp.
CGGCGTAAGCGGTGTAGCCCTTAGTCTTCAGGATGCCAGCCTTTTGAGCTGCAAGTCCTTGAACGTCGGTGCCATTGAGCACGGCAACTTCTCCGGTGTAGTCCGGCTTGATGCTGTCGGCCGCAGAAGTGTCGCCCGCAACGGTACCAACAATACCTGCGGTTTCGTCGGTACTTGCATCCTCCAGAGGAGGCAGTGCCTGGTTTACGCGATCCATCATAGTCTTCCACGCGCTTTTATCGACAATCTCATACCACACGTCATCAATGAGCTCGGACGTCGTAGGCGTACGCGCGGAGTACATATCCTTGGATGTATCCATGCCCCTGAATGACATGGCCAAGCCCACGATATCGGTAACACTGAAGTCGGTTGTTACGCTTTCTGCCATGGTAGATACGGCGCCCGACATAGAAACGGGATCCAGCTGCAGGACTTTCTTGGCAATAGCCGTCAAAATCATGCGCTGGTTAGCTGCGCGATAAAAGTCACCAGCGCCGTAGTTGTCGTATGCGTGACGACTACGAGAAAGGCCGAGCGCTTGTTGGCCGTTAAGTTGCTGCTCGCCAGCTGGAAGGTCAATGCCCGAGTATTGCATATCAGAGACAGCAACAGGTAGGTTAACCGTAATGCCGCCAATAGAGTCAACAATCTTGGTAAACGATTCAAAATCTACCTCGGCATAGTGCGAGATGTTAACGTTTGCCAGCTTAGAAACGGCTTCAACCATTCCAGATGCGCCACCGTAACTGTATGCGGAGTTAATCTTTTGCTTTCCGTGTTCTCCCAGGTCAACCATAGTATCTCGAGGGATGGAAATCAGGGTAATCTTCTTGTTCTTAGGGTCTACGCGAGCCAGAATGATAGTGTCGGCGCGGAAGTTTGCGTCGGAATCGCCCCAGTTCTCTGCGCGTCCCTCGTCCTTATCCACACCCAGAAGCAGCATGTAGAACGGGTCAGACGGAGCAACCTGTACCAGCGTAGCCTGCAGGTTTGCGTCTAGTCCTTGACGGAGCTTTGAGTTGGTATCCAGCATCCACCACGCAAACGCTACGCCTGCTACCAGCAGCAACGTGCCCAGAATGCCCGCAAAGATCTTAAGACCGCGACCGCGAGAAGATCCCTGGCGCTTCTTGGAGTATGCCCCAACGCCTTCGGCGCGAGAAGGGGCATGGCTGACCGCACCCGCTCGATGCGCAGCGAAGTGGGTGTGTTTTTGCTGCTGAGCTGGAGCTTCTTCAGGCCACTCGTCACCAACGTTGGTCTGGCCAATCAAAGGCTCGCGCGTAAACCTGGAGCCGTGGGATTCGTGATTGTTGCGTGCTGAGCTTGCACCTGCACTTTTAACGCTTCCGAGCGTACGAGGCTGATAGCCGCCCTGATCATAAGCGTCATAATCGTCCTGTGCGAAGTCTTCTGTGTCGTACTCAAAGGCGTCTTCGTGTCTGTCGCGACTGTTGCGACCACGATTCTGAGATGAATGTGACCTTCTGGCCATTGGGGCTCCTTTGTGTTTAATCTGCGTCTTGCCCAATGCGTTTTGTCAAACATCTACTATACGCAATTTTGCGTCTTTGTGCTGTATAGAAACAAACCTGCCACAAAAAATCCCCGCTTCAACGTGTGAAGCGGGGATTCATTACGCGAGAAGTTCGTTCAGCTTGTACTACTTACGACGATCCTTCAGAGCATAGCCAAGCGTCGTAATAACGCTGCCCACGGTAGCTACTGCAACAAGAGCAATCTCGGAGAAGTCGCCAGTCTCTGGAAGCTTTGGCTGCTTCTTCTTAGGTTTCTTTGGAGTCTCTGAAGGAGGAGTGGTTGGAGGAGTGGTTGGAGGGGTGGTTGGTGGAGTGGATGGCGGAGTGGTAGGAGGAGTAGTTGGTGGAATCTCGGTGTTGGTAACCGTGAAGCCATCAGTCTGGTTGCCCGAGACTGCACTGGTATATCCAGCAGGAACGTTCTCTTCTACTACGGTGTAAGCAATAACGTGACCGTCTGTTGCATCGTTGCGGAGAAGACCGCTAAATGTTGCAGCCCAGTTATTGGTCTGGTCAAGAGTGACTGTCTCGGTGCTAGCAATGCCGTCTTTGTAGAGCCTGACGGTAACAGGACCGCCGACAGTTCCCACCCATGTCTTGTTGACCTGCACGTCAACCGTTGGGGTCTTCTCGTCCTCAATGGTCTTAATAACGCCGGTAGTTGCAGAAACGGTGAGGTTATACGTATCAGTATTGAGCTGGTAGCCAGCAGGAGCGGTAATCTCCTGAACGTTGTAGGTTCCAGCAGGGAGCTTCTCGGTGGTAGCGGTGCCATCTTCACCAGTAGTAATAGTCCAGGTCTTGGATGGATCAGTGGTGCTGGTTACCTTAAAGACTGCACCCGCAAGCTTGGTGTTGTGGTCGTTCTTATCCACCTTGACGATGCGAATACGAGCTATCAAGGTAGAGGTTCCTTCTCCGCCGGAAGTTGCGTTGCGATATACCCAATCGGAGCTGTACTCAGGGTTATCGGAGTACATCTTGATGAGGTTACGCAGAGCAACACCTGGAACGTACGTGGTGCGATACTTGAACTTAAAGCTCTGACCGTTGCTAAGGTCTATGCCAGAAAGGTCAAGATCAAACGACTGTCCATCAGGAGAAATGGTGAGCATACCTGGGGTAATAGGGATGCGCGTAGCGGTTCCTGGGATGGTTGAGCCGTACTCGTCAAAGCGAGCGCTCCAGAGCTCAAAGGTTCCTGGAACATACCTAATCTCTGCAGGAAGATCTCCGCCGCCCCAGTCAAGGAGCTGGTCGTGTAGACGGACGTTGTGGAAGTTACCACCAGAGTAGTTGATACGACCGGTCCACTGAATTTCGTTGGCATTGCCCTCGATAATCTTGCCCCACTTAGAAAGATACTCAGTGCCAATAGTACCTGGCTCTGTAAGATCAAAAGTTACAGGAACAATGCGACCTGAAACAGTGAAGTTAACTGTCTTATTATTACCGGACTGAATTCTGTTATTGCTAATGGTAAAACCAAGTCGAGCGGTACCGCGCAGGTCAGTGTGGTTGTTGACGTAGTTGGTAAAGACAACGCGCATGTTTCCACCAAAACCATCGGTACCAGGGGTGACGTGAGCTACTGCCATGACCTCGCCGGTTGCTGCATCGGTGATGTTAAAGGTAGACGCAGGATGAGCTGCAGTAAACCTCATCTCGTTAGGGAGGGTGACGTCAAAGTAATCGCCCGGCTCTACGTTAGCGTTTGCAGAGGCGTCCCACGTCATAGCAATGGCATACACATTTGCCTTGTTAACAACGGTAGTTGGATTGCCAAAACGATCTTCAACTCTAAAGTCTGTAATGGTTGCGACAACCGCTTTAGGGGTGCCTGTAGCAGCTTCAGTGCTTGCAGTCTCAGCAAAAGCTGATTTTGCAGCAAGCGGAAGCGCTAGGACCAGCATGAAGACAAAACTTAACAGCTTAAACAGTCGTTTGTTCATCAGGACTCCTTTGCAATAGATGCGTCTATTTTCACCTATTACAAAGAGAATTTATTTGAGATTCT
>CAKARX010000112.1:0-3479 GCA_916720745.1 uncultured Atopobium sp.
TGTCGTTTGGTGTTAGATACCAACGACCATGATCAGCGGTCACAATAATAGAGGTATTTTCATAGAGACCAAGGCGTTTTAGCTCTTCAATATAAGCATCTACGATTTTCCAAGCACCGCGTGTCTGCTCGATCTCATTTTCTTCGCTTGGATCTTTAGGGTGCTCAAGGTTCCTATTAAGGATGAAAGGACCATGAGAGCCCATAAGATGAATGAAGCGGAAACTTCCCGTATCGTTTTCATCATGAACAGACAAACCATAGTGCTGGAGTTCTTGGTAATACTTAAGATCGTCTTCGTTATAGCGCTGAGAAGACATGTCAACCTCATCATACGTAAATTTCCTCATCATACGCATGTTAAGGTCCTCGGTGTAATACCAGAATCGAGGCTTAATTACCCAAGGCATATCTCTGCAGAAAGCCGTCTTATAAAGAATACGCAGCGCATCAAGAACGTTGAGCTGATTCTCTGAACCACGACCGCGAAGCTCGTGATAGTTGATAGTGCGGTTGTGCATATAGTCGGTATAAATTGAATTGAAGTTATCGGTATACAGACCAACGGAATAGCCAAGTTTGTTGATGTCATCTAGATAATGGCTGTTATCTGCCCAACCATTAACAAAGTCACCAAATGACTGGCCAGGTTGCAGACGATTTTCAAAGACAAGGGAAGGAATGCCATAGCGTGTTGGAATCATTGAACCAGCGGAATTTCTGTACCAGGTAAAGCCTGTCATATGAGTAAATGTCTCGGGATATTCGTTATAAAGTTGCTGTACAAAGGCAGTATCGGTGGTGTCCAGGACAAACACCACGACGTTCTTCTTGGAAGAAACGTTAAAGAGACCATCTCTTGTTGCATAAATTTGCTGAGATTCTCTTGTGTTTACATCTGTAAAAGCTGCTACAGCTGGTCCCCACAGACTTGCAACGCCTACTGCCTGGACAATGATAAGCGCTGTTGCGGTTACCAGAAGACCAGTTCTAAGCTGTCTTGCTCTAAGGAGCGAGAAGGTCACTGCGGCTGCAATGATTGCTAGCCAGATGAGGCCGGAGACAATCATTTGGGTTGTGAAGTTGGACCAAATAACCTCGTGACCGTCTGCAAGTGGCATACCACCGTTCAAGAATACTGCCTGAACGTATGACGCCACACCGATGGCCCCCACAAATGCAACGGCAACGTTAAACACGCGCTTACGCAGGAGTGAAAGAGCTGCGGTAGAAATTAGCGTTAGCAAAAGCCCAGATAAAAATACAGGACCTGCTACATCATTAAGACTAAATGATAAATCCTTTGCATTGCTTGCTACCAACTCAAGTGGGGCTACAACCAAGATGGTAAAGACAGTAAAGAAAGAAATAAGAAATGCAACACCAATACGACCTTTAGGTTTGAGGGTGCCTTCCTTTTGTTCCTTGAGACGAACGGCCTCTGCTGCAAGGATTTCTTTCATCCGAGCATTTGCAGCTTCTGCACCTTTAGCGTCAACCTTGTGAACTTTGCCTTCGACAATCTTATTGGCGTTCTCATCAATCTTAAGCACACGGAAGAGCACCTTACGAGAACGCCTAAACGCAACGCCAAGGACCGCAGAAAGCGCAACTACAACTGCTGCCAGTGCCTGGATGGTGTAGGTCATAACCGATGGGTCAACGTAAGCCTGAGCTGTTGCTGGTAGAAGTGCCCACCAAACCAGAGTCAACACAAGTGTGTAGAGCAAGCCATGGATGATGAATAAAAATTTATTGGCTGACGATGTGGTCATGGTCAATGAAACCCCTTGTATAAGTGAAATAGATTTAACAGAGCTTATTTTATCTTTTTATCAAAAAGAAACTCGCAACAAGATGCCAATAATGCTTGTATATTGTTGTCTTAATTCTATCATCGCTAGTTGTTACTTTTTTGTCCGCTCTTATAGGCCATGTTAATGAGCTTGGCCACAGGAGCTGGCCAAAACTTCTTGAGCATCTCAAGGTCTTCCTTTTCGCGACGGTTATCGTGAATAAGGTGGCTGGTTTCAGAGTCTTCATGGATGCGGTGAAGCATCAGCACACGGGTGTCGTACAAGAAATCACCCTCACGCTTACTAATTGCTTCCCATGCTTCCCAGTCTAAATTGGAGCCAAATCCAGCTTTGAAAACAGGGACGTCAATATTGGGAAGGACCAGTGTGGTGCTTGGGCAGCAAATGGCACAACCTAGTTCAAGCGCACGACGTTTAGCCCATGACTTGCCTGCATTTTCTGGCTTTGAGAGCGAGTATAAGAGACGACGCTTTACCTTAAGCAAACGATTCTCAAGAACCTCCTCGCCGTCACGCAGCTCACCGTAATTAGTGAAATAAATCAGCGGGCGAGAAGAACTGTTGACGCGTTCAAGCATATGCTCTGCATAGGAAGGCTTATAGAGGTCATCCTGGTGCGCAATGGTTACCAAAGGAGTTGTGCAAACGCTGACGGCAAAGTTCCAGTCGCCGGCAATACCTCCCGGTCCAGGATTGACGTACATCTGAATGTCATACTTCTCGCAAAGAGATTGAATCAGTTCATTTGGTGTTGAAGTAGCCAAAAGAATATTCGTAGATAGTGTCTGCTCCTTGAGCGAGAGAATGCACTCTTCTAGATAGGGACTCTCGCCATAAGCACAGACAGCAAACGTGTGATCCTGAGGTGTGTACATTGCTACATCCAATCGATTAGCTCCGATGTCTAGTATTATAAGAATGTTATCGGACGATGGCGAATGGGAGCCTTTGTGGAGTCTGACGGATATAAGACATACGAGAACCCCGATGAGCTAAGAAAGATCCAGATTCTTTCTACGCTTTTGATGGATGAGCTTGACCGCGTCTGCACGGAGCTTGGCATTTCGTATCAAGCGTACGGCGGAACAGCCATTGGCGCTGTGAGACACAAAGGCTTTATTCCCTGGGATGATGACGTAGATATCTCGATGTTCCGCGAGGATTATGAGATTTTTTTGGAGAAAGCACCTACGCTTCTTCGACCAGATTTTTGCATTCAAAACGGCAGGACGAACAATTACTTTCCTGCAGTAAATACAAACCTTTCTTTAAAGGGAACAGTGTGTGTTCCTGATGAGTTTATGACCTGCCCTTTTACGTACGCTATTTCTATTGGCATTTTTCCCTTTGATAAGATTCCTGCAGATCCTAAGAAGCTTGCCAAGATTAAGCGTCAGACATGGTTCTGGGGTCGTCTGAACTTCCTTCTGGTTACTCCAACTCCTCGCGTGCCGCTGACTGGCTGGAAGAAAAAAGTTGCTCTTGCGGGATGCTTTGTCATTCACCACACCTTGAAACTCTTTAAGGTTTCATCTGCATATATTCAACGTAAGTGGGACCAGGCTGCCCGTACTGCGGAGGGCGAGAATACCAATCATTACGCCAGTTTTGTTGAACCTGATCCAGAGAATTGGTCAATGGACAAAGAAGACGTTTTTCCTAT
>CAKARX010000113.1:0-3400 GCA_916720745.1 uncultured Atopobium sp.
GCACGTCGTCGACATCGTAATGCTGAGCCAAAAGAAGCGGCTCAGGAGGGCGAGAAGACACAGGAAAACGCTCACGCTAACAACCAGGAGCGTCCTTCTCGCGATCGTAGACAGAACAACCAGCGCAACAAGAATCGTAAGCAGGGTCAGGCAAGTGAGCCTTCGCTTTCCAAAGAGGCACTGCAAGAGATGAAGCTTTCTGAGCTTCGTGCTAAAGCAACTGAGCTGGGCATTGAGTACGCAGGCGTTCACAAGTCTGATTTGATTGAGCTTGTATACGCTGCATCTGCAGCTGCTGAGGGCTTTAAGACTGTTGAGGGTATTCTTCAGATTAGCAACGAAGGCTACGGCTGGATTCGTACGGGCAATTACATGGAAGGCGATGACGACGCCTTTGTCCACCAGCAGATTATTAGAAATCTTGGTCTGCGTCCGGGCGATAGCGTCTTAGGCATGGTTGGCCCTGCTCGCGTAAACAGCAAGTATCCACCACTGCTTAAGGTTACCCAGGTCAACGGTGGGGAAGTTGAGGGTCTTAAGGACCGTCTTCGCTTCAAAGATCTGACTCCTATTTTTCCAGATCAGCCTCTTACTATGGAGCACGGTAAAGACTCCATTACTGGTCGCGCAATTGATTTGGTAGCTCCTATTGGTAAGGGCCAGCGTGGTTTGATTGTCTCGCCTCCAAAGGCAGGTAAGACCACCATTTTGAAGCGCATTTGCCAGTCTATTACCACCAACAATCCTGAGGTCCACCTCTTCTGCCTCCTGGTAGACGAGCGCCCTGAGGAAGTTACGGACATGGAGCGCTCCATCAAGGGCACTGTTGTTGCTTCAACTTTTGATATGCCAGCAGAGAATCACACCGTTGTCTCGGAGCTTGTTATTGAGCGAGCAAAGCGTCTGGTTGAGATGGGCCAGGACGTTGTGGTTATTCTGGACTCCATTACACGTCTTGCTCGTGCATACAACCTGGCCATTCCTGCATCTGGCCGTATTCTTTCTGGTGGTGTTGACTCCGCAGCTCTGTATCCACCAAAGAAGTTCTTGGGTGCAGCTCGAAACATCGAGAACGGCGGCTCGCTCACCATTATTGCGTCTGCTCTGGTAGACACGGGCTCCAAGATGGACGAGGTTATCTTCGAGGAGTTCAAGGGCACCGGTAACATGGAGCTTAAACTTGACCGCGATCTTGCAGATCGTCGTATCTTCCCAGCTATTGATCCTGTTTCTTCTGGTACTCGTAATGAGGACCTGCTCATTAAGCCGGAGCTTCAGCCTATGGTTTGGGGCGTTCGCCGCATCCTTGCAGGCTTCAATAACACCGAGCGTGCAACTACTGCGCTTATCAGTGGTCTTAAGCAGACCGACAACAACCAGGACTTCCTGATTAGATCGGCAAAGAAGGCTGCACAGTCTGACTATCCACAGAATTAGTCAGATTTAAAGATGACGCAAGAAGTGCTTTTCAATCTATGTTGGGAGGCACTTCTTTTTTCTTGCCATTTTTGTTGAATAACTGCCGAAGAATTATGAAAAAGTTTTAAAGACGCTGTAAAAAATAACGAATTACGCTATAGTCATTTCTAACAGCACAATTATGTGTTGCAGCGGATTATACAAAGATGAAATGAAGCCCACCCGTTGCTCACGTCGCCCGTATTGGGTTTAGTAGCATATGCAAATTTAGCGTGTGTCTTCATGCATCTTCTTAGCGTTTGTAGGGGGAGTATGTATGACAGAAGGTAGGAATCCGGCAGTAGTCGCCGGCCTGCTCAGTGGACTGGTTCTGGTAGCAGAGCCAGCATCTGCGTATGCCCTTACAGCAAATGAAATTCGTCAAACGCCTCTTGGTGCAATCTTTACCGGTATCGGAGTGGGACTTGCTGCGGTTGCTGTCATTTCTGGCGCTGCCTTGGTTGTTTCTCGTGCGGTAAATCGTGGCGAGAAAACCAGTGGGGCAGAAGCACAGATTCAGCCAAGCACTACATCTCAGGTTGAGGATGAGGCTTCGTCTCCAAAGCGAGTTTCAACTGCATCGAACTTCTCGTCAGAAGAGAGCATTGTGATTCCGCTGGACTCTCCAAGGCGCTCGATTGCTGCATACAAGCCAAAGCACATGAAGGCTTCTCAGTGGGATATGACCGGTTCTATTCGTGTTCAGTCTGCTGAGCCACCTGTCCAGTCTACCGAGCTGCCTGCAAAGAAGACGCAGGTTGTAACCGCGGCCGCAGAGGGCGTTCTTCCCGTTCGTGCAAAGAAGGCTCCCGCACACTCCACAAACGACTATGCACAGATCGCAGAAAACTATACCAAGCTTTTGAGCTGGCGTGAGCGCACTGTTGCGCGAGCAAAGGGTGCTGCTGCCGTACTTCTTGAGCGCCTGGGACAAGATCCTATGGATGGCCTGCCTATTATCGAGCGCGCTGACGGAACTGTTGGTGACGTTGGCACTGCTTGGTGGACTAAGGCTGTGGGCGAAGAGTCTATTACGCGTGATTTTGGCATTGCCGAGATTGGCGCCGAGGCTATTCCTGAAGACTTCACCAATCATGCCGCTGATATTTCTAGTCGAATTTCTTACGTTGACCAGGGAGTCTTCCCTGAGAAGCGTACGATCGACGAGCTTGAGCACGTTGATGACTGGACGCTTGCACTAGCTGCAATGGACGAGCATCTGGCTCGCCATGATCAGCAGCAGATGCGCAAGTACCATCCAGTACAGCTGCCGCTCATTGGTCAGGCTGCTGCTGAGGCAGAAGCTACAAGCCCGGTGGAGTTGTCGGGTGCAAAACCTGCTGCGCCTCGCAAAGTTGCTGCAGCTCAGGTACGTCCTTCTCGCGAGCCAAACTACGCTGGCGTGGTTGCGCAGTCAACCGCAATGCCGCTGGTCAAGGCCACAAACGATACCTCCTCGCACGTTCAGGACATCTTTGACGCGGTTGAGCGCGAGATGGCAGCTGAGCTCCAGGCAGCTGACGAAAGGCCAACACGCGAGCTGCTCCGCCTCATTGAGGGTGGCACCAGCAAGATGAAGAAGATTTCTTCACTTGATTTGGGCGAGAAGACCGCTGCAGACAAGCCGTCTTACAAGCCTCGTCACTTTGCGGGTGAGCTTCCGCTGGTACGCGAGGCATAAGTAGGCGCAGGAGAAGCGGCCCAAAGGCTACGGCGGCAATCGTTGCTAAGGCTGAGGTCAGTAGAAACATCCGGGTTCTCTAAAATTATTTCAAGTTAGATAACATTTTTTGGCTGTGGTTCTTTTTTTAGAGCCGCAGCCATATTGTGTTGTGTCACATATTCAACGCTATGGAGAAAAGGAGATGAATATGGCACATAAGCTAACGCGACGACGCTTTTTGGAGGTGGCCGGGACCATTGCGGGGTCGTTTGCTCTAGC
>CAKARX010000114.1:0-3359 GCA_916720745.1 uncultured Atopobium sp.
CCCGTGAAGAGCAGCATCTGATAGCCCTCTGCCTCACCGCGGCGGGCAAGGGTACCCAAGATATCGTCGCCCTCCCAGCCTTCAAGCTGGCAGACAGGAACATCCAGCGTCTTGAGCAGCTCCTTGACTATGGGAAACTGTGCGTGCAAAGCAGGATCCATAGGAGGACGCTGAGCCTTGTACTGAGGCAACATATCAATGCGAACCTGTGGTTTTCCCTTATCAAAGGCACAAATGACACCGTCTGGCGAGAAGGACTCAACAAGCTTGATAAACATATTGAAGAAGCCAAACAACGCGCCAGTTGGCGTACCATCTGGAGCTGCCATTGGCTGACGGATTGCATGGAATGCTCGGTGCATGAGCGAGTTTCCGTCAATAACGGCAATGGTTCTACGTGGTTTAGCTGCACCTTCTTTAGTTGATGCAACCTCGTTTTGATCTGTAGTATCAACTGGCATAGTAGTATCAGACATACCTGCTCCTCTTAGTTTTGTGTGCTTCTATTGTACTAAGACTTCCTCTGCTTATGCGCGCCAGAGCCCATGGAAACAAAGCCCACATCTCATTTGGGTGGCGGCTAAAATTTTTTGTAATCGTTATGTTTCTGTTTGTATCCTCGCCACTCTGACTCTGCCAAACGTGCGAAAATAACAACCAACATAACGTGCCCAGCACGCGAGAAAACAGACAAACTGCCAGCATTTACCCACAAGGAGGGGCTGTGGCTCACGACAAAGTTTCTCAGGAATTTGGCTCACTTCTCTTTACCGACGCAGATATGCAAGAACGTCTGCCAAGGCCAACGTACAAGAAACTTCGTAGTGTCATCCAGGACGGCAAGCCGCTTGACCTCGACATTGCAAACGAGGTTGCACATGCCATGAAAGAGTGGGCACTTGAAAAAGGCGCTACTCACTTCACGCACTGGTTCCAGCCTCTTACAGGTATTACTTCCGAGAAGCACGACAGCTTTATGACTCCTCAGGGAAACGGCACTATTTTGATGTCCTTCTCGGGAAAAGAGCTGGTACAGGGCGAGCCTGACGCATCAAGCTTCCCTTCTGGAGGTCTGCGTGCCACTTTTGAGGCTCGCGGTTACACGGTTTGGGATCCTGCAAGCCCAACTTTCATCAAAGATGAAGTCCTCTGCATTCCAACTGCATTTATTTCATACACCGGAGAAGCTCTGGATAAGCGCACTCCTCTGCTTCGCTCCCAGGTTGCCCTAGAGAAGCAGGCCAAGCGCGTTCTTGCACTCTTTGGACAAGAGCCCTCACGCGTTGTCACAAACATTGGACCTGAGCAGGAGTACTTCCTTATCAAAGAGGAAGACTTTGAGCAGCGCCCTGACCTTATTCTTTGTGGTCGTACCCTCTTTGGTTGCGAACCAAGCAAAGGTCAGGAGCTTGACGAGCACTACTTTGGTGCCATTCGTCCAACCGTCAACAACTTCATGAAAGAGCTTGATGACGAGCTCTGGAAGCTGGGTATCCCTGCAAAGACCAAGCATAACGAGGTTGCTCCTTGCCAGCATGAGCTTGCACCTGTCTTTGAGCAGGGCGCACTTGCTATTGACAACAACCTTCTAACCATGGAGAAGCTCAAGCTTCTTGCACCGCATCACGGTCTTGCCTGCCTTGAGCACGAGAAGCCCTTTGAGTACGTCAATGGCTCTGGTAAGCACGACAACTGGTCACTCTCTGCAGACAACGAGAACCTGCTCGAACCTGGCGATAAACCTGGCGAGAACCTTCGCTTCCTGGTCTTCCTTGCGTGCCTTGTTGCCGCTGTTGACTCTCATGCAGACCTTCTGCGCATGTCGGTTGCATCTGCTGGAAACGATCACCGCCTTGGTGCAAACGAGGCTCCACCTGCGATTGTTTCTGTCTTCCTAGGCGCCGCACTTTCTGTAATTGTTGATGATCTTATTACTGGCTCCGATGTCCACGGTGCAAAGCGCACTCGCATGGACCTTGGTGTACCAACACTACCTGCAGTCCTTAGAGACAACACAGACAGAAACCGTACCAGCCCCTTTGCGTTTACTGGTAACAAGTTTGAGTTCCGTATGTGCGGCAGCCAGCAGAACCTCTCTGATCCTAACGTCATTTTGAACACCATTGTTGCCGAGCAGTGCGACCGCTTTGCAAACGATCTTTCAAACGCTTCTGAAGAGAACTTCACCAAAGAAGCTTTGAGGTGGGTTATTGATACCTTCAAAGCTCACGAGCGCATCCTCTTTGAAGGCAATGGCTACTCAGGCGATTGGGAGAAACTTGCCGAGGAGCGCGGCCTTCCAAACCTCCGCACCACCCCTGAGGCACTTCCTGCAATGGTTGCCCCAGAGAACATTGAGCTCTTTGAGCGCTACGGTGTTCTTTCCCAGGCAGAAGCACAAGCTCGCTACGTTGCAAAGGCAGAGCAGTACGCTAAGGTTCTCAACATTGAGGCTCGTACCATGCTGTATATGACGCGCCACATGTATCTGCCTGCCCTCTTTACCTACTCAAGTGATGTTGCCTCTTCAGTTGCTGCTAAGCAGGCTATTGGTATTAAGAGCGCTGCAGAAACAGAGATTGTTGAGAAGCTCACCGCAGGTATTGACGAGATTTACGCAGCTACCAACAGCCTTGATGAGATCAATACCACAGCTCACCAGATGAAGGATCAGCCTCAGGAGCAGTGCGAATACTACTGCAATGAAGTTCTTCCTGCCATGTCCCGCCTGCGCAGCGCCGTTGACTCCATGGAGCTCATCTGCGGACACGACTGGTGGCCAGTTCCTAGCTACAACAAGATGCTCTTCTACGTCTAATTTGTCAGTAGGAGCTTCTTGGCGAGAAAACTGGTCTTCTCGTCACTCCACCTTTAAAGCAAAACGGCTCAGTTTACCTGGGCCGTTTTTTGGTGTCCAAATGCTTAACGTTTAGAAAGAGCTATGCGTTAATCAACTTGCTGTAGATAGTATGAACGTCTTCAAGCTTGATGAGATTGCCTTCTGCATCGGTTGGAGCAGGAGCTATCTGCATTGATTCACTTACTGCTGTCAAATTCAGACGACCTGCATACCAAGGCGTTGGTGTTCCCTCAATAACTGGCGAGAAGAACGAGTCCATTTCTCCCATGTGTTCAGCAGAATCTCGCTTAGTAATAAATTCCTGCCATAAATACGCTGAATACGTATGTTTTGACCCCTGACATACAAATGACCTTATCGTAGAGAAATAAGAAGTGCCTGGCAGAATAACTGAAAGATTATCAAAATCGTCTTTAGTAATTGCTCTATACGCAGCGCTCAGCGGACAAACACAAGCCCTATACCTGCCAAATCCTGTGTCTCTAATAGCTTGATAGGT
>CAKARX010000115.1:0-3342 GCA_916720745.1 uncultured Atopobium sp.
AGGCTCTGGGCCTCTTCAAGTTTACGACCACTCGCTATATGCCCCAGCGCTTCCACGATGTCCAGGTGGGAGAGTTTGATCCTGGCAATGGCAAAGAGCCTTTTGTTGTCGTTGGCTTTAAGATGCAGTTCACACTCACCGAGGGAGATAACTCTAACTGCTACTTCCTTAAAAATAAGGTAGGTTTTGGCATCAATAAAGAAAGCAAGCTGGAAGGTTTCCGTCGCAAGAACGCTATTGCCACCTGGCTTATTGGTCCTCTGCTTCCTTTGAATCCTTATCTCACACGCTGGATTTTGGATATGGCGGGCGAGGAAGACACTCCTCTTGCTTTTGAAGAAGAGGCAGTCGCAGCGTATCAAAAGCATGCTCGTGAGATGGTCTATCCAGGAATGCACCTGCATTACTAAATGTATGTCTGCGCTGCTCATTTGCTCATATATACGTTTCGTCGTATCATGAACTAAATTTTTAGAGTTAACAAGGGGATTGTTTTGCCACAGGTTTCTTCAGCTTATGCAACAAAACAGCGCGCTCAGCGCCTTGCACGTATTGGTATTATTGCTGCCCTTTATGCAGCACTTACGCTTGCAGCTCTTCTTTTCTTGGGCGGTCTTGCTTGGGGTCCTGTGCAGTTCCGCATTTCTGAGGCGGTTGTGGTTATTGCGCTCTTTACCGCTGACGCAATCCCAGGACTGACGCTTGGCTGCGTTATTGCCAACCTTGCAAATATGGTCATTTCTGGCACAGGAGCTTTGGGATTGTTAGACGTAGTCTTTGGTTCTCTGGCAACTGCTCTTGGTGCATGGTTTACCTGGAAGAACAGGAAGAACGTACCACTTGCGCTTCTGGGGCCAGTGCTTGCAAATGCCGTTATTGTGTCTGCATATCTCCCCATTTTGCTTCAAGGATTGGGATTCTACACAATTCCATTTACCACCATTGAACTTGATGGATCATATCCTCTTATGTTCTTGTTTGGTTTTATCACCACGGGACTCGGAGAGGCTGTTGTTCTCTATGTGCTAGGAGCTCCTTTGGCTCGCGCGCTTAAGCATTCGCCTTTGCCTCAGCAGCTTGCTTCTGAGGATTCTGCTACAGAATCAGTCGAGAACTAGACAGCCATGCAAAGACTTGCTCAGTACATACATAGATCAACCAGGATAGTCCTGATTATTCTTGCCTGTGTATTGCTAGGCTTGCTTTCCTGGAGCGTCATGGCAGACAACTTGTTTGCCGCTCTTGTTGCAGGCGGAGGACTTGCTACGGTTATTGTTCTTGGTGGTACTACTCAGCCTGGTAATGAGCACGCCAGGTCTCAAGCAACAGAGCGAACACTTGAGGTTGCCTCTAAGACGCTTAAGACCTTACGCGGAGGCTTGTCGCAAGAAACAGCGCCAACTATCTGCACACTATTGCTTCCAGAAACTTCTGCAGCCGCTATTTCCATCACGGATACAGAATATGTATTGGGCTTTGAGGGAGACATTGCAACCTCGCATATGCCTGGCTCAAAAGTGGTTGGACCTGCAACTGAGGTTCTGGAAAGTGGCCGCATGGAGACGTTTGTCTCGGTAGATAGTCGTCAGCAGGTACTACAAAGGCGCGGAGGCTTTGGCAATGGTGGCAGTTCCTTTGGCATTATTGTTCCGTTGATTGTTCAGGATCGCACAGTTGGCACTATCAAGCTCTACTATCGTCGTGGCATTGAAATTGATCGTACGCAGTTGGCAATTGCTGAGGGTTTGGGTGAGCTTCTCTCCACGCAGCTTTCCTCGTATGAGCTTGATCGCCAGGCAGAGTTAACCGCCCGAGCTGAGGTCAAAGCCCTGCAGGCGCAGATTAATCCGCATTTTTTATTCAACACGCTCAACACCATTGCATCTCTTACGCGCACAAACCCCAATAAGGCACGAGACCTGCTTCGCGAGTTCTCTGTGTTTTATCGCCGCACGCTTGAGAGTTCGCAGGGCGCACTTATTCCGCTTTCTCAGGAATTGACACAAACGCGCAGGTATTTGACAATTGAGAAGGCCCGTTTTGGAGAAGAACGTATCCAAGAGTCCGAGCATGTCGATGAGGGATGCGAAGACGTTCAGGTACCGTCTTTTTTGATTCAGCCTATTGTCGAGAATGCCGTGAGGCACGCTATGAAAGATGAAGGCGCCCTCCATATTGACATCCACGTCACACGCGATGATGATGATATTCTTATATCTGTTGCTGATGATGGTCTTGGAATGGATGAAGAGACTGTTTCTCGCTTACTTAATGGTCAAGGTCCTACCCCGCAGGATTCTTCGGGGAGAAATAGGGGCACGGGTATTGCCATTAAGAACGTAGCTGAGCGAGTTGAGCGCTTCTACGCCGTTGGCTCTGGCATGGAAATCATGTCTAAACCAGGGCAGGGTACGTGCGTGACACTCAAGCTTGCAGGTGCGGCACTGCAGGCAACAGCATAGTAGTATCAGTTTTTGCTTAACGCTGCGTTAGGCCGTTGGGAGATGAATGACATGCGTGCCATGATTGTTGATGACGAGGCTCCAGCCCGTTCTGAGCTCAAGTTCTTGCTTGAGGAGACCGGACGTCTCGAGGAAATCATTGAGGCCACAAGTGCAAGGGATGCTGTCGAGAAACTCATGGAGTCTCGCGTTGAGGTCTTGTTCCTCGACATCTCCATGCCTAAGACAAATGGAATGCAGCTTGCAGAGGCTCTTCACAAGCTGAAGAATCCTCCCCAGATTGTGTTTGTCACTGCATATAGCGAGTACGCGCTGGATGCATTTGGCGTTAACGCGGTAGATTACCTGATGAAGCCCGTTGAGACCGAGCGCCTTGAGCAGGCTCTTGATAAGGTTGAGGAGCGCCTGCGCCCTCAGTCTCCTATGGCAACCATTGAGCGTATTCCTGTCATTAAGAGCGGAAGCAAGGTTCTTGTTCCTATTGATCAGATTCGCTTTATTGAGGCAAAAGACGATTACTCCTGCATCTACACAGAAGACGATCGCTTCTTGTCTACTATTTCTCTGCAAAAACTTGAAGAGCGCCTTGCTCCACACGGATTCTTCCGCATTCATCGTAGCTTTATCGTGAATCTTGAGTATGTTGACGATGTTGAGGTTATTTCTGCTGGTATCCTACAGTTGACTATTCAGGGATTTGAGGAGCGTCACATTTCGGTTTCACGCCGTCGTGTGGTCGCACTCAAGCGAGCACTGGGACTGTAGAAGCTCAAAGGGTTTCTCGCCAGCAGCTTAAAAGCACGTAGGAGTTTGGTATGGCACTGGTAAGGTTTGATGTAATTTCAGATACGCATGGGTATTTGTCATCTGAGTTGCTTGA
>CAKARX010000116.1:0-3315 GCA_916720745.1 uncultured Atopobium sp.
AACACTGTATGCAGAAAAATGAAAACCCCAACTAAACGGATTTTTTACCACTTTGGTACTTTTGGAATCAGTTTTGATCTCGTTGAGCATTGTTCTGCTGCCCTTTAAGAGCAAAATTCAGCTTTCGCGCGTATTTTGCTGATTCAAAGACGCCCTAAAAGCCTCCCCGGAAAGAATTTTCCAGAAATCTCATCTTGATAAAACGTTTTATCACTTAGAGTAGTATTTGAAACATAGCCGAAGCATCATACTGTTATGTATGTGTTGTTATGTTCGCTCTAGCTCTCGTCGCAAGGCGCTTGCGTCGCAGTTCGCAGCCGCCCGCAGCCGAGTGCGAACAAAACAAACGCTCAGGTGATGGAAGCAACGAGGTTGCCCAACCTGCACAAACACGCAGGTAGCAGCCCAAGAAAAGGAGGAGCACATGGCTCAGCCCGTGTACGGCACACCTTGGCAGACCCTGAATCAGCCTGTATCTGAGGACGAGCTTGCCGGCGTCGATAGGTATTGGCGCGCAGCTAACTACCTGTCTGTTGGTCAGATTTATCTTCGCAGCAACCCTCTTATGAAGGACGGTTTCTCTCGCGAGGACGTTAAGCATCGCCTGGTTGGTCACTGGGGAACCACCCCAGGTCTGAACTTCCTGTTCGGCCACGTCAACCGTTTCATCCGCGACCATAACCAGAACACCATCTTCCTTATGGGCCCTGGTCACGGTGGACCTGCAGGTACCGCACAGTCCCTGCTCGACGGTACTTATCGCGAGACCTACCCATTCATCACCGACGATGAAGAGGGCCTCCAGAAGTTCTTCCGCCGCTTCTCTTATCCTGGCGGAATTCCTTCCCACTACGCACCTGAGACTCCAGGCTCCATCCACGAGGGCGGCGAGCTGGGCTATACCCTGTCCCACGCATACGGCGCTGTCCTGGACAACCCATCCCTGCTGGCAGTCGCTGTTGTCGGCGACGGCGAGGCAGAGACCGGCCCACTTGCAACTTCTTGGCAGACCAACAAGTTCATGGACCCACTGACCGATGGTATCGTTCTCCCAATCCTGCACCTCAACGGCTACAAGATTGCTAACCCAACCATCCTTGCTCGTATCTCCGACGGTGAGCGTGACGAGTTCTTCCGCGGCATGGGCTACCACCCATACAACTTTGTTGCTGGCTTTGACGACGAGGATCACGCATCCATTCACCGTCGTTTCGCAGCTCTTCTCGAGGCTGTCTTCAACGAGATCTGCGCTATCAAGACTCGCGCAGCCGCAGGTGACGCATCCCGTCCTTACTACCCAATGATCATCTTCCGTACCCCTAAGGGCTGGACTTGCCCTCCTTACATCGACGGCAAGAAGACCGAGGGCTCTTGGCGTGCACACCAGGTTCCACTGGCATCCGCTCGCGACACCGAGGCTCACTTCCAGGTCCTTCGCGACTGGATGGGCTCCTACAAGCCAGAGACTCTCTTCACCGAGAAGGGCGCAATCCGTCCAGAGGTTATCGCCTTCATGCCTAAGGGCGACCTCCGCCTCGGCGCTAACCCTAACGCAAACGGTGGCGCAATCCGCCGCAACCTCGTCCTTCCTGACGCAAAGAAGTACGAGATCCCAGTTGCCGAGAAGGGCCACGGCTTTGGTGCTACTGAGGCAACGCGCGTCCTTGGCGAGTACACCGCTGAGCTCATCAACAGCAACCGCTCCGAGTTCCGTATCTTCGGACCTGACGAGACCGCTTCCAACCGCCTGCAGCCTTCCTTCCAGGTAACCGACAAGCAGTGGTTCGGCGGCTTCAACGACGACTTCGAGAACGACGAGCACATCTCCCCAGTTGGTAACGTTATCGAGCAGCTTTCCGAGCACCAGTGCGAGGGCCTGCTTGAGGGCTACACCCTGACTGGCCGCCACGGCATCTGGTCCAGCTACGAGTCATTCGTTCACATCGTTGACTCCATGATCAACCAGCACGCTAAGTGGCTCGAGGCTACCGTCCGCCACATTCCATGGCGCAAGCCTATCTCCGCTCTTAACCTGGTCCTTTCCAGCCACGTTTGGCGTCAGGACCACAACGGATTCTCTCACCAGGATCCTGGTTTTGTTGACATCATGCTCAACAAGAGCTTCAACAACGACCACATCACCAACATCTACTTCCCAGCAGATGCTAACCTCCTGCTTGCAGTTGGCGAGAAGTGCTACACCTCCACAAACTGCATCAACGCAATCTTCGCTGGTAAGCAGCCTGCTCCAACGTGGGTAACCCTCGACGAGGCTCGCGAGGAGCTTGCAACTGGCGCTAAGGAGTGGAAGTGGGCTTCCAACGCTGAGGCTGGCGAGGAGGACATTGTTCTCGCATCCTGCGGCGACGTCCCAACCCAGGAGCTCCTGGCAGCTCTTGACATGCTTGGCAAGCTGGGCATCAAGGCTCGCTTTGTCAACGTTGTTGATCTGCTCAAGATCCAGAACGCTTCCGAGAACAACGAGGCTCTCTCCGACGAGGAGTTCACCAAGCTCTTCTCCGCAGACAAGCCAGTCCTTTTCGCGTTCCACGCTTACGCCGGTTCTGTTCGCCGCCTGATTTGGAACCGTCCAAACCACGACAACTTCAACGTTCACGGCTACGAGGAGCAGGGTTCCACCACAACTCCTTACGATATGCTGCGCCTGAACAACATGGACCGTTGGGCACTTGCTGCTGACGCCCTCCGCATGATTGACGCTCAGAAGTGGGCAGATCAGATCGACGAGTGGGAGAAGTTCCGCACCGAGGCCTTCGAGTTTGCTGTCGAGAAGGGCTATGATCACCCAGCATTCACCGACTGGTCTTGGCCAGACGCTTCCGATGCTGATCAGGCTATCTCCGCAACTCAGGCAACCGCTGGCGACAACGAGTAACACGTCGCGGCCCGTACGTGCTTTCCGCCCGGTATTCACTTCGTGTGGGTACCGGGCTTTCTTGTGCGAAAGCGCTGGGAGTGGACGGGGTTTCTCGCCAGACGCGCGGCGCACCCAGCGCGCGCCCAGCGCGCGCCTGATTTCTGCAAAGAATCTGTGGATTTTGCCTAAAACCATCAAAGAATCTGTGGATTTGCCTGATTTCATCAAAGAATCTGTGTCCCAAACACAGATTCTTTGCACTTTTTAGGCGGGCTTTGAGGCATGCTCAAGGTGTCCTTCAATAGAGCCTGATTTTATAGCCATGTCTGAATGATTTGCCGGAAAAGTGCACCATGTCTGTGTGGTTTTGCCGGTTTATCTCACCATGTCTGAGTAAATTTACTCAGACATGATGCACTTTTCAGGCTCGCATGGTG
>CAKARX010000117.1:0-3312 GCA_916720745.1 uncultured Atopobium sp.
ATGTATACGTCTTTTTGACAGATTATCTGTCATAGGTGTGTTTTGAACTGACTCCTATTTCTCGTGTCCAAGAAATGGGAGGCAGCTCATAATGGCTTCTCCGCGAGCATTTTGTGGGATAAAGCGAATCTCACGGCGCGGCTCAGCGTCGTCTGATTCCAGCTCTTCCTCAGACAATCTAGAAACATAGACATCCAGGGTTCTCTCGCCAATTTGCTCCGCAAATTGCTCTCCCCACTCGATGATAGTTGGACCATCAGACTCAAGCGCATCGTACAGGCCAGTGTCTTCAAGCTGGTCGGGATCGTTTAAGCGATATAGGTCAAAGTGGTAGAGCGGCATGGTTGTGCCCTCGTAAACCATCTCGATAGTGAACGTTGGGCTGGTCACGTCGTCCGTGACGCCCATGCCGGCAGCAATACCTTTGGTGAGCTGAGTTTTTCCTGCGCCCAGGTCTCCCGTGAGCACCAGCACGTCTCCAGCTTGCAGGAGTTTGCCCAGAATCTGACCAAGAGCAATAGTTTGCTCGGTGGTGGTAGAAACATACGTGCCAACTGCGGTTTTCTCTGGCAGGTTGTTTGCGCTGGTAGAAAGGTTAGTCACAAAAGCCTCCTCGAGGGTGTTTCTCAAGCCAATCAGCAAGAAGTCGCAGGTCATCTTTAAGGAACTGCGCCCACTCCTTGCGGTAAATAGTTGATGCGGGATGCATGGTAGGCAGCACGCTAAAGGCGCCTATCTGGTAAAACTTGCCGCGCAGCTCCGTCACGCCCTTATCGGTGTGCATGACAAACTGCGTTGCAAAATTTCCCAGGCAGACAATAACGTCCGGCTTAATAGCGCGAATCTGGTCGCGAAGGTATGGGGAGCATTCCTCCACCTCGGCTACCTTGGGATTTCTATTTGAAGGTGGTCGGCATTTGACCACATTAGAGATAAAAACATCCTGGCGAGAAAGGCCAACTTCTTCTAACAGTGCATCAAGCTTCTTGCCAGACGTGCCCACGAAAGGCTGACCGCTTAGGTCCTCGTTTTTACCAGGAGCTTCTCCCACAATCATGACGCGAGCGTTGGGATTTGGACCACCAAACACAATATTTGTGCGCGTTTCCCACAGCGGACACTTCTTGCAATCAGCAATTTGCTTGCGAATCTCATCAAGCGTAACCGCCATTAGATGTACACCTTATCGAGGCGCGCTCCAAAATTGCAAACTACCTCGTAATTGATGGTCTCGCGAAGATCAGCCATCTCATCCGCAGTGATTTCTAAATCGCCATCTTTGCCAATGAGGGTAACCACGTCACCATAGCGAATCTCATGCGCAGGCTTATTTGCATGAGTACCTGCGGTATCAACAGCAATCATAAACTGATCCATACAGATATTGCCCACCTGGCGGACACGATCTCCGCGCGTCAAAACATCCATGCGGTTAGAAAGGCTGCGTGCAAGTCCGTCGGCATAGCCAATAGGCACAGTAGCTACCTGGATGTTATTGCGAGGAACACGCCACGTCATACCGTAACCAACGCCGTCACCAACAGCTGGATAGACCACGCGCGTCACGCGACCACGCACGCTCATAACGGGCTGCAGGTCAATGCGGGGAATAGTGAGCTTGCTAGGATGAAGTCCGTACAGACCAATGCCCACGCGGACCATATCAAACTGAATGTCTTTGTGCAGGACGGTGCCAGGAGTGTTGTCGGCGTGAACCAAGCCCAGCTCATAGCCTGCGTTTTTAAGCGCGGTAACCGCTTCAATAAAGCGATTAACCTGCAGGTCAAAGTCCCAGTTGTCGAGCACGTCGGCCGTAGCAAAATGCGTAAACGTGCCAGCGCATTCAAGACCCCTGTGGAAATCGATAGAACCGCGCACCTCGAGAAGATCTTCTCGCCTGACACCAATACGGGTCATGCCGGTATCAATGGCCAGGTGGTAGCGACCAACCTTGTTAGCTGCAGCAGCAGCCTCGCCGTATGCGAGGGCAAAGTCAACCGTGTAAACGGAAGGCATGATGTCAAAGCGCACGAGGTCTGGAATGGAGGTAACTGGCGGCTCGGAAAGCACCAGAATAGGATTATCAATACCAGAGCAGCGCAGTTCAACACCCTCATCAACCGTTGCAACAGCAAACTGATCGGCGCCCACAGACTGCATTGCTTTAGCGCACTGAGCAGCACCGTGGCCGTATGCGTCAGCCTTAACCACGCACATCATCTTGACACCGCGGTTAAGCTGAGCCTTAAACGCCTTTACGTTGTGGCGGACGGCAGACAGATCAATCTCTATCCAAGCCCATCTATCCTGGGGATATGCCGACATCAGGCTCACCTACTCCGCAGCTTCTTCAAAGTCTGCCATAGGAAATGCAATCTGCTCCTCAAGTGCATCAGAAGCAAGGCCAATAACGTCGCAGATGTCTCCAGCCATAGCTCCGCGTACACCGAACTTCTCGGCAGCCAGCTGACCTGCGTATGCGTGAACCTCGCACGCAAGCGAGCAGAAGGTTGGCAGGTCATCAACTTGGCCAGCAACCTGAGCCAGGCGGCCAGCAATGGTACCAGCAAGAACGTCGCCAGAGCCAGCGGTTGCCAGCGTGACGGGACCAGGCTTTGGTAGCACGGCTTTCTGGACGCCCACGCAACCGGTAGCAGTACCCTTAGCAACAATGACCAGCTCAGAGCCACCATCTGCCCAGACAATCTTACGAGCAGCCTCAAGCTGAGCTACCAGGCTTGCAGGAGGATTGTCTACCTGATTGACCAGGCGACCAAGCTCACGACGATGTGGGGTCATAATGAGCGGAGCGGTTCGACGCGTGAGCTCGGGGAAATCTGGGAGGTTGTTATTAGTGAGGCGAGCAATGCAGTTGAGCGCATCGGCGTCAACAATAACGGGCAGCTCAGAGTCAAGCAGTGCAGAAGTAACCTTGACGGTTCCGCCAGAGACGCGCATACCAGGACCAACCAACGTAACGGTACGCATAGCAGCAAGCTGCAGTACCAGTGGAGCTGCTTCCTCGGTAAACACGCCCTCAGCATCGCAAGGAAGGCCTATAACAGGAACCTCTGGCAGCATCATCTGAACGCTACTGACAATGGCCTCAGGAACTGCCAGGGTAACGTAGCCAGCGCCTGCACGAGCAGCCGCCTTAGCAGCAAGAACAGCAGCTCCGGGGAAGCGGCTTGAGCCGCCAACCACCAGCACGGAGCCGCGAGAGTACTTATCGCAATCGTTGAGCTGAGCGGGAACACAAGCAAGATAATCTTCCAGGTCAACGCGCCATGCAACAGGGTCTGCCTCAACAAC
>CAKARX010000118.1:0-3311 GCA_916720745.1 uncultured Atopobium sp.
TGCATTCGCAGAAGCAGCGGGGGAGTTGACCACTACTGCTACTGCAACCTCCTCAACGGAGACTGCTCTTGCTGCTAATGACAGCGCTTCTGGTACCGAAGCTGTTTCTGGTACCGTAGCCGCCACTTCTGGCGCAGCCACAACCTCTGAAGAAACAGGTCCTGGCGTTGCTGCAACCACTAATGAGACTGACTATCCACACAAAACACTGGACCAGGCAGTAGAAACACTGACCAATTCCTTCTATAAGCCAAAGCCTCGTTATGGTGTAGACACTAACCTCAACACTATGGTTGCAGAAGAACTGCGCCGTATTGGTGCTGGAGAGGTTAACGTTAGAGTGACCTCTGTTCAGATGTCCTCGACAGCTTCATATGCTCATGCAGGTATTTCTACTGATTTTGCAACTAATGGTTCTATTGAGTACTTCTGGATGGATGCCGCTGGCTTTACTAATCAGAGAAGCACTCTTATTCTTCGTCAGGCAAAAGTTACCTTTGAACTTTCCAAGGATGGAAAGACCGTTCAATATACCTGCAATGTTTTAATCCCTTGGGATGAGGCAAAATCTCAGGCACAGCTTGCTGACGTATCTCAAAACCTTGCACCATCATATGCTGCAGGACAAAATGAGTCTTCGGTAACCTCAGACTTTACTCTTCCACATAAGCTTGTTTCTGCTGATGGGAGCCAGCTTTCATGGTCTAAGGTTACTTGGACCAGTTCAGATACATCTACAGTTCGTATTGATGGTTATGGTACTGAGCCTTATAAGGCAACAGTTACTCGCGGTATTCGTGACAAGCAGGTAACACTCACTGCAAACGTTTCTTTGAGCAGCTCAGACGCTCCTCAGACAAGCTATCAGAAAACCTTCACCATAACGGTTCCAGGTGATTCTTCGGCTATTGCCGATGCTCAGAATAACCTGTTAAGACGCATTAACAGGCGTTTCTCGGCATCCAGCATTAAAGATGTGTATACCAATCACTCAATTGATGCTCAGGCAGTCACAGACGATCTTCAGATGCCTACGCCAAAGAACTTTGGTTTGGATGGCAAGCGCTATCAGTTTACGTACACGTCCTCTAATGACACCATTAGGTTTAATGGTTATCGAGCAACGGTGTATCAGCCTCTGCCTTCTGCGTCTGCGCAGCAGGTAGACATCACCCTAACTGTTACTGATAAGGAGAATCCTGAGGTAACAGTCTCTAAGACGCTAACGGTTACGGTAAGCCCTCTGAATCAAGCTAACATTGATGCGGAGCTTGCTTTGATGAATGAGTCAAAGGCTCATTTCTGGGACGCTCTTGCTACTCCTTCTGGTCAGCAGGATAAACAGGACAGCGTTTCTGAGTCTCTGGCTACACCAAACAAGTTCTATCGCGCTGCAGACGGCTCTTTGACCTGGTCGTATGACGTAAACAATACCGATAAGACCGCAAGTGGCATTGTGCCTTCCGAGTTCCCAACGTATGACCCTATGGGTCCTGCTGATCAGGCGCGCACCTACAGCTCTTCTCAGCCAACAATCATTCAGAACGAGAATCTTGTTCTAGCACAGACTCCTGAGTACAACACTTCTGTTACGGTTTCTGCGCTTCTTTCAAGTGCACGTTATTCTCGCTATGCAAGTTTGTATCCAGATAATGAGCAGTTCCAGGCCCTTACTAATCAGAAGGTCTCTGCCACCTTTACCGTGGCAGGCGAGAAGGGCGCTCGACCTGTAGAGGAAGACCCAGATCCAAGTCAGCTTGTTTCCGTCACTCTTTCTGTAGTAGGTCTTGATAAAGACGGTAAGCCTCAGCACTGGGCTCCTACTCAGACTATTGAGGTTCGTAAGGGTACCACTGCTGACAAGGTAACGTATGACTACCTGAAGAATAATGGCCTTACCTACGATGCAGCGGGCGGTTATTTGTCTTCTATTACGTCGCCTTCACAGGGACTTACACTTGCAACAGCGCAGGTAGATGGCGCCTATAAATGGTGGCAGTTCTTTGTAAACGGTCAGCTTTCGGACAAGATGGCAAACAACGTTGTCTTGGACAAAAACACTACCATTACCTGGACATATGGTGGTCAGGATAGCTCTATTCCAACTCCTCAAAATGAGTTGGTCATCAATCCATTTGCTGAGCACCCTAACTACGAGGCATCTTGGAGCGGTTTTGGTAGCGGAAATGGTTCCACTACTACGCAGAGCACCCCCATTAATTCTGCAGCTCTTCGTTGGAGTGTGACTGAAGGAACTCAGAATACACCTGGATTTGTTTCTGATCAGGTCATTGTTCATGATACGGTCTATTACGTAAGCGGTTCTACTCTCAAAGCAGTTGACGCTGCAACAGGTAACCTTATTGCCGAGGCACAGATTGGCTCGAAGGTCTCGTACTTTGCACGTCCTCTGTACATTAATGGCATGATTGTTGTTGCTACCGATGATGGATGTCTTACCGCATTCTCGGCAACAACTATGGAGTGCATCTGGAAGACAGAGCCGCTGGATACCACCAATGCATTGCAGTCCGTTTCTAGCCTGACGGTTAATAATGGCACCATCTTGGCTGAGTTTACTAAGATGAGCGGATTTGACGCAGCTGGTGGCTATATGGTTGCTGTTGACGCTACAACTGGTGCGCTTCGCTGGAAGCAGAATGCGCAGCCTGCAAATATTCCTGGAGCAACCTCTGGTCAGCCTGCAGGTTATTACTGGTCTGGCGCAGCAGCTTCTGGCTCTGACTTTATGATTGGTGACGAGTCCTCCTCTGTCAGGCTTATCAGCGGTACAACCGGTGCCATCGAGGCTGAGCTTAACCTTGGTTCACCAATTCGCGCAGGTATTGTTCCTGTCTCCGTTGATCAAAACGGTAATGGAACCTATCTTGCTGTAACCAGAAATGACGGTACGCTGCACCTGATTAGAAGAAACGGTTCTTCTCTTGTTGAGGAGAAGCAAGTCAAATTTGCAGCAGAGTCCACCTCTACACCAACTATCAGCGGTTCTAATGTCTTTGTTAACGGTGTCGATGCTGAGGGCTACGGAACTATCTCTGTGATTTCTCTTGACACCTTTACGGTGATTGACCAGGCTCGTGCTGGCAAGGGTAAGTCTCAGAGCACTCCTCTTGTTTCTGTTCAACAAAACGGTACCTATGCCTACTTCACGGTAAACGGTCTACCTGGTGGCGTATGGGTATACAAGTTGGGCACCAGCCGAGCAGCTCAGATTTACACTCCAGATACAGATCATCAGAACTACACCACATCGTCGGTCATTGCAGACTTTGAGGGTAATCTCTACTACA
>CAKARX010000119.1:0-3255 GCA_916720745.1 uncultured Atopobium sp.
GCAATTCTTCCTCCAGTCTCCAAGATTACCGAGTTCTCCGAGCGTATTGCCGTCGGCGTTGCAGAGGAAGCAATCAAGCAGGGCTTGAACCGCGAGCCAATCGCCGATGCAAAAGAGGCAGTTGACGCCCTCAAGTGGTTCCCTGTCTACAAAGAGCTCTAAAACTAGGCGTGGAGTTTGACGAGAAGATCAATTTACCAGCACTTTTACACACAACAAAGCCTCTTCTCAATGGCGAGAAGAGGCTTCTTTCTTGTGAGTTTTTGCAGCACCCTGCCCCGGCGCCACGTTGGTCCAGCGGCGCACTGCCCTAGCAGAGCCTTAGTCCAGCAGCAAGTTGATGCAACAAGCTAGTCCAGCAGCACGCCTTCAACTGCAGAGGCAGAGCCGTCGAGGACGTTGCACTTTTGGATCTGGTGAACAAACCAAGTACGGAATGCCTTTTGGTCGACGCCAACGCATACGGTTGCATTGGGTTTCTCGCCAAGGTATCCGGCCAGGTCAACAACGGTGCAGCCAGCGGTTAAGCCACCGGCGCACTCAACGTCCACAAACACATCCTTGGTCTCAAACATCTGAGGCGCCAGCAGGTAAGCTACAGCCGTTGGATCGTACATGCTGAAGCCCTCCTCCTGGTAGTGGACGCGATAGTTGAGCAGCAGCTTGACCAGCATGTCTCCACTCTTGCCGGAGTTCTGGATGTTCTCGATGTCCTCGGGCATGACGCGAGCAGCGTCGCCCACCTCAAGGCCAACCATGGCCACGTGAACGCCGGATGCAAAGACAATCTTTGCCGCCTCGGGATCAACGCCCACGTTGAACTCGGACATGACGCCAAGGTTTCCGCGGGTCAGGGCACCACCCATCATGACAATGCGGTCGATATGCTCCTTTACCTGTGGGTATGCTTTCAGCAGCAGCGCAATATTGGTCAGAGGACCAAGCGTCAACAGCGTAGTTTTCTCGCCAGCAGAAGCGCCTTCCATAATGACGCGACGCTGTGCCTCAAGTGCGGTTTCTTCAAGAAGACAGTCTGGCTGAATGCCATCGAACTCGTAACCCCTCATGCCCGAAGCGCCATGAACGTCACTTGCGTCCATCGGTTTTCTGAGCAGAGGTTCGGCAGCACCACGCGCAACAGGCACGTGCTGATTCCAGAATTTGAGCAGTTTAAGAGTGTTATTGGTGACGTTCTCGATGCCAACATTTCCGCTCACGGTAGTAATAAGCTTGATATCCAGCGCCTTTGCGGCCAGGGCAAAACCCAGCGCAATGGCGTCGTCAATGCCGGGATCTGTGTCAATGATGACGCGCGTCTTAGTTGAAAGCGTTGTCATAAGTCTCCTTTGTGCGTTTGAACTGCGTGTATGCTGCGTGTGAACTGTGTTTGAGTTGCGTTTAGACTTGGTTGGAGCCGTTTTGAACTGCGTGTAAGCCGCGAGTCATGAAGCAACAATCACGGTAATTTTAACCTAAAACTCAACTACCTGCTGATACGTTGGGATTGATTGCTGAGCGCCAACCTTAGTAGTAGCGAGCGCTGCGGCCTTTGCGGCCACGTCGAGCGCCTGCTTGATGTCGTGACCCTCAAGCTGCCCCGACGCCTGGAACGCGGCGAGTGTACCCATAAACGTGTCTCCCGCGCAGGTAGTGTCCACGGTGTCCACACGATAACATTCCTGCTGGTAGACGCTGTGTGCGTCGGCAGCAATCGAGCCCTTGGAGCCCAGCGTCAACACCGCAGTTGCCACGCCGCTTTCAAGCACCTTCTGCACCGCAGCCTCGGGCTCTGCCAGCGGGCTAATCTTGCCCTCGCCGAACAGGTCCGCAAACTCAATCTCGTTCAGACAGAGCAAGTCCACGCTGGCGAGAAGACCGGTGGTCATGGTAGCTGATGGCGATGGGTTCACCATCGTATAGAGTCCCAGCTCATGTGCGTACCTGATAAGCTCAAGCGTGGTCGACAACTCGCACTCAAACTGCGTCAAGAACACGTCACCCGGCTCCGCAATACAATCGAGCACCGCTTTCACGTCGTCAACTGTGCGTACGTGATTAGCGCCGTGGTCCAGAATGATGCGGTTATCGCCGCCTACACGCACAATCACGGCAACGCCCGTGGAGACTCCAGACAGCTCATCTACCTGCTCTGCATTGACGCCGTAGCCAATAAGTGACTGCTTGAGGTCCTGTCCAAACGAGTCAGCGCCAACAGCACCAATCATGTGAACATCTGCACCCATTCGAGCTGCGGCAACAGCCTGATTAGCGCCTTTTCCACCTGGGCTGGTGACAAGATTTTTACCGCCAATAGTCTCGCCCTGCTGAGGCATCTTATCTGCCTCGATGGAGATATCCATGTTCAGGCTTCCAAATACAATTACTTTGCCCATGAGATGCTCCTTCTTTGCAAGAGTACCGCGCTCGACATTGCTGCTCGATGTTTTTCTCGCCAATGTGCGCTGAATAAATGTCCTGTTTATAGGGTATATAGTAATAGGTTGACCAATCGCGTCAACCCAACTACTCTTAGAGTGCTTGAGTGGATGGGTGTTCAATTTTTCAGTTGGCTCCGCTCTTGCAAAACACCTATTTCAAGGAGGTGCTTTATATGCCTAGTCGAAGTAGCAGCTTACGTCTGACAGCAGATGCTGACCCTGTTCATTTATGTGTGACGGATATAAAGAAACCTCTTATTCAAAAGTTTTAATTTTTACTGCACTGCGAGCCTATAGGGATATAAATTTGCAGGTTTATAGAGCAATCCTGTAGATATATGAATCTATGTGGCAGGTTCCAAGACCGTCCAGACCGGATCGCCTGGTTTCAAGTCCCACACATAACAGAACGCTTTCAGTTTGCGTCATACACCAACCAGTTAGACATTCGTTTTCACTAATCATCGGAGGTGCACATGGCAATCATGAAGCGCACAACTCAAACAAAGACAGCCCAAACAAAGACAGCTCAGACCACTTCGGGAGAGCTTGGACAGTCCTTGACCTTTGCCGCAACTCACTCGGTAAAGAGCGTCTGTCGAAAGTCCCATACCACCCCGGACGGCCTTGCCCTTGATATTGCGCAGGCAAAATACGACCTCGACGGCCCAAACGTTATCACCAGCGCCGCCGAAGAGCCCTTCATCATCCGCCTGCTCAAAAGCTTTGCGAGCCCCTTCACCTTCATTTTGATTGCGCTCGCAGGCATTTCTTACGTCACTAACGTGGCCCTTGCCGCAGATGGCGAGAAGGACCC
>CAKARX010000120.1:0-3223 GCA_916720745.1 uncultured Atopobium sp.
ATGCGCGATAAGACCGTCAGCTTCATCATCAATACGCCTCATGGTCACGAGGCTCACAGCGACGGTACCAAGATGCGCGCAGAAGCTGTCAGCCAGGGCATTACCTGCGTCACCGCAATGTCTGCAGCTACCGCTCTTATCCAGGCACTTGCAGCAGCAAGAAAGAGCGAGCCAGAGACTTTTGCGCTGCAAGATCTCTAAAACGTGCTTGGAAGATGAGCTTTTTACTTGAACTAGGACCGGTCTTGAAAAAGACCGGTCTTTTTTCGTGAGGGAAGTGTTTAGAATGCGAAGTTCTCCTAGTGAAGAGCGCAAAAGTTTGTTATTATTGCAAGGCTGCATAAATATGCGGGCGTGGCGGAACTGGCAGACGCGCTAGATTTAGGTTCTAGTGGACTAAGTCCGTGGGGGTTCGATTCCCTCCGCCCGCACCATGCAGAAATTTGGTTAAGAGCTGGTACGCCAGCATTTTTTACGAGACACTGGAGGAACGTTGAACATCACCGTTACCGCAGATAAGCCAGTTGACGAGAAACTCACCGTCAAGGTTACAGTTCCTGCTGCAGAGGTAGACGCTGCCATTAAGCAGGCTTACAAGGACATTGCAAACAAGTATTCCTTCCAGGGTTTCCGCAAGGGCCGCGCACCTCGTCCTGTCATTGACGGCATTGTTGGCCGCGAGGCAGTCCTTGCTCAGGCAACCAACGATCTTCTCGGCGCAGCAGAGCCACAGCTTCTTGAGGAGCTTGACCTTGTTCCTGTCGGCCGTGGTGATTACAACCAGGATGCAGATCTTCCTGTTGAGGGCCAGGATTACTCCTATGAGGTAGTCTTCAACGTTCGTCCTGAGGCTAAGCTTGATTCTTACGATGCTCCTGCAATTAACATGCCTCCAAATGAGGCAACTGAGGCTGAGGTTGATCACCAGATTAAGCAGCTTCTTTCTTACCAGGCTAAGTTTGAGAACACCAAGGAGAAGCGCGCTGTTAAAGAGGGCGACACCATTGGTGTAGACATCAAGAACATTGAGGGTGCTGCTCACATGGAGGGCGAGGACCGCGTTCTTACCCTTAATGGCACCCAGGCTCCAAAGGAGCTTGAAGAGGCACTCATCGGCATGAAGCCAGGTGAGGAGAAAGAGGTCAAGTGGACTCACAGCCACACTCACGGCGATGAGGTTCACTCCCACGATTACGATATCAACGTCAAGGTTGTTGCTCACAAGAAGTCCGTCACTCCAGAGCTGACTGACGAGCTTGCAAAGAACACCTTTGGTTATGACACTGTCGAGAAACTCCGTGAGGCTGTTAAGTCTGAGATTGAGTCCGACAAGAAGAATTCTCTTCCAACTCTTAAAGAGGACCGCGTTGTTGAGGCTGTAGGCAAGCGTCTTCAGCTTGACGAGGTTCCAGAGGAGTACAAGAACGAGGTCTTCAACGAGATTGCTCAGGAGTTCCTGAGTGGCCTTCAGCAGCAGGGTATGAGCCTTGATATATTCCTGGCTGCACGCGGCATCAAGACTGATGACTTCATCTCTGATCTTCGCGTTCAGGCTGAGGAGCGTGCACGTCAGTCCCTGGCTCTTGACGCTATTGCTGCAGAGCTCAAGCTTGAGGCAACTGAGGATGACATCCGCGCAGAGTTTGAGCGCGCTGGTGTTCCTAACGTTGAGTCTGCAATTGAGGAGTGGCGCAAGGCTGGCCGTCTTCCTGCAATCCGCGAGTCCATCCGTCGTTCTAAGGCTCTTGACTGGCTGCGTGACAACGCAACCGTCACCGTTGTCGACGAGATTGCTGAGGCTGCTAAGGAAGAGCAGAAGGCAGAGAAGAAGCCTGCTAAGAAGGCTCCTGCTAAGAAGAAGGCAGCTAAGAAGGACGAGGACGCAGAGAAGGACGCTGAGTAGTCCGCAACTGGTTGGGTTTCTCGCCAGAAAGACTGCGCCAAAAGTTGCAGTTACTTTGAATTTTTCATACCCCGGGTTAGAGACATGCTTCCCGGGGTATGTTTCTAAGGAAAGACCTTTGAAGGAGGATTATGCATTATCCAACAAACATTCCAACTATTCCGTATGTTATTGAGCAGACTCCTCGTGGTGAGCGTAGCTATGACATCTATTCCAGACTGCTCAATGATCGTATTGTTTTCTTGGGAGAGCCGGTAACGCGCGATTCTGCAAACCTGGTCATTGCACAGCTTTTGCACCTTGAGAGTCAGGATCCAGACAAAGATATTTCTCTCTACATTGATTCTCCTGGTGGTGACGTTTATGCAGGCCTGGGCATTCTTGACACCATGAACTTCATCAAGCCAGATGTTTCTACCATCTGCGTTGGTATGGCAGCATCAATGGGCGCTGTTCTTCTTGCTGCAGGTGCAAAGGGTAAGCGTCTTGCGCTTCCTAACTCTATGGTTATGATTCACCAGCCATCCAGTGGTGTTCAGGGTCAGCAGACTGATATTCAGATTGTCGCAGATGAGACAAAGTGGATTCGCCAGCGCATCAATGAGCTGCTTTCGGATTATACTGGACAATCTATCGAGAAGGTCAATGTAGACACCGAGCGCGATAATTATCTTCGTGCACAGGAGGCCTGTGACTACGGCCTGGTTGACCGAGTTATCTCTTCTCGTAACGACCAATAATTGTTCTTGTATCGAGGGTTTAAGTTATGGCTAAAGACCAGGACTTCTCGCCTTTTGGCGGATTAGATGAGATGCACTGTTCTTTCTGCGGAAAGAGTAGGTCGCAGGTAAATAAGCTTATCCAGGGCCCAGGTGGCGTCTGCATTTGCGATGAATGTGTCTCTACCTGCTCAGATATGATTGATGAGTCCCTTGGCTTTGATGAAGAGTCAGAGATTGAGACTCACTCTGATGAGCCCGCTATCAAAGACCTGCCAACTCCACATGAGATTTACGATGAGTTGTCTCAGTATGTAATGGGCCAGGAAGATGCCAAGCGCGCAATGTCGGTTGCAGTGTACAACCACTACCGCCGTATTCTTTCGGGCAACGATGAGCCTCAGGAAGGCCAGGAGGATGTTGAAATTGCAAAGTCCAACATCTTGCTGCTAGGCCCAACCGGTACTGGTAAAACGCTGCTTGCTCAGACGCTTGCTCGTTTTCTTGAGGTTCCATTTGCTATTGCTGATGCAACAACCCTTACCGAGGCTGGCTACGTTGGTGAAGATGTCGAGAATATCCTGCTTAAGCTCATCACTGC
>CAKARX010000121.1:0-3158 GCA_916720745.1 uncultured Atopobium sp.
CAAAGCTTGTCCCACGACCAGGACATGCTGATTTTTCTGCCTGGGCAAAATGGGGAGATACCTATAAACAAACAGGTGGAGGACATTTTTCTGCTCGCCTCACTGCTCCTCTGTGCATTGCAGGAGGCATAGCGCTTCAGATTTTGAAAGCTCAAGGCATAGCTTTTGCCGCTCACGTTCTCAAAATAAAGGACGTCAACGATACTCCCCTAGAGCTCGTAGACAACTCGCTTGAGGCCAATAAGTTACTAGCTCACCAAATGAATCAGCTGCTTCAAGCTGACCCTCAAGAGCTTCCCTTCCTCGATGCACAAGCTGGCGAGAAAACCCGCGCACTCCTTACACAGCTGCGCTCAGAGAAAAATACCGTTGGCGGCATCATAGAATGTGCGGCAACGGGTGTTCCTGCAGGTATTGGGTCCCCTCATTTCCATGGACTTGAAAATACCATCTCTGCTGCAGTCTTTGGTGTTCCCGCTGTTAAAGCCATAGAATTTGGTAGCGGTATGGAAGTTGCTAATCTCCTTGGCTCTGAGAATAACGATGTATACGAAGTGCGTAACGGCTCCGTTATGCCAACCACCAATCATGCAGGAGGTATTCTGGGCGGCCTTTCAACAGGTGCTCCCATCTGGTTTAGATGTGCGTTAAAACCTATCTCGAGCATTGGGCTTCCTCAACATTCAGTTAACCTTCAGACTATGAAACCAGATCAGCTTGTTGTTCAGGGCAGACATGATGTAACTGCAGTTTTGCGCGCTGTTCCCTGTGTTGAAAGCGCTTTTGCGCTAGCCCTTCTCGACACCTTATATTCCTGGCCCTCTGAGCAGAACGGATATAACAATGACTAATCAGCTAGAAACGCTTCGCCAGGAAATCGATTCGATTGATGCGCAAATCTTTGACCTCTTTGAGCAGAGGATTGCGGTTGCCAAACAAATTGGTGCTTACAAAAAAGAGCATGATCTTTCTGTTCTTGATCCATCAAGAGAAAATGCCAAAAGAAAACAGGTTAAAGCCACTATTTCTAATGAACTTAAACCTTATGCTTTAGAGTTGCTTGAGGTTTTAATGAACGCTGCAAAGGCAGTTCAGGAGACACCTCGTGAGCTCTAAAACTGTACAACAAGGTTCAAGTAACCCTACAGCTCCTCTTGCTCCTTACGGCCTTATTGGCGAGAAACTCTCTCATAGTTGGTCGGCAGCAATTCATGAAAGGTTGGGGTCATTTCCCTACCAGCTTCATGAGCTTTCTGCTTCTGAGCTGAAGGGTTTTCTTAAAGACCAACCTTGGCAGGGCTTGAACGTTACTATCCCCTACAAAAAGGACGCCTGTGCTCTTGCGGACTCAGCTTCTGAGGATGCACAAGCTATAGGAGCGGCAAATACCCTGGTAAAAGATGTAAATGGTTTTATAACAGCAGACAACACCGATGTGTATGGCTTTGAGTATCTGGTAAAAAGCCTCAAGGTCAACTTGAGCCAAAAGAAAGCAATTGTTTTAGGAGCCTTTGGTGGCGCTGGTCAGGCAATTTGCTATGCGCTCAAAAAAGGCGATGCATATGTTGTGGGAGTCTCCAGGAACCCTCACGAAAGTTCTTCATTTGTAGACTGCACAATTTCCTATGACCAGCTTAAATTCCACTATGACGCTGAGCTTCTTGTCAATGCTACGCCAGTAGGAATGTCTCCTCATACTGGCATTTCCCCTCTTGCAAAAGAGGAGCTTGCTGCTTTTTCTTCCCTCCAATGCGTGATTGATCTTATTTATAATCCGCTGCGCTCTCAGCTACTTTTAGATGCAGAAAGTCTTGGAATACTCAATGCAAATGGTTTAAAAATGCTGGTAGCTCAAGCAGCTAGAGCAAGCTCGCTCTTTTTGGGACAGGATGTATCAGACGCTCAGATAGAAAATATCTCGCGTGAGCTCCATGCCTCAAAAGAAAACATTGTGCTTATTGGCATGCCTGGTGTAGGTAAAACCTCTACGGGAGAAGCCCTAGCAAGGCTCTTACATCGCTCATGGATAGACACAGATCTTCTCATCAAACAAAAAGTTCATTGTGACGCGGCAGTCTACCTTCAAACACACGGAGAAGCAGCTTTTAGACGTCTAGAGCATGAAGTAATTCAAGAGATTTCTGGCATGAGCGGTGCAGTAATCTCTTGCGGAGGCGGCGTAGTTGTCACCCCTTCAAACTACCAACTTCTTCGTCAAAACGGAAAGTTTGTCTATCTGACTCGTCCCCTTGATCAATTGGCTCTTGCGGGAAGACCACTCTCACAAAGCATTGGCATACAAGAGCTTGCTGCAAAGCGACTACCTCTCTATGAAGCATGGGCTGATATAACTTTTTCCTGCCTTGGTAGTCCAGAAGCTGATGCCAAAGGTCTTCTCGCCATAGCATTTAAATAACAGAAAACGTTTACAGTTATTTTTCAACCGTTCACCGGACGGCCAAGAGACTTTGAATTTTGGCACGTTGAAGCCCCTATACTTATACCTCGTAGGTTTGGTTTCAGAAAACTCAAGGATGTTACGTCCAGTCAAACAGTTCAGTGTTTGATATTCGGTCGTATTTGGGGAGATATCCGATGGACAGCAATGCTATTGCTCACGAGATTCTTAATGCAATAGGCGGTTCAAAAAACTTAACGCACAACGAAGTATGCATGACGCGACTTCGTCTTTCTATTGATGATATGACGCTTATCGACCATGAACAGTTAGCCACTGCCACTGGCGTTCTTGGCATTGTGGGAAAGGGATCAAACGGTCTTGAAGTAGTCTTTGGTCCCAATCTTGTTAGCCAGGTAAACGATGCCCTTAATTGCATTTTGGGTGAGCCAGAAAAGACTTTTTGTTCGTTAGACGAGAAGCGCTCAGATAACCCAGCTCAAAACAATGAAGAAGTAGAAGAGCTAATCTCTCTGCTAGCTCAAAAAAATACTCTTGATCAGGATGAAGAAGACTTTGACGGCCTTGTTTCTGACTTAGATGCAGACGACTTTGAAGACGACTATGAGGATGACCTTGAAGCCCCTCGCCTGCTCATCATTAACGGCCCAAACATCAACATGCTGGGTATTCGTGAACCAGAGATTTATGGAAAAGCTGACTACAGAACCCTTATAGAGACTTGTAAGGAAGAAGCCCT
>CAKARX010000122.1:0-3152 GCA_916720745.1 uncultured Atopobium sp.
GGAATGAACAGATCATTTCTCGAGAAGAACTTAGCAAACCTTGGTCTTACTGCTGATAGCTACAGCATTTCTGCCGACAATATCACCACGCTTCTAGACGCCGAAACCTTCCTGCTTGTTGAGGTTAAGGGCAATAAGCTGAGCTCGGATGGTGATCACTGGATACTGGTAACCAGCAAGAACGATGATGGCACGGTAAACGTTCACGACCCTCTGTCCCCTGAGGTAAGCGCACGTCCGTGGGCCGCAGAGACTATTGCCAGCGCTGCAAACGCCCTGTACACCGTGACAGTAAAGGCTGCAGAGTAAAAAACCCAGCATCCACAAAAAGTGAATGCTGGGCAGGACGGGTTTCTCGCCAAAGAATTGCGTGGAAAAACGTTTTAGAGGTAAAGGCGAACTATGAAAGCACCTTCTGTGCAGCCTCGATAAGCTCTGCAACGCGAGCCTCGGCCTCTTCGCGAGTAGCGCCATTGGCAAAGAGATAGGCTTTGACCTTAGGCTCAGTGCCCGATGGGCGGAAGATGACCTTGTTGTCTCCCTCAAGCCTATACTCAATAACGTTGGATGCTGGCAGCGTCTGAGGAGCCTCTTTCTGCAGACCCGAAACGCGAGGCATTTCTGCGCACTCAGCATAGTCTGTTACGCCAACAACCTTGTAATTGCCCACCGTTTCCAGTGGATTCTTACGCAGACCGCTCATGATCTCAGCCATCTTTGCGGCGCCCTCAGCACCTGGATAAGCAGCGTTAACAACGCCATTGAGATAGTAGCCGTAGCGCTGGTACAGAGCATCCATTGCCTCGTAAAGATCCATATTGCGAGCAGCATACCAAGATGCCATCTCTACGCAAAGCATGGTTGCAACAATAGCGTCCTTATCGCGAGCATGCGTACCAACAAGATAGCCATAGGACTCCTCAAAGCCCATGAGGAAGCGATCCTCCTCGCCGGCATCCTTGAGCTGGTCAATTTGGTCACCGATGTACTTGAAGCCCGTAAGAACGCGGCGCATCTCAAAGCCGCGAGCACGTGCCAGGACGTCAGGCATAGCGGAAGATACGATAGTAGAAACAGCTACCTTATCCTGGGGTTTCTCGCCACGCTCTTCTGCCATGGTAAGGAGCCAGTCCATAAGCAGGACGCCCATCTCGTTGCCGGAAAGCAGCACGTAATCGCCGTTGTGTGGGATTGCGGTACCCATACGGTCGGCGTCAGGATCAGTTGCAACCAAAAGGTTTGGCTTTACCTTATCGGCAAGCTTGAGACCCAGCTCAAGCGCCTCACGGAACTCTGGATTTGGATAGGAGCAGGTTGGGAAGTTTCCGTCTGGCTCTGCCTGCTCTGGGACAACATCGACGTCATTGACGCCAATCTCCTTGAGGATGCGCGTGACGCACTCCATACCTGTACCATTGAGCGGCGTGTATACAACCTTGTAGCCGTCAGCAGCCTTAAATCCTGGAATAGAAACGCGCTTGATAGCCTCAATGAAGTTGTCCAGCACCTCTTCTGGCGTCCAAACAATCAGGCCCTTCTCCAGGCCCTCTTCAAAGTCCATAGGCTTGACGTCAAAAGGATTGACGCGTGCGATATTTGCAGAAATCTCTGCTGCAGCCTCATCGGTAATCTGGCCGCCGTTATCGTTGTATACCTTGTAGCCGTTGTAAGGCGCAGGGTTGTGGCTTGCGGTAAGCACGATACCTGCGGAAGTCTTGAGATAGCGAACAGCAAACGAGAGCGTTGGAACAGGCTCGATGCGTGGATAGACGTACACGCGGATGCCATTAGCTGCCAAAACACCAGCTGCGACCTTCTGGAAATCCTCACCCTTAAGGCGAGAATCCCTTGCAAGAGCCACCGTTGGATTCTCGTAGTGAGCGTTGAGGTAATCCGCAAGTCCCTGGGTTGCCTGGGCAACAACGTAAACGTTCATGCGGTTAGTGCCAACGCCAATGGTGCCACGAAGGCCAGCAGTACCAAATGCAAGTGAGCGATAAAATGCATCGTAGAGCTTATCTTCTGCTTCTGGTTTTGCAAGCTCTCCGAGCTCTTTTACCAGGTCTTCTTCGGTGACGTTTGCACGCCAGGACTCAAATGTTTCCATAACTTTTGCATCCATAATGACTCCCAAACCTCAAACAGCTCTCTGTATTTCTTAGTAAAAGATACTATGCGTATTTTAAGCGAAAAATAACAGATGATTTGGGACATTATGTATGAACTTCCGCTCTTCGGTAAGCGGGCGGTGACTTAGACAAGAAGCCGCTGCTTGCGGGCGTACGGCCCACGGGTTCTTGTCCGAGATCGACCCACGGGTTCTTGATGTATTTTCTTCTCCCCAACCATTTGGCGAGAAAAACATGGGAAAATATTGCATCAGTATGTATTCCATTTCTACGGGCGAAAGGTGTCCCGATGTCTCAAGAACTTGAGTTCTTTGCAACGTGTCCAAAAGGCTTTGAGAAGCTTCTTGCACAGGAGCTAGACGGCCTACGCATTAAAAAGGTGCGTCCTCTTGGCGGACAAGTTGCGTTTTACGGCTCTCTTGCCGATGCTTACCGCGTCTGTTTATGGTCTCGCCTCACATCTCGCGTCATTTTGGTGCTTGATCGTGTTGGCGCCGCAACTTCAGACGCTCTTTACGAAGACCTCTTCCACATTGCTTGGGAAGACCATATTGGTCCGCATGCCACCATTGCAGTCAGCGCTCACGGCACAAATGACCAGCTCAGAAACACCAACTTCATTGCTGTCAGAACAAAAGACGCTATTGTAGACCGACTTGCAGCAAAGCGCGGAAGCCGTCCTATGGTCAACACGCTTGCGCCTGACGTAACTATTGTCGTGCGCGTATCACGCAACCGCGCCACGGTTGGCATTGACCTTGCTGGTGAAGCACTCTTTAAGCGCAGTCTGACTGGCGGTCGAGGGCCGGCACGTGAGTTTGCGCCGCTCAGGCTGGACTACGCTGCTGCCCTTCTGTACCTGCAGGCGCAAACTGCTGCGAGTGCACCGCTCTTCTCGCCAGACGCGCCGCTGCCGGCGCTGCTGTTCCCGGGAGCAGGCGCGCTTGCACAGGAGGCTGCGGGCATGGCGCTGGACGTGGCTCCGGGCATCCTGCGCGCTCGCTGGGGCATGACGGGCTGGGC
>CAKARX010000123.1:0-3146 GCA_916720745.1 uncultured Atopobium sp.
TCTGTGGATTTGCCTGATTTTGCAAAAGAATCGGTGACTCAAACACAGATTCTTTGTACTTTTCAGGCGGGACTTTGAAGCGTGCCCGAGATTGCCCTTCCATGGGTGCTCACATGGAGCCTGATTTTCCCGCCATGTCTGAATGATTTGCCGGAAAAGTGCACCAAGTCTGAGCTGTTTGCCGGTTTTTCTCACCATGTCTGAGTAAATTTACTCAGACATGATGCATTTTTCAGGCTCGCAGTCAGAGGCCAATTGATTCCGCACGCAAAAAGCCGCTGATACGTCATGTACCAGCGGCTTTGTTTGTAAAGCTCAGCGTGTGGCGAGAAACCCCGTCTAGCTCCAGGGATCACGCTCAAAGAGCGGCTCGCTCACGGGACGACGATCGGAGTACGGGTCGTAACCATCATCGTCCTCGTTTTCCGCGCGCGCAAACTCCGGGTCAACAACCTGCGCTTTCTTGGAATCGACGTCCTTGCGTGCCACGTCCTTGTGCGCTGTGACCTGCGGCGTAGCCGTCGCAGCAGCCGCGACCTGCGGTGTAGCCGTCGCAGCAGCTGCGACCTGAGTCGCGACCTGCGCTGCAACTCGCGCCTCGGGTTTCTCGGCCCTGTTTGCCTCATCACACATGTGCAGCCTCACTTACTTTTTGTGAGCAACCAAGTTGCCATTCTCGTCGGTATCAACCAGAACAGTATCGCCCTCATGCAGCTCACCTGCAATAATCAAGTTTGCTACTTGGTCGACAACGCGACGCTGAATCAGTCGCTTCAGAGGACGAGCACCGTAAACAGGATCCAGGCCATCAAGAGCCAGCGACTGCTTAGCAGCCTCGGAAAGCTCCAGCGTCATGCGCTCGCTCGCAAGCCTGCTACGGACATCCTTGAGCTGAATGTCCACAATACGCTCGATGTCCTCAAGACCCAGAGGCTGGAAGACAACCACGTCGTCGATACGGTTCAAGAACTCAGGACGGAAGGAGCTACGCAGCGCCTCCATGACCTGCTTTCTGGACTCTTCGGTAAGTCCCTCTTCACCAGCGCCAGCAATGAACTGCGAACCAACGTTACTGGTCATGATAATGATGGTGTTCTTGAAGCTCACTACCCTACCTTGACCGTCGGTCAGGCGACCGTCGTCCAGAACCTGCAGCAAGATGTTGAAGACATCGGGATGAGCCTTCTCCATCTCGTCCAGCAAGATGACGGAGTATGGATGCCTACGAACTGCCTCAGTAAGCTGGCCACCCTCGTCATAGCCCACATATCCTGGAGGTGCGCCAATGAGTCGCTGAACCGAGAACTTCTCCATGTACTCAGACATATCAATGCGGACCAGCGAGCGCTCGTCGTCAAACAGCAGTTCTGCCAGCGCCTTTGCCAGCTCGGTCTTACCCACGCCGGTTGGGCCCAGGAAGAAGAAACTGCCCAGAGGCTTATTTGGATCCGCCAGGCCCGCGCGAGAACGACGGACTGCTGCAGCAACTGCGGAAACAGCGTCGTCCTGACCAATAACGCGCAGGTGAAGCTGGTCCTCAAGGTTCTTGAGCTTGTCCATCTCGCCCTGCATCATCTTGGACACAGGTACGCCGGTCCACGAAGAAACTACCTCGGCAATCTCGCCCGTGGTGACCTCTTCCTTGAGGATTCCGCCGTCTTCCTGCTTGGCGAGAAGGGCTTTTTCTGCCTCATCGTATTTGCGCTCAAGCTCTGGAATAGTGCTGTAACGAAGCTCGGATGCCTGCGCCAAATCGCCCTCGCGGGTTACGCGCTCCATCTGCGTCTTTGCGTCCTCAATCTGGGACTTCAAGTCCTGTACCAGGTCAATTGCCCCGCGCTCATTCTGCCAGTTAGCCTTCATGCCATCAAGCTTCTCCTGCGTCGTAGCAATCTCTGCGCGGAGGTTCTCCAGGCGCTCCTTAGAAGCAGCGTCCTCCTCTTTCATCAGAGCCTGCTCCTCAATCTGCATCTGAGTGAGCTGACGGTCAACCGCGTCAATCTCTGCAGGCATAGAATCAAGTTCCATACGAAGTCTTGAAGCTGCCTCATCTACCAGGTCAATTGCCTTATCTGGCAAGAATCGGTCAGAAATGTAGCGGTTAGAGAGGTCCGCAGCTGCAACCAGGGCGGAGTCCGTAATACGGACGCGGTGGTGCTGCTCGTACTTCTCCTTAAGGCCACGCAGAATAGAAATGGTGTCTTCAACAGAAGGCTCGGAGACAAGTACGGTCTGGAAACGACGTGCAAGAGCAGCGTCCTTCTCGATGTACTTGCGGTATTCATCCAGCGTAGTAGCACCAATTGCACGAAGCTCACCACGAGCAAGTGCTGGCTTCAAGATGTTACCAGCGTCCATGGATCCCTCGGAAGCGCCAGCGCCTACGATGGTATGAAGCTCGTCGATAAAGAGGATAATCTGGCCGTTAGACTTGGCCACCTCTTTTACCACGCTCTTCAAGCGGTCCTCAAACTCACCGCGATACTTTGCGCCTGCTACTAGGGCAGACATGTCAAGCTCAACAAGCTCTTTGTCGCGCAGGGTACTTGGAACGTCGCCAGAAACAATGCGCTCTGCCAGGCCTTCCACAATTGCGGTCTTACCAACACCAGGTTCACCGATAAGAACAGGATTGTTCTTGGTGCGGCGACTCAGAACCTGAATGGTACGGCGAATCTCTTCGACGCGACCAATAACTGGATCAAGCTTTCCCTGGCGAGCAAGGTCAGTCACGTTGCGACCGTACTGCTCCAAGGCCTCAAACTGCGGCTTTGCATCCTGGGAGGTTACGCGTTCATCGCCACGTAGCTCGTTGTAAACCTCTTCCACGCGCTTAGCGGTAACGCCGGCGTCGCGAAGAATCCTACCTGCATCAGTGTTGTCGTTTGCCAGCGCAGTGAGCAGATGCTCGGAGGTAACGTAGGAATCTCCGAGCTTAGTGGCAAGTTTCTCGGCCTCATTGATAACCTTGAGAAGGTCGTTGCCAATGCCAATCTGTGCTCCGCTTACTTTTGGAGCCTTAGAGATTGCCTGGTCTACCTGCATGGCAATAGTGTCAGGATCTGCACCAATCTTCTCCAAGATAGAACGTAGGTTGCGCTCATTGCTGTCCAGCAGCGCCTTGAGCAGGTGTGTTGGTGCAACCT
>CAKARX010000124.1:0-3031 GCA_916720745.1 uncultured Atopobium sp.
GTTGCCAGAGCCTCGTCATACGAGACCTCCAGCTTAGCCAAAGCCTGAGCAGCAATGCCCTCCCCCTCTTTGATGAGAGCAAGTAGCAGGTGCTCGGTACCAACATACATCTGGCCAAGACCGCGAGCCTCGTCCTGAGCCAGGCTCATGACTTTACGCGCTCTGTCAGTGAATTTATCAAACATGTGCTGAAACCTCTCAAAACTCTCTATATATTTCTGATTTATACCCATCAGAAGGCTCTGCAAACATACGACTCTCGTTGGATTTTTCTCCTCCGTACGAATCACACAAACGTCGGGCGAGAAACCCGCGCTGCCGAGAAGACCGCGTTGCCGCACACAAAAAGCCCGGTACCTGCAACGAGCGGATACCGGGCTGATGTGTTTGTGTGCTGCGTGGGGCAGCTAAAGTTCCAAGCTCTTAGCGTTTCTCGGGCTTGAGCTGTGGGAAGAGAAGGACGTCGCGGATAGAAGGCTGATCGCAGAAGAGCATCATCATGCGGTCGATACCGTAGCCGATACCGCCCGCTGGTGGCATGCCGTACTCAAGTGCGCGGATGAAGTCGTAATCGTACTCCATAGCCTCCTCGTCACCCTGACGCTTGGCCTCCATCTGTGCAGCAAAGCGCTCCTCCTGGTCAACAGGGTCGTTGAGCTCAGAGTATGCGTTTGCGTACTCTGCGCCGCAGATAATGAGCTCAAAGCGGTCGGTCAGACGAGGATCGTCTGCTTTACGCTTGGTGAGCGGAGAAACCTCTGCAGGATAATCGCAGACAAAGGTTGGGTTTACGATGCTCTTCTCGCCAAGCTCGTCGTAGATCTCAAACAGCAGCTTGCCGGCCTGCCACTCTGGATTCCACTCAATCTCATAGCGGTCCAGGACTGCGCGGAGTTTCTCGACAGGGGTGTCAATGGAGAGCTCCTCGCCGGTGACCTCGGACGCAATCTCTGCCAGGGATGCAACGCGCCAGTTGCCGGAGAGATCAACCTCGGTGCCCTGGTAGGTGATGACCTCGTGGCCCTCCTCGCAGCCGCAAGCCTTGCGGGCGATCTCCTGGAAGAGGTTCTGGGAAAGCTCACGCATGCCGGCCAGGTCAGAGTAGGCGGCGTATGCCTCCATAGAGGTGAACTCTGGGTTGTGCGTGAGGTCGGTGCCCTCGTTTCTGAACTGGCGACCAAGCTCGTAGACGCGCTCAAGACCGCCAACAAGCAGGCGCTTCAGCGGGAGCTCGGTTGCAATGCGCAGGTAGTTCTCAGTGTTCAGAGCGTTGTAGTGCGTAATGAATGGCTTTGCGTTTGCGCCGCCAAGAATCTCCTGGAGAACAGGGGTCTCAACCTCCATGTAACCGTCCGCCTCCATGAACTGGCGGATGATGGAGATGATCTGGGAACGCTTGCGGAACACGTCGCGGACCTCGGGATTCATGATGAGGTCAACGTAGCGCTGACGATAACGGACCTCGCGGTCGGTGAGGCCGTGGAACTTCTCAGGCAGAGGACGCAGCGACTTCGAGAGAACCTCAAGCGAGGTGACTGCCAGGGAAAGCTGGCCGCGGCGAGTGCGCATAATAGCGCCGGTTGCGCCGATGATGTCGCCAAGGTCGAGAAGACCTAGGAGCTCCCAGTTCTTCTCGTCAAGGTTGTTGATGCGGCAGAAAAGCTGAATCTGGCCGGTATAGTCCTCTACCACGACAAACGCGATTTTGCCCTGGTTGCGAATGGCGCGGACGCGGCCGGCCACGGAATAGACTTCTTCGCCAGTCTGGCCGTCCTCGAGGTCAGCGTAGCGCTCCTCCAGCTCAGCGACGTGAGCGGTAACGGTGGACTGGATTGGGTATGGGTCAATACCGACATCAAGCAGTGCCTGGCGGCGAGCTTTGCGCTGGGCGCGCTCGTCGTTGATGGAAGCCTCTGGGGTGGCCTCGGTTGCGTCAGCGGCGGTTACAGCAGCGTTCTCTGCGGCGGCATCGGTTGAACTACCAGCGATGTTGTTCTCTACTTCGGACATGTATCCTCCACGTAAAAACGCCCCGCGCCAGACGGACACGGGGCGACCAAAAATCTTTTGTGCCAGTCTAGCGAGTAATAGAGGTAATGGTGTACTTCTTCACCTTGCCATTTGGCGTGGTGAACTCAACCTCGTCGCCCTTCTTGTGACCAATAAGAGCCTCGCCAGCTGGGGACTCGTTAGAGATCTTGTGCTCAAGGGAGTTAGTCTCAGTAGTACCAACAATTACATACTTAGTTGTCTTGCCTTTTGCATCAGCAAGCTCGACGGTTGTACCAATTGCAACGGTAACGTTGCGCTTGCTACCGCCCTCGACAACCTTTGCGACAGAGAGAATCTGACGAATCTCGTTGATGCGGGACTCGTTGTGAGACTGCTCTTCTTTTGCTGCGTCATACTCGGAGTTCTCGGAAAGGTCACCAAAACCGCGAGCCTCTTTGATGCGCTCAACAATCTCGTCGTGCTTCTCGCCCTCACGATAAGCCAGCTCATCGACAAGCTTCTGACGGCCTTCTGGGGTAAGTACAATCTCTTTAGTAGTGTCCATCGTGTTCTTTCTGTTGATGGGTCAGTCGGTCTATACGCGTGAGATGGGGCTACTCAGCCTTTTTGGACTCTTCGTCCTCAACAACCTCAGCCTCTGGCTCCTTGGCTTCTTCCTTGGTCTCAGACTCCATGCCCTCGCGAACGCTCTTGACGGTCTCGCCGACAGCCTTGCCGAGCTTTGGAAGGTTCTTAGGTCCAAAGAGGACCATAACAATGACAACAATAATCAGAAGCTCAGGAATACCAAGTCCTAAAATCATATAAACCCCCAGAAAATCTTTTCCTGTAAAAGCGTTCAGAAAAAACGCCGTATCGGCTAGTATAACCGAGGGAAACCTTACTAACAAGGAATTAACATGGTCTTACATGATTTTTGGACATTTTTTATCTGGTCGACCGTAGCGGGGCTTGCCATTATTGGCATTTACCAGCTACTTCTGTTAATTCTGCGTGCTCGAGGCGTTTTTGTGACGCG
>CAKARX010000125.1:0-2883 GCA_916720745.1 uncultured Atopobium sp.
GCTCCTGCAAAATTTGAGATTGGCTCAAAGGTAAGTAACTCCACTATTTCTGCAGGCTGCCGCATTCGCGGAACGGTTACTGGTTCCATCCTTGGCCGTAACGTCATTATTGAGCGCGGTGCTATTGTTCGTGATTCCATTGTGATGGAGGGCTGCATTGTTAAGGAAGGCTCTGTAGTCGAGCACGCTATTGTGGATCGCTCTAACGTTATTCCTGCGGGTACTGAGCTTCGTGGTACCAGCGAAGAAATTCTTATTCAGCGTAAAAACAATAAGAGGGTGGCGTAACAATGTCCCAAGTCTCCAAGCGTCGCAAACTTCGCGTTGTTTATGCAACTTCAGAGGTAGCGCCTTTTTCCAAGTCGGGTGGTCTTGGAGATGTTTCGGGCTCATTGCCACAAGCACTTAAAAAAGTAGGAGCAAGAGTGGCGGTTATCTCGCCACTCTACAGCTCTATTAAGCCCGAGTGGAAACAAAAGATGAAAAAGGTCTATGAGCTTCAGGTGCCTCTTTCGTGGCGCTTTGAGTATTGTGGGCTGTGGCATCTAGTTCATGAAGGCGTTGATTTTTACTTTGTAGATAACGAGTCTTACTTTGCTCGTGATGGCCTTTATGGCTACTTTGATGACGGAGAGCGCTATGCGTTCTTCTCCAAGGCTCTGTGTGAGCTGATTGCACACGTCCCAGAGCTCTCCTGCGACGTTCTGCACTGCAATGACTGGCAAACGGCACTGGCACCCGTATTTCTGCGTGAGCAGTATCAGGGCGTCCCTGAGGTCCACAACGTTAAGACGGTCTTCTCCATTCATAACGTCAAGTTCCAAGGCCAGTTTACTGACAAGATGCTGAGCGACGTGCTTGGCCTTGCTGATATTCCAGCTGCGGTTGATCAACTGAGATGTGACGCAAGCTCTATCAACTTTATGAAGGGTGCGCTTTGCTACTCTGATTATCTGCTCACTGTTAGCCCAACGTATGCCCGTGAGCTGCAGACAGAGCACTTCGGAGAGGGAATGGATGATATCTTCCGTCGCCGTCAAAGTGTACTGCGCGGCATCCTGAATGGTATTGATATTGGTGCGTGGTCACCTGCAAGTGATTCTTATATTCCACAGAACTTCTCGGCACGTCATATGGAAGGTAAGGCTGAGTGTAAGCGTCAATTGCAAGAGGAGCTGGGCCTTGAGGTAGATCCCGACGCACCACTTGCGGTAATGGTCACGCGCCTAACTAACCAGAAAGGCTTGGGCCTGATTCGCTATGCGATGGACCGTCTTATTTGTGCAGGTATTGAGGTTGCTGTTCTAGGAACTGGTGACGCTGAACAAGAAGATGCTATGCGCTTCTTTGATGGGCACTATGGTAACCGCATGGCAGCACGTATTGAGTTTGATATTGCGCTTTCTCACCGCATGTATGCAGGTGCAGATATGTTCTTGATGCCTTCAGAGTTTGAGCCTTGCGGCCTTTCTCAGATGATTTCTATGCGTTATGGCACGCTTCCTGTAGTTCGCGAGACGGGCGGCCTGGCAGATTCTGTAAAACCGTATAACCAGTTTACGGGCGAAGGAACCGGTTTTAGTTTTGCTAATCAAAACGCAGATGAAATGGCAGATATTATTCTGTACGCCACCGATGTTTATAGAAACGATAAACAAGCGTGGGCAAATCTTGTAAAACAGGCGATGACAGAGGACTTTAGTTGGCATAACGCTGCAAATGAATATCTTGACGTGTATCATTTACTACACCCTGAGATTATCAGGTATGTACGTCGTCGAGATTGGTAAGAATGCAGGCTTTTCACAACACCTCAAACATTGTTTGTAGAGATCCAAAAGGCGCGGTAGAACTAGGTACTTCAGCAACAATCAGAATATTTGCTTGGGACGATGATGTTCAATCAGTAACGCTTCGTCTCTGGCAAGAGTATGGACCTGAATCGTCTCCAGAGGCCCAAGCTCTGTCTGGCGAGAAACGCGTTGTGATGCAAAAGAGTGATTTTGCTGGCGCGCTTCCGACTGGTGCACCTGACTATGCGCAGTGCTTTGAGGCAATTGTTAAACCAGCTGCTACGGGCCTTATTTGGTATCGTTTTGAGCTTCAGGCTTCTGACGGAGCAGTTTGGTCATATGGTGCTCAAGAAAATAGATGCACCGGTGTTGGTAGCTTTGCCTATGGCGAGCCTCCTTCATTTCAGATTACTTGCTATGAACCTCGTGGTAGCTTCGCAGGTGTAGAGGATCCTAGCTGGTACAAAGGGGGAGTTGTCTACCAGATTTTCCCTGACAGGTTTGCACGAGATGCAAACTGGCACGAACGTACCAAGCAAGCGCTTGCCGTTCCAAGAAATGGGGTTTCTCGCCAGCTGGTTGAAGACTGGGAGAAGACTCCTGAGTATCAAAAAGATGCTAATGGCCGCATAACTGAGTGGGATTTCTACGGCGGTTCTTTGGCCGGTATTGAAGAGAAGCTTTCCTACTTGGAAAACCTTGGAATAACTGCGCTTTATTTGAATCCAATCTATGCTGCTTCCAGCAATCATCGCTACGATATTGCGGATTATTTGGAAGTAGATCCCGTTTTGGGCACTGTAGAAGATTTTGAGCGCCTCTGCGCAAAAGCTGCTGAGCACGGTATTTCCATTATTTTGGATGGCGTTTTCAACCACTGTGGCGCTGATTCAAAATACTTTAATAAATTTTCTAACTACTCTGAACCAGGAGCAGTTCAGCAGGCTGGCTCGCCTTATGATGAGTGGTTTACGTTCCGTGATGATGGAACGTATGAGAGCTGGTGGGGTGTAGACGCGCTTCCAACTATTGTCTCTGATAACCCCGATTATCAGGAGTTTATTTGTGGCGAGAATGGCGTTATTAGAAC
>CAKARX010000126.1:0-2768 GCA_916720745.1 uncultured Atopobium sp.
ACGTTTACCTCTTGTACGGGATGTGCGGTATGCCAGACCTTGAAGGTCGACAACGTGTTGATGGGGGTGCGCTCATGACGGATGTGCAGGAAGAGAGCGTAGCTCCTGAGGTGGCTGAGCCCATGAAGAAGGATTGGCGTGCCGGTAGGCCACAGATTCAGCCAGAGATTATGACGGAGCGCGGAGCAGAGATTTTTAGGCTTCGCGTGGCTTACAAGAAAGATGACCGCCTTGCGTTTTTAGGACACCTTGAGCTTATTGGTACCATTGAGCGCTGTGTTCGCAGAGCTCAGTTGCCATTTAGGGTAGGCAATGGCTTTGCAAAGCGCATGGGCGTTCAGTTCTCTCAGGCTCTTCCTGTTGGAGCTTCGTCTGAGGCGGAGTACTTTGACTTGAAGCTCACAGAATACGTGGACCCGGATGAAGCGTTAGAGAGGTTGTTGTCGGCTACGCCTCCCGCGCTTGCTCCGTTTGCTGCCAGCTACGTTAATCGGTCGCTACCAGCGCTTGAAGCATGGTTGAATGCCGCTCACTGGAGATGCGACATTTTGGGAGAAGGTCTTAGGTCAGACGCGTTGCGTTGGGGGTTTGAGGATCTTCTCGCCAAAAAAGAGCTGACGTATATGCGCGGAGACAAGCAAAAAGTGGTCAACTTGGAGACAACGTTTGCGGGTTACAACATCTCTGAGACCTCATCTGATACGTGCATTTCATTTGAGCTTGATACGTTGCAGGATCCACGAGCAGCTCTTAGACCAGCGGTTTTGATCTATGAGGCGCAAAGAATTGCAGCTCAAGCAGGAGTGGATGGCCTGCAAGGTATTGACTCGTTGAAGGTGTGTCGCACCTCACAGGCACACGTTTCAGAAAATGGACTCCTTGTGAAGCCTCTATAACATGTAGTTTTGTCTTGGAATTTTCTGAAATATGCAGTAGACTATTTCGAGTTGTGTTTCTCGCCGAGGGACATGGGACACCGACAGTTTCCCGCGGATGCCACAGGTCACGGCGGCGAAGATCTTTGCTCGGATCTTCAGAAATGCAAAGATAGTATTAATCGTTGCAAGAATCAGCAATGAAGGGTTACACACATGTACGCAATCGTAGCAACTGGTGGCAAGCAGTATAAGGTTGCCAAGGGCGACGTAATCAGCGTCGAGAAGCTTGATGCGCAGCCTGGCGATAAGGTAAAGCTTGATGTTCTTATGCTTAACGACGGCAAGAAGGTTGTTGCTGACGCTGCCACTCTTTCCTCTAAGAAGGTTACCTGTGAGGTTCTTGAGCAGTACAAGGACAAGAAGGTCCTCGTCTTCAAGTTCCACAAGCGTAAGCGCTATCACCGCGCCAACGGTCACCGTCAGAACCTTACTAAGCTGAAGGTTACCGCGCTCCCTACCGCTCGTAAGGCTGCTGCTAAGGCATCCGACGAGTCTGCAGAGTAATTGGTCACTTCTGATATTGAGATAGGCAGGTAGCATTTATGGCACACAAGAAAGGTCTCGGCTCTTCCCGCAACGGTCGTGACTCACAAGCACAGCGCCTTGGCGTTAAGATTTACGGTGGTCAGGCAATCAAGGCTGGCCAGATTATCATCCGTCAGCGTGGTACTCACATCACTCCTGGCGTAAACGTTGGTCGCGGCAAGGATGACACTCTCTTTGCACTTTGCGATGGCGTTGTTGAGTTCAAGAAGGGTGCTAAGCACGTCGTTAACGTCGTTGCTGCTGAGGCATAAGTTTTCTTGAACATCCACAGTTCATTCAAGGGGTCCTTCGGGACCCCTTTTTGTTTCTCGCGGCATTTTGCTCTTGCCGCTTGCCGCTTACAGTTTCTAAATGGTTTCTTAATGTATTTCTTGACACAATCAGGCTAAGTAATGGTATTCTTCTTACATTGCAATTTACGCTTTTGGGAGGAGGACATATCATGCGCACTACATGCACTCAGCAGTGGTGGTGGAACAACTTGTCTTTCTCCGGTCAGCGATGAGTTGCTTCTGCATACGCATTTAGAGGCTCTCGGGTGACCGAGAGCTTTTTTTGTGCGTACGTTTCTCGCTAAATCCGGATGGCGAGAAACCCCGTTCAGTTGAAAGTTTTGTTTGTTCATTTTGTTTTGCGTTAAAGGAGTTTGTATGTCTACAGAAAATCTCAATCAGGTCAACGCCGCAGACACAGAGACAGGATCTGCTGAGCAGGCACCACGTGTTGTTGCTGTTTCAAAAAATGCAGGAGTATTGGACGTTACTTCTCTAGTCCTTGTTGCCGTCCTTATTGCTGCTGGTTTTATTCTTAACCTGACCGTTGGTAAGGCAATTAGTGCTATTGGTATTGGTCCAGAGTTCATTATTGCATCGTTCTGCCTGGCAATCCTTTTGCTTAAGCCAAACGCTGTTCAGAGTCTGGTTATTGGCCTTATCGCAGCTACCGTTATTCAGCTGACCACAACTGTTCCTGGTGCTGATTTTGTTGCAGAGGGCGCAGCTTCACTTGTTATGTTTGCCTTCACAAGGTCCGCTCTTGCAGATAAGCTAGTAATGCCTGCAATTGGTTCTTTTGTAACCACTCTTATTTCTGGCCTGATCTTTGCTGCCATTGCTATTCCAGCCAAGGGTGCAACTATTGAGCTTTTCTACGTAATGCTTCCTGTCATCGTGGGAACTGCATTCTTTAATGCTATTGTTGTTCAGGTTCTTGCGGCTCCTCTTAAGAAGGTTTTGGGTCGATAAGTTCTTAGATACGCACTTATTTCCTGGAGAACACTGTGTC
>CAKARX010000127.1:0-2767 GCA_916720745.1 uncultured Atopobium sp.
CAGCTGGTCTGTCTTCTCGCTTTGCACCAATCTCTTATGAGAAGCCAAAGGGTGTTCTGAAGGTTCGTGGAGAAGTTCTAATTGAACGTCAGATTCATCAGTTGCTTGAAGCTGGTATTACTGACATCACTGTTGTTGTGGGTTATAAGAAGGAGTACTTCTTCTATCTGGAGGAGAAGTATGGCGTCAAGATTGTTGTTAACCCAGATTATGCAACAAGAAATAATAATTCCACACTGTGGTATGTAAAAGATCAGCTTGATAATACGTATGTCTGCTCGTCAGATGACTACTTTACTCAGAATCCATTTGAACACTATGTCTATGAGGCCTATTACTCAGCAACGTATGTTGCAGGAGAAACTGATGAGTGGTGCCTTAAAGAAGGACGTGGTGGACGTATTACTGGCGTAGAAATTGGCGGTTCAAATTCTTGGATTATGCTTGGTCACGTCTATTTTGACAGGCAATTCTCAAAGAAGTTTGTAGACATTCTTGAGGCTGTCTACGACAAACCAGAAACCGTTGATATGCTCTGGGAAGAGATTTACGTCCGCCACATTAAAGAGCTTTCTATGACCATTAGAAAGTATCCTGACGGCGTTATTTACGAGTTTGATTCCCTTGATGAGCTTCGTCAGTTTGACCCAGCGTTTATTGAGAACATCGACTCAGAGATTTTTGACAACATTGTTTCGGTGCTTCATTGCCAGAAGAAGGATATTCATGGTTTCTATCCTCTAAAACAGGGACTTACTAACCTGTCTGCTCACTTTATTGTGGGATATGGTGATGATGCTCAGGAGTATGTCTATAGACATCCTGGTGTTGGTACCGAGAAACTTGTTGATCGCGCAGCTGAAGAGGCCGGTCTTCGACTTGCCCGTGAGCTTGGCCTAGATAGCACCTTTATTTATGAGGACCAAAAAGAGGGTTGGAAGATTTCTAAGTTTGTAAAGAATGCTCAGAACCTTGATCCTCATAATCCTGAGCAGCTCAAGCGTGCAATGGAGATGGGCCATAAGCTGCATCATAGTGGTGCTTCACTTGATCGCTCCTTTGACTTTGTTAACGAGGGACTTAATTATGAGAAGCTCCTGCTAGAAGAGGGTCCTATTGAGATTCCTGGCTATTATGAGCTTCGCGAGAAGGTCCTGCGCTTGAAAAAGCATGCAGATGCTGATCAGTATCCCGTTGTTATTTCTCACAATGATTTCTTCTATCTGAATTTCTTGATTGATGAGGGCGGTAACTACAGCCTTATTGACTGGGAATATGCAGGTATGTCAGATGAGGCAAATGACTTTGGTACCTTTACGGTTTGTTGTGAGCTTACTGACGATGAAGCAAATGCAGCTATTGATTATTACTTTGGAAAAGAGGCTACTTTTGAACAGCGCAGACACTTCTGGAGCTATGTAGTCTTCGCCGGTTGGTGCTGGTACCTCTGGTCCCTGGTTAAGGAAGCAGAGGGCGAGAACGTAGGCGAGTGGTTCTTCATTTACTATCGCTATGCTGCAAACAATATCGACCGCGTACTTTCTTGGTACGAAGAGACCCAGAACTAAGAGCAAAGGGGAAACAATGCAATATGGTTTATTAAGCGGCATTCTGTGGGCAGTTGATACCGTTATACTTGGCGTTGCTCTTGGTATGAGTCCTTATGTTGATTCCGCTCAGGCATCCTTTGCCAGTGCATTTATGCATGACTTTTTTGCTGCGGCTATTCTTCTTGTCATGATGGGACGTAAGGGTAGGCTGAGGGATACCCTTGAAGCTGCAAAAACTAAGAGCGGTCGTGTTGTTATGTTGGGTGCTCTTTTAGGCGGACCAATTGGCATGAGCGGTTATCTTGCCGCAATTAATGCTATTGGACCTGGTTATACTGCTGCTATTTCAGCTTTTTATCCAGCCGTTGGCTCGCTTTTAGCATGGCTTTTGCTTAAAGAAAAAATGAATTTGAAGCAGGTTATTGCCCTTATTGTGGCTCTTGTAGGCGTTATGGTCATTGGTGTATCAACTGCTGCAGGAGAGGGTAATGGAAACGTTCTTGTTGGAATCTTAGGCGTTGTAGCTTGTGTCTTTGGTTGGGGTTCCGAGGCAGTTATTTTGGCTTGGGGTATGCAAGACGATGCTGTTGATAATGAGACTGCTCTTCAGATAAGGGAAACCACCTCTGCGTTTGCTTATGGTCTTATTATCCTGCCTCTCGCAGGCTCTGTAGAGTTTGCAAGCCAGGTTGCAGTAACTCCTGCTAACGGTGTTGTCTTCATCGCAGCACTTGCAGGTACTGCTTCGTATCTCTTCTACTACAAAGCTATTGACGCTATTGGCGCTTCTCGCGGTATGGCCTTGAACATTTCTTATTCTGCCTGGTCAGTCATTTTTGCCGCACTTGCAGGTATTATTTTGCCAGCAATTATGCCAGAAGCAATTCCATCTCCTTTGACGGTGATTTGCTGCATTGTCATTATTGTGGGAACGGTTCTTTCGGCTACTCCAGACTGGAACGAACTGCTCAAGAGAGATTAATTTGTTGCTGTAATTTTAGGTGCTCTACTAGGTGTCTTTACAAAAAGCGAGCCATTCTGCGATAAGAACGGCTCGCTTTTGTATGCCTAAGGTTGGAAACTGCGTTTGCAAGGACTATTTATCGGAAGTGAGTCTCCAGTTATTTCCCGTCAAACTCCAGGTGGTAAAGTCAGTTGCGTCACCATTGATGACAAACTCTCTAAGCTCTGCATCACGGTTATTCTCGGTAATAGTT
>CAKARX010000128.1:0-2642 GCA_916720745.1 uncultured Atopobium sp.
GAGCCAGGTGTCGCGCCATCGCCAAGCTTTCCGCTGGCGAGAAGGTCATTGTAGTCGCAAGCGCCCACGCGCTGATGCGCAGAGTTCCCCTTGTTGGTTCGGGCTATTTTCTTCCTGCAACGTTTACCGTTGGTGACGACGTTCCCTTTGAGGACGTAGCTTCGCTGCTCGTGGGCATGGGATACGCCGATACCGGCGAGGTAGATGCGCCAGGAACCTTCCACATTCACGGCGACACGGTTGATATCTTCCCAGCTCAAGCAACAAGCCCCGTGCGTATTGAGTTCTTCGGAGACGAGATTGACCGTATTAGGCGTATGGTGGCAGCTACCGGCCAGACTATCGGCGCTATTGATGAGGTCACCGTTGCCCCAGCTAGAGAGCTTGCGTTTACCAAAGAGACCATCCGCCGCGCGGAGGAAGCGCTCTATACGCGAGCGCAAGAAAACTCTGCACTCGCCGTTGACCTGGAGCTTATTCAGCGCGGAGCTCAGGCTCCTGCACTTGAGCGCTATCTTCCTGTGTTGTACGGAGGCACTGCCAGCCCGCTTGAGCACATCTCTTCAGAGACGCTGGTAGTTCTTGCGGAGCCACGCTCGCTATTTGACGATTGTCAGCGTGCCTTTGACGAAATTTCTGCATCCGCAACAGCATCAAAAGTGAAACTAGATGGTCTGTATACAGATCCCAAGGCCATGGATTTTGGTTCGCAGCAGCGTTTGTCCTTCTCGTCACTTCTACGTACGGGAGCTGCGGTAACGTCGGAGCTCTCTGTGGTGCAGCCGTCTATTGCAGGCTCGGATACAAAGCTTTTAGGTCGCGTAAGGCAGCTGGTGCAAGATCGCGATGCCGTGGTATTTGCGGTTCCAGACCGTGCCGCTCGAGAGCACCTTAAGTTGCTTTTCTCGGATGAGTCCATTCCGTTTGAGGAGTCGCTGGGTACGGCGCTTGAAAACGAGCCTGATCAGAACGGTGCTTACGCGCCACTCAAGCGTGGCCGCGTCACGTTTACCGACGCACCTGTTCCCGCTGGAATCATTATCCCTACAGCTAATCTAGCAGTGCTTTCTGTCTCGGACTTGACGGCCAGAAGTGCGCGCAACAAAAAGCGCTCCAAGCGCATTGACCCTACAACGGTCACGTTCCCGTTTAAGCCGGGCGATTATGTTGTCCACGCAACGCACGGTATTGCGCACTTTACCGCCATTGTGCGTCAAGAAGTTGCAGGTAGAGAGCGTGATTACTTCCTGCTTGAGTACGCCAATGACGATAAACTCTATGTACCCCTGGAGCAAGTTGACCGCATCACGCGTTATGTGGGACCCGACGGCAACAATCCGCGCCTGACCAGGCTTAACACGGCAGACTGGTCGCGCGCTACTAACAAGGCAAGAAAGTCCGCCAAGAAACTGGCGTTTGACCTGGTAGACCTCTATACGCGTCGCGCTTCGGTGCCGGGCTATGCGTTCTCGCTGGACACTCCCGCTCAGGAGGAGATGGAGTCCAGCTTCCCGTATCAGCTGACCCCGGACCAAGAAAGCGCTGTTGCAGACATTAAGCTGGACATGGAAGCGCGCAAGCCAATGGACCGCTTGCTTTGCGGTGACGTGGGCTTTGGCAAGACAGAAGTGGCGCTTAGAGCTGCGTTTAAGGCGTGCCAGGATGCTCGTCAGGTCATGATCTTGTGCCCAACTACCATCTTGGCTCAGCAGCACTACGAGACGTTTTTCTCGCGATTTGCTCCGTTTGATTTGAAGGTAAGCGTGCTTTCGCGTTTTGTAACACCTGCTCAGCAGAAAAAGGCGCTTGAGGGATTTGCGGACGGAACCGTAGATGTGCTGGTAGGAACGCACAGACTGCTTTCCGCATACGGGAACCCGCACGATTTGGGCTTGGTAATCATCGACGAGGAGCAGCGCTTTGGCGTTCAGCATAAAGAACAGCTCAAAAACATGCGCGAGCAGGTAGATGTGCTGACGCTCTCGGCAACGCCTATTCCGCGCACCATGCAGATGGCCATGAGCGGCGTGCGTGACATGAGCCTGATTTTGACGCCGCCACCTGGTAGAAAGCCTGTTCAGGTGATGGTGGGCGAGTACAATCCGGATCTTGTTTCCGCAGCTATTAGAAGTGAGCTGGAGCGAGAAGGTCAGGTGTACTACGTGTCCAACCGCGTGACCACTATCGATGAGGCGGTGGCTCGCGTAGAGGAGGCGGCACCGGAGGCTCGCGTGGGCGTGGCTCACGGCCAGATGAGCGCTCGCGAGGTAGAAAACGTCATGCTTGCCTTCCAGGAGCACGAGATTGACGTTTTGGTAGCTACTACCATCATTGAGTCCGGCATTGACAACTCGCACACTAACACGCTGATTATCGAGGACTCCCAGCGCCTGGGACTGGCTCAGTTGTATCAGCTCAAGGGCCGTGTTGGTCGTGGTAGGCAGCAGGCGTATGCGTACTTTATGTTCCCCGCGGAGCTGCCGCTGACGGAAGAGGCCACCGAGCGTCTGACCGCAATCAACGAGTTCCAGGATCTGGGCAGCGGCATGCGTATTGCCATGCGCGACCTGGAGATTAGAGGCGCGGGCTCCCTTATGGGCGCTGAGCAGCACGGAAACCTTTCCAGCGTTGGCTTTGACCTC
>CAKARX010000129.1:0-2614 GCA_916720745.1 uncultured Atopobium sp.
GCTACATAGAGCATGATGACAAAGAACACGAAGAAGAGCAGAGCGCTACCAAGGTCGCGTTCAAAAATAACAACAATCAGGCTGATGCCCCACATGACAAACAGAGGAAGCAGCATTTTAAAGCGAGGAATGCGGAAAGGTCCAACAGAACGCATGGAGACCGACAGGGCTTCTCGGTTCAGTGCAAGATAAAATGCCAGGAAGAGCGTAATGGCAATCTTTGCAAGCTCGCCAGGCTGGAAGGTGAATGCGCCAAAAGAAATCCAGAGTTTTGCGCCGTAGCGGTCCTGGCCAATAACAATTGGCAGAAGAAGCAGTATGACGCCGAGAATACCAATGGAGTATTTGTAGCGTGCTAACGCGTCAAGGTTTCTAATGACCGCTAGTACCACAATCATCACAACAACAGAGATAAAGAGCCAAATCGTTTGGTTGACTGCAAGATTTGGCGCAAGTCTGGTGACCATGGTGATGCCAATTCCCGAAAGCACAAACACAATGGGGAGAATGGCGGGGTCTGCTGCGGGAGCAAGGAACCTAATGGCAATGTGAGCCACGGTAAATGCTGCAAAGAGACCAATAGGAACGGCCATGGTCTCAAGGCTGAGCGTTGAGCGAGCAGTAATCATGTACATGGCGTACAGAAGAAATACAGGGATTGCTCCTACAAACAGTAAGAAAAGCTCTGTATTACGCCTTAGACCGCCTGCTTTTTCCATTCCTACTCACCTCCCGAACTTGTTGTTGACGTTGTTGTTTCTGTTGTGGGTGTTCCGCCAGACTGAACGTCTTCTTTCTTTTTGACCGCTTTAGTGTTGGCATCGTCAATTTGTTTGCGGTAATTCTCGACGGTACTATGCGCTTCATCCTCGTTTTTAACGCGAATTCCTTCGGCTAGTGAGTCTTGAACTGCGTCAGGCAAATCTTTTATTTCAATAGACGTAGTCTCAACAAGTGACGACATGTTTATGCCGGCGATTGTTGTAGGAATACCTCGATAAACGCCAACGGTAGTTCCGTTAATTCCTAAGTACCACTCGCTACTTACAAACAGGAAGAACACGGCAACAGTAGCAGCAAAGAGTGCAAGAAACGAGATAAACGTTGCTATGACGCCGCGGGTAAGGTGTCGTCTGGTTTGATCGGCTATGCCGTCGTCTAAGACATCGATGACAATAACGGTGATATTGTCAGATCCGCCATAGGTAAGAGCTGCGGAAACAAGGTTATCTGCGGCCTTTTGCGGCGTGACGTTAGAAACAGCAATGGATTCAATCTCGTCGTCGGGCACCATGCCAGAAAGGCCATCGGAGCACAAGATGATGCGGTCACCATCAGATACTTCAAGCGAGAAATGATCTGCGTACATGTCTGGATCAGAGCCAAGAGCTCGTGTAACTACCGAGCGAGAAGGGTGTGTACGCGCCTCATCAGCGGTAATCTGGCCAGAATCAATGAGCTCCTCAACGTAGCTGTGGTCGTGAGTAATGCGGACCAAAGTTCCGTGATGAAGCAGGTAAATACGAGAGTCGCCAACATGGGCAACAGCCATCTGATTGCCCTCAATGAGAACGGCTGAGGCGGTAGAACCCATGCCTGGTTTGCCAATGCCCTTGGCAGGAGCGTCAATAACTTCCTGGTTAGCGGCCTCAATTGCAGCACCAAGACGGACATCGTCTGCAGTACTTGGTGCCTGTTCAGCAATGACCTTAACGGCAATAGAGCTTGCTACCTCACCAGCAGCATGGCCTCCCATACCGTCACAGATAGCAAAGAGAGGGGTGCGTAAAAGGAACGAGTCTTCGTTATGCTCGCGAACTAATCCCACGTCAGAGCGTGCGCCCCAAGAAATAAAGGTGTTAGAACCTGAAACTGCTTCTGCGTCGCCTCGACCGTCAAGTGGCAGCTCGCAACGACCAGGAGCGCTGACGGGCTCTTGTGCAGGTGTATCGGAAATATGTGTTGTATCAGAAGAAACCATAAGCCTCTTATCGACGTCCAACACGCATAATCACATCGCCGACCTGGACTTCATCTGTGTCGCGAAGCGTAACAGGCTGTTCGATGATGTGACCATTTACCATAGTTCCGTTTGTGGAACCAAGGTCTTCAAGCACCAGAGCGGGTCCCTGGATGGTAAAGCGGGCATGTGATGCAGAAACGTAGGGTTCGTCAATCACAATGTCAGAAGAAGGGGAGCGTCCAATAACAACGGGTCCCAAGATATCTACGTGCAGACCACGTAAGGACTTGACGCCCTTCTCGACATCAACGGACCAAATAGCTCCGTCTTTGCGCTGTCCGCGGACAAGACCAATGCCCGTGCGCATGACTGAGAACAGGAAGATGTACAGCAGGACAACAAGCAGAACACGTCCTGCAAAAAGAATCAGATCAATCATTAGTTCTCCCGGAACTGAAGGTCCATAAGACCAATGGTAATGAGGTCTCCGTCGCGCAGAATTACCTCATCTACGTCGATATCGTTGACAAGCGTTCCGTTAGTGGAATGCAAATCAGCAATGTGCCAATCGTGACCGTCATAGGTCATCTCGGCGTGACGTCTTGAAACGTTAGGATCGCGCAGAACAACGTCTGCCTGAGAGCGCTCGCG
>CAKARX010000130.1:0-2593 GCA_916720745.1 uncultured Atopobium sp.
AGTTATGTTTTTTACCGCTCATTATGTTTCGTTACGCTCGATAAATGCCGTTACGACCTGCAAAAACAAATTTTTGTCCGGTGTGTATAGTAAAACAATTCATACAGTTTGGAGGCAGTTTGGAGGCAGCGCCTTCAACTAACTTGTTGCACGTTAAGGAGAAATGGCATGAATATCTCAGTCAGATTACGTGGCAAGGTTTGGCAAGCAAGGGTGAGGTTCCGTGGAGCAGATGGACTTATTCATGAGAAGCATCATTCTTTGAGTGCTCCATCAGATAAGACTGGTCGAGGCAAAAAGACTGCCATGCTTGAGGCTGAGAAGTGGGTTAAGGATGCAGGGTTTGTTGAGATTGTTGAACAGAGTCAGGCAACAAGACTTGATTGCTCAGCGTACACATACTGTCTCAATTACTTTAAGAGCCTCGTGGCCACGCAACAAATAGAACGTCGTACTTATACGTCTTACAAGAATAGTATCCGATACATAGATCTCTTCTTTGGGGAGAAACGCTTACAGGACCTTACTATTACAGACGTTGAGATGTATGTGTCCTGGCTTTACGACTCCAACTACTCAGCAAATACCATCAAGAAGGCTTTCAATGGATTACGTCAATGTACACGCCATGCTGTAGCGATTAGAGATCTGCAATATGACCCTTGCGCGTCAATCAAGGCTCCTAGGGGCCAACTTGCACCGCCAAATCCACTAGATGAGCCTTCCCGCAGAAAGCTTCAAGTTATGCTTGCCGCTCTTGAGCTGTCTCCAATGGTCATTGCAACGTATTTGGCATATTTTACTGGCATGAGGCGCGAGGAATGTTGCGGGCTTCAGTGGAAAGATGTGAAGCTCAAAGCAGAGGACGTCACAGCTCACCTCTGCCGCGCAATTTCATATGATGGCGGTAAGACCTATATCAAAGGCTTAAAGAACGGCAAAACAAGAACGGTACCTGTCCCAGCACCACTCGTAGACATTCTCAAGCAATGGCGTTCTAAATACATCGAGGACTGTATGCTGATGGGAATTGCGTTTAATGAAGAAATGTATGTCCTCGGGGACTTCTCTGGTGAGTATCTTAGGCCAGAGCGAATCACGACATGGTGGAAGAGACACTCAGAAGAATGGGGACTTCTAGGTACGCAGGGGAGAAGACCAGTCTTTCACGATCTAAGACACACGTATGCCACAATTGCGGTTAGAACCATGGACATAAAGAGTGCCCAAGACATCCTGGGACACAGCGACATCAATATGACTATGCGCTACGCAGATACAGATTTGGAACAGCTTCAGAGAGCTGGCAGAGCTATCGGAGAAGCTCTCAATGACGCGCGCAAAGATGGTGCAGAAGTTTTGCAGATGCGCCGAGCGGTATAAAAAGAGGAGCTTTGCGCTCCTCTTTTTTTGTTTACTCTTCTTCAGACGCAGCTTTCGACTTTGCAACTGGCTTCTTGCGCTCATCCTTTTTCATTTTTGCAATGGCTTTGCGACTGTCATCTGTTACCTTTTCAGGTAAGAAAAGGCGTGCCACCAGTGCTTCTGCGATTTCTGAATTCTTCAGATTCTGACCGGTGGTGTTCTTGATAGCAACTCGCAGCTTATTAATGACTTCAGTTGAGATGATATGGTCTGCAAGATTCTCTCCAGAGAGGGCAATGCGTCTCTGATAATAGTCGTCAATCTCATTCTTACGATGTGCTTCTTCAGAGAGCAGGTAAAGCAGCTCTGTTTTCTGCGCTGGGGCTGTTTCTTTGTCGGAGATAGTGACTCTGAATACTAGCTTTGTGACAGGGATTTTGCCTTCGAGTTTAGTGCGGTAGACCTGCCAATCATCACCATTCGTAAGAATAATCCAGTCAATGCCTTCGTCAACAGCATATTGACGCGCTTGATTAAGGTGTGTTTCCTTGAGCTTAAGCCCAATCTGCTTAACCTCAACAACAAATACCTCTTCATCGGATGTGCGAACAACATAATCTGCAAAGCGGGAGCCAATCATTTGCTCTGCTGTGACATTGTCAAATCTATCCCAACCAAGATACTCACACAGAATGTCTGAGACAATCTTTCGAGTGTCAGCTTCTTTGAAGTCTTCAGTGCGTCCCTTTTCGACAATTGTCGTCATACGCCTTAAACCCTTTTTAATGCGGTCCTTTGCCTTGTCTTGATAAACAGCCATTACTCAAACCCTTTCACAATTCCTTCAAACTTTTATATATCGGACTCAGTTTTTGTCCGGTATTAACACTAAATTGGAACGTGCGTTCCTTGAGAACTGAACAATTACTAAGCACCATTACGCATAATATCAACTGCTTCTTGTATCTTTTTAGTTGCTGCGGTGTATGCTTCCTCTTTTGCTTTTATTGAATCATTGGTTTCCCATCCTGCGAGCTCATCAATAGAGCAGTCAAGTGCTTTACATACGCGTAGGGCGTCACCAAGCGTTATTTCCGTTGTGCCACGTTCCCAATTGCCAACTATTTTTTGTGTTGAACCAATTAGATCTGCTAGCTGACCTATTGTTAAACCCTTTGACTTTCTAATAGAGCGTAGCTGCAAATTGTAAGCGGACATTAGAATTACC
>CAKARX010000131.1:0-2579 GCA_916720745.1 uncultured Atopobium sp.
GTGAATGACCTTGCGATAGACAGCTATTGTTGCATTTGTTATAAGATTCTCACTTCTGAATTTTGTAGGGATTTGCGTGCTGTTTTTGGGGACTATATGAATGTAGCGGAAGGCCTTGAGAAAAAGCTTATGCCAATGGCAGAGTCGGTGAGTAAGAATAAATATCTTCTTACTATGCGCGACTCGTTTGCCATGCTCATGCCAATCCTTATTATCGGATCAATGTTTACGTTGGTAGGCAACTTGCCAATTCCTGCGTGGGTTGATTTCTTGAAGTCCACTACGATTCAGGGCAAGTCGTTTTTCTCGCTGTTGGCCATTCCTTCTGCCTGCACTGTTTCGCTCATGGCAATATTTTTGTCGTTCGAGATTGGCTATAGCTTTGCTGATCAACTTGGTTTAGAGGATCGAGTTTCTGCTGGTATGGTTTCGCTCGTCAGCTGGTTTATTTTGATGCCTCAGGTGACTGAGTTTTTGCCCCAGGGAACTTCTCAGCCATTTTTGGTGGAGAGCATTCCTCTTGCATGGACCGGTGCAAGGGGTGTGTTTGTAGCGATTATCGTAGGCTTTTTGTCGGTGTCCATTTTTGGATTTGCTATCGAGAAGAACTGGGTTATTAGGATGCCGGAGGGCGTTCCTACGTCTGTTTCGCTTGCGTTTAGTGCTCTGGTTCCGATGGCGCTCACGTTTACCGCAGTGTGGGCGATTAGCGTTTTGTTTGCACTTACCCCTTGGGGAGATGCGTTCACCTGCATTTATTCGATGTTGCAGACACCTTTGACTATGCTTGGTGGAACTGTTTGGGCTCTGGCGATTGCTTACGTCATCCAGGGCATTTTCTGGTTCTTTGGCATTAACGGGTCAAACATTACTAGCCCTATTTTTACGCCGATTTTGACTGCGCTTACGCTGGAAAACCAGGCCGCCTTTGCCGCCGGTACTGCGCTACCCAACATTATCAATCGAGAGTTCGATGCGTTCTTTGCGCTGTTTGGTGGCGGAGGATCAACCTTTTCACTGTTGATTGTGATATTTTTGTTCTGCAATTCTCGCCGTGCAAAAGACATTGCAAAGATCTCCATTGTGCCTGGTATTTTTGGTATTAACGAGCCGGTCATGTATGGACTGCCGATAGTTTTGAACCCCATCATGGCAATTCCTCTGATTTTTACGCCGGCAATCAACGTTGCGATTGCATGGTTTGTCATGAATTCGGGTCTGGTGCCTCTGTGCAATGGCATTATGCTGCCCGGAAGTACCCCTCCTTTGATCTCGGGATTTCTTCTGTGCGGATGGCAGGGCGCTTTACTTCAGCTCGTATTGATTTTGATTGATATGGCAATCTACCTGCCGTTTATTAAGGCTCTGGATATGCAGTTTCTCAAGGAGGAAAAGGGAGCTGAGACAGAGCACGCAGTCTAGGTGCTGCGGAGACATAGTGCGCGTTGAAGGCAGCTCTGGGTGAGCTGCCTTTTTCTGTTTTCCATGAGAATCTCAATGTTATGAAAATGGCCCACCGCATTTCAGGACGCATCGCGTAGCCTTGGGTGGGCGCTGATGGTTTAACTATAAACCAAATAGCAAGATTGCCTAGAGTAATAGGGTTAAAACTGTAAATTCTCTATAGCAATCTTTTCTAGCCATTTTTGCAGGTTTACGTATATGGTGTGGGCATCAGAGCGTTTCTCGCCAGCCAAGATTTGATTAAATTGCGATGTATATACGCGCCGGTAAAACAGCCGTTGCGTAAAAGTTTTGCGGGGTTGGGACTTGCGCTGTTTGTGGGCGTGGCTTGGCGTATAGTTATAGAGTTACAAGAAGAAATATTGGCGTGATACAAGGCGTTTTTACGCCGAGAAGAGTGTTTATGCTTGCTATAAAAAATAAAACAAACGTGGTGCTTGCAGTTGACACGTCAACGGACATGTTGGCGTGCACGGTCGCGCGTCTGACCAGGCGCGATATCAGCTCCGCGGAGACGGCTGCTGCAGACGGCGCGGGTATGGCAGACGGCGGGGTCGACGTCGAGGTGCTGGCGTCCACAGATCACCTGTGTCGTCGCCAGGCAAACGTGGAGCTTGTGGGTTCGGTCCAGGAGGCGCTTGATGCTGCTGGCCTTACTATGGCTGACGTTGACGCTGTTATCGCAGGTAGAGGACCTGGCTCGTTCACGGGTGTCCGCATTGGCGTGGCCACCGCAAAGGGCATTGCATGTGGCTCCGGCCTGCCACTTTACGGCGCAAGCGCGCTTGATGCCATGGCATTCAGTGCGTGGAAGGCGGGCGTTCGCGGCACCGTTGGTGTTGTTGCAGACGCTATGCGCGGCGAGGTCTATCCGGGCATCTACCAGCTAGACAACGCCGGAGCACATAGAACGTTTCCGGTAGAGACTGTTCTCAAGGCAGATGCCTGTGTGGAGGAGTGGTCGAGCAGGACTGATAAGGACCAGCTCACGCTTACAGGCAATGGCTTATTGAAGTACCGTGAGCGTTTTGAGCGCGCGGGTTTCTCGACATACACCGATGAAGCAACGTGGTTCCCAACAGGAGAAGGCCTGGTACGCGCGGTGTGCATGCCCG
>CAKARX010000132.1:0-2574 GCA_916720745.1 uncultured Atopobium sp.
AAGCTCAGATTAGAGGACAACTTAAAAATGGCCTTGCTATGATTGATTTTTATGAGTCATGTGATAAAAGGAATCGATTATCACAGTATGGAAATGACTATATCGCCACGCTCTGCATCAAGCTCTAATTCTATAGAGTTCTCTTCAGGACAGCCTGGACAACCTCAGAATCAAAGTCTCCCTGAGCCTCTGTAAGCGCCTCTAAGAGCTGAGCTACGCCTTCCTCATACACGCTAGGCAGCAGATACTTCGAGACAGCCTTAGCATCGTCAGTTCCGTTTTCCATGCAGCATGAGTGGTGAGCAATCTTAAGAAGGTCCAGATCGTTTTCGGAATCGCCGCACACAATAACTTCTTCTGGCTTAAGACCTATAGTCTCAATGAGCTTCTCGAATCCCTGTGCCTTATTCCAACCACGATAATTGATGTCAAACCAACCAATATAGGGAGAAACCAACTCAACCTCTGGAACTGCACTGGTAACAGCCTCATAGATTTCTTGCTGGCGCTTTTCATCTTGAGGGAAGAGAAGACCTCCCGCATACATAGGGACATCTCTTGGAACAGACTGTGGTCCAAGTCCTGGCACAAAAGTGTTAAATGAGGCTGCAAGATGGTCTACCACCTCTTGAGTGGTATCAACTATTTTCCAACAAGAAGTAAATGATGTATCTAAAGGCTGCTCAAGCGGACCTTCTGCGTAATAGGTAAGCAGGCAATCCTGCATTGGAGAAATGACCTCGTAGATCTTCTCCATCATCTCGTACGTAAATTTTTTTGTGAAAATAAGCTTGCCATTAAAGTAGAGAATCTTTCCACTTGAAAACACACCAGTGTCTGTCAGGGAAACGTCAGACTTTAGATAAGAAAGTGCATCATATACAGGTCTTCCGGTAGAAAGTCCAAACGCAATACCTGCGGCTTTAAGATTATTAATTGCCTGATGAGTTCTTTCAGAAATAGCCGGAGTGTCAGCGGGTTTTAACGTTTGGTCCATATCGGAAAGAACAAGCTTAATCATCAGGGCTCCCAAGATTCGTGTGCTAAATGAGTGTTTTGTTAATTCTACCAGCAAGAGTAGAGAAACGCATAAAAATTGCCGTTATTATTACGTTATTAACTTAAAACTACGAGATTAGTAGAGGTCCATGAATATTTACGACCACTTTGCTCACGAGGATGAATATCCAGAGCTCAACATAGAGGCAATGTCTGAGAGACTTGCAAAGGCGCTATCTTTTAAGACGGTGTATACCAACGCAGAGACAACCGATTGGTCTCAGTTTGGCGGTCTTCGACAGCACATTGTTGATAGCTTTCCGTATGTTATGACCGCAGCCTCTAACGTTGAAGTGGTAGGCCACTCGCTCCTCATTGAGATTCCAGGATCCAATCAAGAGCTCCCTGCATTGATGCTTATTGCTCACCAGGATGTTGTTCCTGTTGTTGCTGGTACAGAAGATGCATGGACACATAATCCCTTTGGTGGAGAGGTCGATGACACCTACATTTGGGGACGAGGTGCGCTTGATATCAAAGATATGCTTATGGGAGAGCTTGAGGCACTAGAGTATCTGCTCTCACAGGGTTTCTCGCCAAGGCGCTCTATCTATCTGGCATTTGGTGAAGACGAGGAGGTCTTGAGCCACGGCGCTACCAGACTTGCCGAAGTGATGGCCTCGCGAGAAATGCGTGCGGCCTGTCTCTTGGACGAGGGCACCACAACGTTTTTTGACGGCAGCGCATACGGCGCGCCTGAGGCTACCGTGGCCGACATCTGCATCTCGCAGAAGGGCTTCTTAAACGTTAAGCTCACCGCTCCTGGCCATGGTGGACATTCCTCTAATCCTTTTGGTGGAACATCGCTTGAGCATTTGAGCTGCGCACTAGCCGCTCTCTCTGAGGCTAAACCTCAGCCTGAGCTTAACGATATTGTTAAAGAAACCTTTAAGGTTCTTGCACCAGAAATTACCGATGAACCTTTTGCTTCTCTGGTGTGTGACGTAGATACAAATGCAGATAAGATTGCGCATGCTGCAGCCCAGATCAAAGAGCTCTATCCCTTTGTTACCACTACGTATGCGTTTAACATGCTTGAAGGTTCAAGTAGCGCAGCTAACGTAATGCCTGGTAATGTCAGCGCAACTATCAATATTAGGCTGCTCCCTGGGGTAAGCGTTGAAGAAACCGTTGAACACATCAAACAAGTAGTAGCCCAAGTTAACCCTTATATTGAGGTTGAAGCTTTACACTCAACTCCAGCAGGAAGAATTGATTCTCCAACTGGAGCTGGCTATCAAGAGCTCAAAGCCATCATGGAATACTATCATCCAGGTGTTACCTTTGTTCCGTCATTTGTGTGTGGCGGAACCGATTCTGTCCGATACGAGGGAATTTGCGATTCCATTCTGCGTATTTGTCCGTTTAGGCCAACCCCAGAAGATGAGGCAAATGGCGTCCATGGCATTGATGAGCGCATCGAAAAACGCGTTTATACTCAAGGTGTTCGTGTTCTTATTTCCTTTGTTAAACAAATGTGCCAATAATTTGCTATCGCGCAACTTACGTTAAAAT
>CAKARX010000133.1:0-2536 GCA_916720745.1 uncultured Atopobium sp.
GTAGAAGGTATCTGTGGAATCGCTTCAAACTATTATTGCAACCTGCGCCCCTGAAGCTGGTCTTTCTTCTCGCATTATTCCTTTTGCGTCAGGTACTTCACTTAAGGAGCGCCTGTCTGCAAATCCCGTGCTTATGGCCCCTATGGCCGGTGTCAGCGATGGCGTGTATCGCACTATGGCTCGAGCGGGCGGAGCAGGTCTTGCGTACTCAGAAATGGTTTCAGTCGCAGGAATTCATTATGGTGGCGATAAAACCTGGGAGCTTGTAGAGCCTCTTTCAACTGAGCCAGATATTGCTGTTCAACTCTTTGGTTCAAAGCCAGAGCAGTTTAAAGAAGCGTCAGCTCAGATTAGTGAACGCCTAGGAAATAAACTTGCTCTTATCGATATCAATATGGCTTGTCCTGTTCCTAAGGTTGTCAAAAAAGGGGAGGGCTCAGCCCTTCTCGATACCCCAGAGCTTGCTGCAGATCTGGTTAAAGCTTGTCTTTCTGAGGTTGCGGTGCCTGTTACCGTTAAGATTAGACGAGGTAGACGTCAGGATGAGGAAGTAGCTCCTGAGTTTGCTCGCGCCATGGAAGCTGCGGGAGCGTCTGCCGTTGCTATTCATGGTCGCTTTGCCACCCAGATGTATCGAGGACAGGCGGAGTGGGAGACCGTTAATAGAGTTTGTGATGCTGTTTCAATTCCGGTAATAGGCTCTGGTGACATGCTCTCTGCTGAAGCGGCGTCTCATGCCCTTACAGAGACAGGTGTGACAGCTGTAATGATTGCTCGCGGAACGTATGGAAATCCGTGGATTTTTAAAAACACTCAAGCTTTAGTTGAGGGTCAACCTGTACTTGTTCCAACCCTTGACCAAATGCTTACATCTTTTATGATGCATGTAAGGTTACTTGATGCTGCTCACATTCATATTGCTCGCGCTAGAAGCCTTTCTACCTGGTATTTCAGAGGTATTCCAAACGCGGCCTATTGGCGTGGAAAGTCAGTAAAGTGCGTTACGGCCCAGGATTTCATTGATCTTGCTCTAGAGATTAAAGAAACCGTCAAGCAGCTTGAGGGTGAGCAGGAATCTCCTGAGTTCGATCCATCTATGAGCTAGTGGTCTGTTGTGGATTCTTGGCAGTCTAAATACAATCAAACGGCTACCTCTGCACTTTATCTGCATATTCCGTTTTGTTCTCAAAAATGCTTCTATTGCGATTTCTCTTCTTGGTCTACAAGGCAAGAAGATAGTCGCATGAATAATTACGTTAAAGCTCTAAAACAACAGCTAGATGAAGCCGCTCAACTTGGTTTGTTAGCAGCCACAAAAACAGTTTATATAGGCGGCGGAACGCCAAGCTTGCTTGGTCAAAATGCAGTGGATTTGGCGCAGCACGTCTTGTCTCTTACGCAGCCTAGTGAGTTCAGCATGGAAGCAAATCCAGACTCACTATCTGATAATCTTCTCGCTAATCTCTCTAAAGGCGGAGTAACGAGAATTTCTTTGGGAGTTCAAAGTTTTAATGATAATGAGCTTAAGGAGCTTGGCAGAATTCATTCAGCTGATCTGGCATACGATGGAGTTTTAGCTGCAAAAGAGAGCGGCTACGAAGTGTCGGTTGATCTCATGTGCGCTATTCCTGAGCAAACAGAGAGTTCTTGGGAGTACACGCTTTCAAGGTTTATCTCGCTTGGGGTAAATCATGTGAGTGTCTATCCACTTACTATTGAAGACGGCACGGCATTAGCTAAGCAAACCCAAGATAAAGACATTCCATGGAATGCTTATGACGTGCAGGCAGATCGAATGCAAACGGCTTCAAAGATGCTTCAAGCAGCGGGATTTGAGCGCTACGAAGTGGCAAGTTATGCTCGCAATCAGAAAAGTTGCAAGCATAATAAGATATACTGGACAGGTGAGTCGTATCTTGGTCTAGGTACCAGTGCTGCAAGTATGTTGACAGCGTATGAGTATGATGCTCTGGCAAAGAAAAACATCTCTTTACCAACGCGACCACAAGACGCTATTCGTGTGCGACTTGTGGTGCTTGATTCTCCAAATAAAATTGCTGAAGGCGTATCGCTTTTCTCGACAGAGTTTGACGTTGAATTTTTGACCTACAGAGAGGCTGTGGCAGAAGATTTGATGCTCCATGTACGCCTCACAGAGCCAATTGCGCCTGCGCTTTTGGGTGAGTCTGAGCAGGTATTTGGTGCGTTAACTTTACAAGAAGTGTTTGATGCCTGTGTACAAGATGAGTTACTAGAATGCGTTGATGCAGCAGATTCTGGGATTAAGGCTTCATATAGGCCTACCAAGAAGGGCTGGCTGCTTGGAAACGAGCTTTATGGCCGTTTTTGGGAGTTAAGATAATGTTAGAAAAATTTATTTGATGCAGTTAGTATTTAATTGATGTTACAAAATAAAATGAATAATAAAAAAAGGATTGAAGAATGGCAGAAAAAAGACCTAGTTTTGATGATATTACATCTTTTGATGAGTTTAATAAGTATTACTGGTATCGTGAAGAACTTATGCAAATATGTA
>CAKARX010000134.1:0-2514 GCA_916720745.1 uncultured Atopobium sp.
AAGATGGTTCACCAGACCGCAAGGTTCTGGGATCAAGTGGAAGCAGACGCAGCATACGCCGTTGTTAAAGATCAGACGCAGGCAACGGTTGTCGAGATTGAGTCTCGTAGCAGAAAGCAGCAGCCACCAGCTCCGTTTAACACTACGTCGCTCCAGGCAGCTGCAGCTGCAGAGGGTATCTCGCCAGCTAGAACTATGCGTTTGGCAGAGTCTCTGTACATGGACGGCTTGATTTCATACCCGCGTGTTGATAACACGGTCTACCCAAGTTCGCTTGACTTGAAGGACTGTGTCCGTACGCTGTCTGCAGTTCCTCAGTATGCTCCTACCTGCAAAAAGCTTTTGGGTCAGCCAAAGCTTCATGCCACTCGTGGTAAGCAGGAGTCTACTGACCACCCACCAATTTATCCAACGGCAGCAGCAAATCCAGATGCTTTGCAGCCTGCAGCTTGGAAGCTCTATAACTTAATTGCTCGTAGATTCCTTGCAACCCTTATGGGTCCAGCTACTATGAGCGGCACTAAGATCACGCTTGATGTTGCTGGTCAGCCCTTTGTTGCAAATGGAACCGTACTGGCTGAGCCAGGCTTTAGAGAGATTTATCCCTTTGGCCTTAAGAAGGATGACCAGATTCCTGATGTCGGCGAGGGAGAGATTGTCTCCATTCAGTCTTTGTCGCTTGACGCTAAGCAGACAGAGCCACCTGCTCGCTACAGCCAGGGCAAACTTATTCAAGAGATGGAGAAGCGAGGCCTTGGTACAAAGTCTACGCGTGCCTCCATTATTGATACGCTTTACCAGCGTAAATACCTCAAGAATGATCCTGTTGAGCCAAGCCAGCTTGGTATGGCAATTGTTGATGCACTTTCGCAGTTTGCACCACACATTACCTCGCCTGATATGACGGCAGAACTTGAGTCCGATATGACAAGCGTTGCTGAGGGCAAAGATACGCGTGATGGCGTTGTTACACACTCAAGAGCTTTGCTTGCAGGCATGATTGATACGCTCATTGACCACAAAGAAGACCTGTCTGAGGCCATTGCTGATGCAGTTACTGCTGACGCAAAGGTGGGAACCTGCCCTAAGTGCGGCAAGGACTTGGTTGCTAAGAGCTCTCTGAAGACTCGTGGAAGCTTTGTTGGCTGCATGGGTTGGCCAGACTGCGATGTTACCTATCCACTGCCTCAGGGACGCGTTGAGCCGCTTGAGGGAGAGGCCGGTGTCTGCCCAGAGTGCGGTGCTCCTCGTGTAAAGGTTCAGCCGTTTAGACAGCGTGCGTATGAGACTTGCATTAATCCTGCTTGTCCTACAAACGCAGAGCCAGATCTTATTGTGGGTGAGTGTCCAACCTGCAAGGCCAATGGCAAGCACGGGGACCTGGTGGCCCACAAGTCAGAGCGTACGGGCAAGCGTTTTATTCGCTGCGCCAACTACGAGGAGTGCGAGACCAGCTATCCTCTGCCTGCTCGTGGAAAGCTCGAGAAGACCGATGAGGTTTGCCCGGACTGCGGTGCTCCTATGGTGGTTGTTACCACCCAGAGGGGTCCTTGGAAGCTCTGTCCAAATTATGATTGTCCTGGTAAAGAAAAGAAAACTGCCTCGCGTAGAGGCGCTCGTAAGAGTACTAAGAGCACCAAATCCACCAAGGCAGCAAAAAAGTAAACGTATGACGGTGCATCGAGAGGTGCACCGTTTTCGGAAGAACGAGCGTCCCTCTCCAACGCCCGCTCCATACGTATTTTTACCCATTTTTGAGCGCTTTTCATGTGGAAATACGTAAAACCTTTAGAATATTCATGGCGAGAAACACAATCTGCCTGTATCGTGAGATAGTTAAGAGGGAGGGAAGCATGAACAAAAGCACACGTACATCTCAAGGTTTGTTTATCACGCTTGAAGGCGTTGATGGCTGTGGTAAGTCAACACAAGCTTCTCTTCTGCGAGAAGACCTTGAAGCTCTTGGCTTTGACGTGGTCTTTGTTCGCGAGCCCGGTGGAACTGCTATTTCTGAGCAGATCAGAGGCGTGGTTCTTAACCCAGAAAACGATGCTATGTGTGATGAGTGTGAGTTGCTTCTCTACGAAGCAAGTCGTGCTCAGCTGGTAGGAGAGGTTATCCGCCCAGCTCTAGCTGCCGGCAAGATTGTCTTATGCGATCGTTTCTACGATTCCACCTATGCTTATCAAGCAGCTGGTCGCGGTCTTGATACAGACCTTGTACACCGTGCAAATCGTTTGGGAAGCTGTGGGGTTTCTCCTGATAGAACCCTTGTCTTTATGCTTGAGCCAACAGTTGCTCATGCGCGTGCTACGCAAAATGATGCCGATAGGCTAGAAGCAGAAGGTGTTGCCTTCCAGGAGCGTGTTTTTGCTGGTTATAAGCAGCTTCTGCAAAATGAGCCAGAGCGTGTAAAAGCTGTAGATGCAGATGGCACAATTGCTGAGGTTCGTGCACGTACTCGTCAGCTGTTAGCTGATCTTATTCCTGGTATTTGTGAGCTTGGTGAGTGAT
>CAKARX010000135.1:0-2511 GCA_916720745.1 uncultured Atopobium sp.
ACGATCCACAGCCAAACGCAAACCAGAAGCTGTACTCCCAGAATCGCGACGAGATCCTGCAGAAGATCATCGAGACTCCTCTGCAGTATGTCCCAGGTACCAAGACTGCCTATTCTGACGTAGACTACATGCTTCTTGGTTTTATCATCGAGAAGATCACCAACAAGCGCCTTGACCAGTACGTTAAGGAAGCTCTTTACGAGCCACTGGGACTCAAGAACGTCACATTCAACCCACTAGACAACGGCTTCAAGGCTGACGGAATCGCAGCTACCGAGCTCAACGGTAACACTCGTGACGGCCTGATTACCTTTGACAACATGCGTACAGACACCATTCAGGGTACTGTCCATGACGAGAAGGCCTACTACGCCATGGGTGGAATCTCTGGTCACGCTGGTCTGTTTGCAAACGCTTCTGACCTGGCTGTTCTTGTCCAGACTGTTATGAACCGTGGTGGTTACGGCAACACTATGCTCTTCAGCGAGGACGTTCACGACCAGTTCATCAAGCCAAAAGACACAAATGTCACCTACGGTTTGGGCTGGAGACGCAAAGGTCATATTGGCTACCAGTGGGCCTTCTCGCCTATTGCAGATGCTTCAACTGTTGGTCACACCGGCTGGACCGGCACACTTACTGTCATTGACGTCTACAACAACACCAGTTTGGTGCTGCTCACCAACACTAAGAATTCACCTGTCATTGACAACAAGGTCAACCCTAACGACTTTGTGGGCAACCACTTCCTGACTGGTGGTTACGGTGTTGTTTCTACGCTGGCATTTGATGGCCTTGACGACGCAAACGCCGAGGGCAACAACGCCAAGCTCATGGACATGGTTATTGCCAAGTACAAGCTCATTCAGGCCGAGGCAGATTATCAGACTGACCCCGATAAGGCTTCTCTGAAGGCACTGCTTGAGGTCTGCGACCAGAGGAAAGATTCCAAGGTTATCAAGGACTTCCAGGCAAGCGACCTGTACAAGACCATCTCGGAGTTTGTTGGTAAGTAAAGCTCGTGTAAACAAGCTGCGAAGCGGGAATAAACGCAGTACACAAACAAGGTACGATACACATCTTGTCTAGCAACGGCCCTCTCCTCCGTCTAGACACACCAAAGCCCGGATGCTATTGCGCGGCATCCGGGTTCTTTTTGTGAGTGCACACTGACCTTACGAGCTGCCGGGTTTCTCGCCAGTTGCGCCGCGAGCTGCGGGTGCGTGGGTTTCTCGGCAGGTACATCACAAACAAAACCGCTGGTACATGATGTATTATCGGCTTTTTTGTGTGTAGCTTGGCGAGTGTCTCCGAAACGATTCAGCTTTTGCTTGCCCGCATGATCCAAAATCGATGCAATTATGTGCGTCGCGCTGGTGAATGTAGATTTTTGAAGCTCGATTAATCTAAAAGTGAACTAATTATGTGTCGAGAAGAACGATTCTGATCCAAAACCCACCTAATTATGTGCCTTTTGGCACATAATTACCCCACTTTTGGATCGACTGGAAACATAATTACCTGGGTTTTGGATTAATCGACACTGAAAAATTTACGGAGTAGAGTCAGCGCACGTTTTTCTCGAACAAAATTACGTCAGATTTGAATTGATTTTGAGGGACGTCGTATCTATCCTGCCTGAAAAGTGCAAAGAGTCTGTGCTTGAGGTACAGACTCTTTGATGAAATTAGGCAAAATCCACCGATTCTTTGATGCTTTCAGGCAAAAGTTACAGATTCTTTGCAGAAATCAGGCACGCTTTGTAGGCGCGCTTTGCAGGCACGCTTTGCGGTCACGAACTTGCGCTCGCATTGCGATCGCGCGCATTGCGGTCACGAGCTTGCGGGCCCGTTTGCGTTGGTACGCTAGGCGTACAGCTTACAGTGCGGCGAGAAAATCCTCTGCCTGCTGAGCAATTGCCTGGTGAACCTCGGGCTCTGGCTCCCAAGTTCCCTCAGTCCAAGCGGTTACAGGAAGCGAGAAACCATTGAATGGTTCAACTGGCTTGGTGTGCAGGGCCAGGAACTGCTGCTTTACTACAGCGAGCGATCCTGCGGTCTTGTTTCTACCACCAACGCCACTTGCGGTGACAACCTTACCAGCGATGGCGGTCTCAGATTTTTTCTCGTAATCAGAAGTGAGCGGACGGCTCAGCCAGTCCAAGATGTTCTTAACGGTACCGGGGATGCTGTAGTTGTACTCTGGGGTAAAGAGCCACACGCCGTCAGCAGCCATGACAGCATCCCTGACTTTCTGAACACCTTCAGGAGCTGGGAATTCTTCGTCTTGGTTGAGCAAAGGAACGTCCAAAACGCCAACAACCTCGATCTCTGCCTTGCCTTCAAGTGCCTTTGCAGCAACCTGACTCAGCGTTTTGTTAAACGAGTTCTTTCGGCCAGAACCGATGATAAATACAATTTTCTTCATAAGCAGACCTCTCCGCGAATGCTGTGTAAATAAAAATCATGCACGAGCAAACTCGCCCGTACATGATTTGTGTACCCAAATGTT